>NZ_JBWXUE010000037.1:0-76424 GCF_057158765.1 Kitasatospora sp. NEAU-69
GCGACCAGGCGGGCCAGCACCCGGGTGACCAGCAGCGAGTGCGCGCCGAGCAGGAAGACGTCGTCGTGCACGCCGATCCGCGCGATGCCCAGGATCTCGGCCCAGGCCTCGGCGATGAGTTGCTCGGTCGGATCGCTCGGCGCGGCGTACGGGGTCTCGTCGGCGAGGCGGTCGGCGACCGGGGCGGGCAGGGCCTTGCGGTCCACCTTCTTACTTGAGGTGAGCGGCAGTTCGGGGAGCGTGGACCAGAGCGATGGCACCATGTACTCGGGCAGCCGCGCGCCCGCGTACGCCCGCAGTTCGGCGACGTCCGGCGCCGCGTCGCCGTTCGGGACCAGGTAGGCGACCAGCCGGCGGTCCCCCGGCTGCACGTCCCGGGCCACCACCGCGACCGCGCGGATCCCCGGGTGCTGGGCCAACACCGCTTCGATCTCGCCGAGTTCGATCCGGAAGCCGCGCAGCTTGACCTGGTGGTCGATCCGGCCGAGGGCTTGGTGGAGCTGGCCAAGGCCGCGCGCCACCGGGTACGCCGTCGCAATGCTCTCCAACTTCTTCGGCCTGGACTCGTACGACCCCGATGCGGCGGGTACCGGGCATCGGCCTCGCGAACCTGCGCCGCGTGGGACGTTCACTGCTTGCGGCAGTGATAGGTGGTCAGCTGACGGCGCAGAGCAGCAGGTCGAGGACCGGCCCGGTGCTGGCCTGGTAGGGCCCGACGTAGGTGTAGCCGAGGCGGTCGTAAAGCCGCCGCGCCGCCTGATTGCCGGGCATGACGAGCAGCGAGACCCAATCGGGGGCGAGGACCCGCAGGAGCTCGGCGTGTAGGGCGGTGCCGATTCCGTGACCTTGCCAAGCGGGGCGGACGGCCAGCTCGCACACCCCGATCAACCTGGTGGTGGTACGAGCAGGTTCGGGAATGGAGGGGAGCAACTGCTCGCCATACCAGTAGGTCGGGGTAGCGGGGAAGGCGTAGCCGAACCCGACCAGCTCACCGTCACGGTAGCCGGCTATGAGGGTGAAGCCGTCGCGCTTGGCGTGGCCGGCGATCTGCCGGCGGAGGCTATCGGCGTCGAACCCGGCCTCGGCGGTCTCGCGGTTGCCCTGGTGCGCGTCGGTCCAGACCTCGGCGAGCGTGTCGAGGAGAGGTGGGATATCGCCCGGACCGTAGCGGCGCATGGTGGTCTCCAGGCGGGTCGGCTGCTCAGTCATGTTCTTCTCCTCGGTCGTGGTCATCCGGCGGTGGCGTCTTGGTAAGCGTCGAGCCAGTCGGCGCTTGCTCGGGTTCGGTGCGGGGTGATGGCGCTGACGAGGTCGCGCAGGGCTCGCTCCAGGCGCTGGGACTGGACATTGGGCAGGTAGGCGAGAGCGCGGTGGCCGGCGTCGGCTGCGGCCTCCGGATCGGGTCGCGTGCTGTTCAGGTGGTGCAGCGCGATGTCCACGGTGTAGAGGGACCGGTTGCGGGCGTGGCCGTCGCCGGTGAGGAGAACGGCCTGTTCGGCGCCTGCGGCAGCGCGGTCGTGCTGGCCGAGGTCGGCGCGGCAAAGCGATTCGAGGCCGGCCAGTTCGCCGGGTGAGTAGAAATCGATCCAGGCCGGGTCGCCTTCAGCCGGGCCCTCGGCATAGAGGTGGTGGGCACGGACCACGGCCCGATCAGTGGCGGCGCTGTCGCCCTGGCGGGCCCAGCCACGGGCCTCCCTCATATGCAGCAGAGACAGCCAGCGCGGGGAGCCGAGCGGACCGGTGGCTTGCTGGGCGGCTTGGGCGGCGGCGACGGCTTCGCGGGGATGGCCGGTGGCATGGGCGAGCAGGGACATGCAGCCAAAGGAGTGCGCCTCCAGGCCGAGATCGCGGGCCATACGGGCGCTGGCCAGCGCCTCGGTGTAAAACGAGCGGGCCTTGCCTGGCAAGCCGGAATCGTGAGCGAGCCAGCCTACCGCCACGCTCAGCTCGCCAGTGGCGATGTGGAGCTGACGACCGATCTCCTCGGTATAGCTGCCCGTCTGCAGCCAGGCGTGCGCGGCGTTCAGGGCGTGGGCGGCCTGGCTGCGCAGCTGCGCCGAACCGTGGCGCAGGTCGGCGTCGTAGAGCGTCTGCTCGGCGTCGTGGAGGCTGCGGACGTGGTCCGGGGTGATCCGGCCGGCTGGCAGGACGGTGGTGGCGAGCGCGCCAGCGCCGAGTAGGAGGAGGCTGCGGCGGTTCACGTCGTCCTCCTGTTCCTGGTGCGGTGGGTCCGGACGCCGCCTGGTGTCGGGCCGAACGAACCCGAGCTCCGTCAAGTCGATGCCGCCAAAGATGCTGCTCAAAACCCGTCTCGCGTCGCGGCGGGGCCAGCCGGGGCGGTCGGACTCCCAGCGCCGCACCTGGCGCACCGAGATGTCCGCAGCCTCGCTGATCGCCAGGGCGTGGGATCGGTAGGCGGCGGCGAAGTCCTCCTGGGTGTGCCAGCCGTGCCGGATCCGCGCGGTGACGAACAGCGTGTTCCCTGGCGTGGGCTCATCCATGCGGCACCTCCGGTCCGAGGGAGACGGTAGCGGTTCGGGAACACGTTGAGCGATGGCAATGTACCGCCGAGTGACAGATGACCGCTGACATGTCCTCAGATCTGACCTCGACTCAGTGGCGCTCTGGCGCTGAACTGGTGTGGCGGCTCGGCCCATATGCCGTGCCCGAGCTGTCCCCCGCGACGAGAAGGACGGAGTTCCGGTATGCCCGCTGGCTGCACCTGCCAGTGCGGCCCGGGCGGCTCACCGAGGCGGGCCTGCTCGCGGCGACGCTGGGACGGCCATCGTCCTGACCAACCGTCACCCGCGTCGCTCGACGCCCCTGAACGTCGGCAGCCCTGCCGACTGCACCACAACAAACACTCCCGTGAAGGAGGAGTTCGTCATGAAGAAGAACACCGTTGTGAAGCTCGACCCGAAGAAGCTGGTCGCCCTGCAGGCCAAGGTGACCCGACTGGTGGGCACCGGCGCGCTGACCGCCGCCCCACACACCTACCACCACTGAGCACCACCCGGGCGGGCCGGCCGCGATGGCCGGCCTGCCCGGGCCCACCCACAAAGGAGACAAGTGCCGTGAACACCGACACCCGCCTGGAGCTGACATTCCTGGGCCACCAGACCTGGCTTGTCCAGGGCGGCGGCCACCGCGTGCTGATCGACCCCGTCCTCAAGACGCACTTCGGGCTGCCCGGCCGGGCCGAGTGCCGGGTCTGGCCACCACGCGAGATCGACACCGGCCTCATGCCGACCCCGGACGCCATCGTGTTGACCCACGAGCATCTGGACCACTTCCACCTGCCCTCGCTCGACTTGCTGCCGCGCACTGTGCCTGTCTACAGCGGCCCGCTGCTGCCCGCAGCCGTCGAAGAGGTCATCACCCGGCTCGGGTTCACCGTGCACCGGATCGACCACACTGCCGCAGTCCTGCTCGGCCAGCTCCGCCTCACGCTATATCCGGCCGGCGCCAAGACCCTTTGGTGGGAGGACCGCGTCGTCCAGCCGTGCATGCAGGTCGCCGACGGCCCCTCGGTGTTCATCGCGGTCGACGCCGACCCCTCCGACCTGTACCTGCAGGCCATCGCCGAGGGCACCGAACCCACCCCGCGCATGGCGGTGGTCTCCAACAACTCCCAGATCGTGCCCCCCGGTATGCCCGCCAGCTCGGTGAACCTGCTGCCTGGCCTGGACGGCACCCGACACAAGACCGGCCTGGCCGTCCTGAACCAGTTGCTCCTGGAGGTCCTCGCCCCGCTGCCCGGCACAGCCGACGTCACGCTGTGCGGCAACGGGTTCCTGCCGCCCGGCAGCCCGCACGGCCCGTTCCTCTACTCCGACCACCCCGCCATGGCCGCGGCCGCCAACAGCCTGCAGCCGCTCTTCGACGTTCACGGACCGCGCCCGGGCGACCGTCTGACCGTTCCAGCATCGGCAGACGAGAAGGTCACCCGAGGTCAGGTCGGATGGCTGCGCATCGACGAGGACTTCGAGTACGAGGCCCTGGTCGCGCACGCCAGATTTCTCACGGACCCCGGCACGGCCGAGCTCGCGCCGCTGGCCGAGCCGCCCGCCGACTGGGACCGGGCGCTGGCCCTGGTCGAGGCCGAACTGCCCCGGCTTGGCAGAGAGCTGCTGGCAACCGGCACCGGCGCCGTGGCCACCAGCATCCACGAGTACCTGACCGGCCCGCTGGGTGCACACCGCATGGTCCTACGCCTCAAGGACGGCCCCGGCGGCGAACTCCTGCAGTTCGCCTGGGACCTGACCACCGCGAGCTTCGTGCGGGTCGAGGCCACCGACCGCGAGGACGCCATGACCGTCTACCCGTTCGGCGCCGAGGTGTTCTTCCAGGACTACACGGCGCTGCTCCAGGGCCGCCTGCAGGTCTGGGACGTGGCCGGCGGCGCGATGGAGTGCTGGAGCATCGGAGCCCCGCTGGACAGCCCCGTCTACGCTTTCTTCCGCATCTACGGCGAGCACCAGCGCCCCGACCTGGCCGCCCTGTCCTACCGCCACATCCTCCCGGCGCCGGCCGGTACCCGGTGACGGCAGCGCCGGCCACCGCCGCCGAGGCCCTGACGGGCCTGGCCCGCATCCGCCCCACCGGGTGGCTGGCCACCCCGATGCCCACCGACGAAGTGAGCCTGCTGGGCCGCGCCCAGCAGGCCCTGGACGCCGACCACCCCGGCATCGCGGGGACGCTACGCCTGGTGGCCGCCCGGTACACCGCCGCCGTGTTCACCGTGCACACCCCCACCGGCCCGCAGATCCTCAAGCTGCACGCCGACCCAGGCGCGTTCGCCGGCGAGAGCCTCGCCTACGACCTGCTCACCGGCACCGCCCCGGTCGCCCGCCTTCACGCAGAAGGCGAGGACACCCGGTCCCTGCTGCTGGAGTACCTCCCACAGGCAGCCGACTGGACCAGACCGGACACCGTCACCGCGCTCGCCGAGTGCGTCGCCGCAGTGCACACCGCCTCGCTGCGCCTGGGCGCGGTCGCCGCCGAGGCGATGGCTCCCTTCGGTGTCGGCCGCCAGCTCCTCGCCCCGGCTCCGTACTGGATCACCGACACCGCCGCGTGGAGCGAGGTCCTGGCGATGCAGCAGGACGCCTACGGGCCCGGCCTGGTGCCACTCGGACACCTCGACCTCAAGCCCGAGCACCTGCGCCGGCGCGATACCGGCGAACTGGTGCTGCTGGATGTGGAGACCGTCCGACCGGACGTAACCGGGCTGATCGACCTGGTCACCTTGCCCGCCGTCTACCGTCAGGCCGGGCACTCGATCCCCGCCAGCCGGGTCCGGGACCTCTACCTGGAGGCGGTCGCCGCGCATGGCGCGAGCTGGACCACCAGCAGCTTGAAGGAAGCGCTGCGCGCGTTCGCAACGGCCACCGGACTGCGCGGCCTGCACGGCCTGGACGAGTGATACCCCCAACACCGAGCGCCCCCGCCCGAACCCAAGACCAGACGGTTCGCAGCGGGGGCGCTCGGTCGTGCGGTCACGCCCTACGGGCCGTCGATCCCGATCACCGTGCCGAACGGGTCGCGCAGCTGGGCGATGCGCCGCCCCGGCTCGATCTCCAGCGGGCCGCGATGGTGCTCACAGCCGGCCGCCAGCAGCCACTCCCGCGCGCGGTCCACGTTATCCACCGACCAGTACACGACCGGGCTGCCACCCCTGGCGTTGCGCTCGTCGTCCACCGGGTGGAAGCCCAGCTCGACCCTGTCGTGCTCAACCCAGGCGTAGACCGCGCCCGACTCGCTGACCTCCGTCTTGACCGGCACGTCCAGCAGGTCGCCCCACCATCGGGCGGACGCCCCCGGATCCAGCGCGAACACCATCACCGTGCGGATGTTCTTGAACAACGCAGCCTCCCGCTCGTCATCGTAAGCGCGCTGGCCCCTTCGCGTGGGGCCGACACAGGAGCACTGGGCAACGGCCACACACAACGCATCCGGTGAGCGCAGGCTATCCCTCCTGGGCCAGGAGTTCGGCGACCTCCTCGTCGGTCAGCTCCGCGATGTCGGCCTCGACCGCCTCGCGGACCACCTCCGCCAGGGTCGCCACGGTGGTCGCCTCGAAGAGGCGGCGCAGCGGGATCGTCACGCCGAAGACGGCGACCAGGCGGGCCAGCACCCGGGTGACCAGCAGCGAGTGCGCGCCGAGCAGGAAGACGTCGTCGTGCACGCCGATCCGCGCGATGCCCAGGATCTCGGCCCAGGCCTCGGCGATGAGTTGCTCGGTCGGATCGCTCGGCGCGGCGTACGGGGTCTCGTCGGCGAGGCGGTCGGCGACCGGGGCGGGCAGGGCCTTGCGGTCCACCTTCTTACTTGAGGTGAGCGGCAGTTCGGGGAGCGTGGACCAGAGCGATGGCACCATGTACTCGGGCAGCCGCGCGCCCGCGTACGCCCGCAGTTCGGCGACGTCCGGCGCCGCGTCGCCGTTCGGGACCAGGTAGGCGACCAGCCGGCGGTCCCCCGGCTGCACGTCCCGGGCCACCACCGCGACCGCGCGGATCCCCGGGTGCTGGGCCAGCACGGCCTCGATCTCGCCGAGTTCGATCCGGAAGCCGCGCAGCTTGACCTGGTGGTCGATCCGGCCGAGGAACTCGATCGTGCCGTCCGGCAGGTAGCGGACCAGGTCGCCGGTGCGGTACAGCCGGCCCCCGGGCACGTCGCCGAACGGGTCCGGGATGAACTTCTCGGCCGTCAGCGCGCCCCTGCGGTGGTAGCCGCGGGCCAACCGGACGCCGGCCAGGTGCAGTTCACCGGCGACGCCGACCGGCACCGGGTCACCGTCCCGGTCCAGGACGTACGCGCGGGTGCCGGGCACCGGGCGGCCGATCGGCAGAGCCGCCTCGCCGCGGCCCGCCGGGGCGCCGGGGACGGGGTGCAGCACGCAGGTGACGGTCGCCTCGGTCGGCCCGTAGTTGCACAGGAACCGGCCGGGCAGCCCGGTCGCCGCCCAGCCGCGCGCGTCATCGACCGTGACGACGTCGCTGCCGACGTTCATCAGGCGCAGGCCGAGCAGCCGCGGGTCGCCGGGCTCGATGTGGCGCAGCACCTCGCGGTAGTAGGCGGGCGTGATCTCCATGATGGTGATCCGGTGCTCGGCGACCCGCTCGGGCAGCTCGGCCGGGCTCCAGAACAGCGGGTCGGCGACCACCACGGTCGCGCCGGCCAGCAGCGTCGCCGCGATCTGGTCCATCGCCACGTCGAAGGTGAGGGCCGAGAGCAGCACCACCCGGTCGTCCGGGCGGATGCCGTACGCCTCGGCGATCACCCGGCAGTGGTGGGCGTAGGAGCCGTGCTCGATCAGCACGCCCTTGGGCCGGCCGGTCGAGCCGGAGGTGAAGATCATGTACGCGAGCTCGTCCGGACCGGCCTGCGCCGGCGGGTTGTCGGCGGGGCACGAGGCGATCCGCGCCGCCTCGTCCGCGCCGTCGAGCAGGACCAGCGGGCAGCCGGCCCCGGCGAGCCGCTCGGCGTACCGCTCGGCCGTCAGGACCACCTTCGCCCCGGCGTCGGCGAGCATGAACGCGAGCCGCTCCGAGGGGTGTTCGGGATCGACGGGCACGTACACGCCGCCCGCCTTGAGCACCGCGAGCAGCGCGACGACCACCTCGGTGCCGCGCTCCAGGCAGACCGCGACCAGGCTCTCGGCACCCACGCCGAGCGCCATCAGGTGGTGGGCCAAGCGGTTCGCGCGCTCGTTGAGCTCGCGGTAGCTCAGGCCGTCCGCCCCGAACGCGACCGCCTCGGCGGTCGGCTGCGCGGCCGCTCGGCGCTCGAAGAGCGCGGGCACGCAGCCGACCGGATCGGGCTCGGCGGCAGCCTTCCAGGTATCGATCTGCCAGGTGTCCAGCAGCAGTTCGCGCTCGGGCTCGGTGAGCATCGCGAGCCGGCCGATCGGCGCCTCGGGGCTCTCGGTCGCGGCGCGCAGCAGCCGCAGGTAGTGCCCGGCCATCCGCTCCACGGTGGCCCGGTCGAAGAGCGCCGTGGCGTACTCGAAGAGACCGGTCAGGCTGCCGTCGGCGCGGTGGCCGAGCGAGAGCGTCAGGTCGAACTTCGCGGTCCGCCACGGCGACGGGACGCGTTCCACCGCGATCCCGTCCAGCCGCAGCGGCGTGCGCTGCGCGTGCTGGAGCTCGAACATCACCTGGAAGAGCGGGTTGCGGGAGAGGTCCCGCTCGGGCTGCAGCTCGTCCACCAGGCGTTCGAACGGCAGGTCCTGGTGGCTGTAGGCGCCGACCACGTCCTGGCGCACCTGGTCGAGCAGCGCGGTGAAGCTCGGGTCGCCGCCGAGGTCGGCGCGGAGCACCACGGTGTTGATGAAGGTCCCGACGACCTCCTCGACCTCCGGACGGGTGCGCCCGGCGACCGGCGTGCCGACCGAGATGTCGCTCTCCCCCGTGTACCGGGCGAGCAGCACGTCGAACGCGGCCAGCAGCACGACGAACGGCGTCACCGCGTGCCGCCGGGCCAGCGCGGTGACCGCCTCGGCGGTCTGCGCCGGCACGTCCACGCTCAGCAGCTCGCCGCGCGGGTCGCGCACGGCAGGTCGCGGCCGGTCGGTCGGCAGCTCGAGCGGGGTCAGGCCGGCCAGCCGCTCGCGCCAGTGCGCCAAGTGCCGCTCGGGCTCCGGGCTCTGCTCCCAGCGCTCCTGCCAGGCCGCGAAGTCGGCGTACTGCACGGGTGGTTCGGGCAGCGCCGGACCGCCGGTCAGCCGGGCGCGGTAGAGCTGCCCGAGGTCGCGGGTGAGCACGTCGATCGACCAGCCGTCCACCGCGATGTGGTGCGCGGTGAGCGCCAGCAGGTGCTCCTCGGGATCGACCCGGAGCAGCAGCACGTGCAGCGGCGCCTCCCGGTCCAGCGCGAACGGCCGGGCGGTCTCGGCCCGCAGCAGCTGCTCGGCGCGCTCGGCGGCCTGCCCGTGCGGCAGGCCGGAGAGGTCCACCGGGACGACGGCGAGCGGGGCCGGCGGGTCGATCAGCTGGACCGGGAAGCCGTCGGGCGCCGCGTACCGGGTGCGCAGCACCTCGTGACGGGCCACCAGGTCGTCCAGTGCGCCGGTGAGCGCGCCGGTGTCCAGCGGGCCGCGCAGGCGCAGCACGAGCGGCACCAGGTACTCGGCGCTGCCGGGTTCGAGCTGGTCGAGGAACCACATCCGGCGCTGCGCGGCGGACGGCGCCGGCGCGGCGCCGGTCCTGGGCACCGCCACGACCGGGCCGACGGTGTCGGCCGCGAGCGCGCCGGGTGTGGCGAGCAGCGCCGCCAGGCCCGCCACGGTGCGCCGGGCGAACACCTCGGCGACCGGCAGTTCGGCGCCGAGCGCCGCCCGCAGCCGGAAGACCAGCCGGGTGGCGAGCAGCGAGTGGCCGCCGAGCGCGAAGAAGTCGTCGTGCGCGCCGACCCGGTCCAGCGCCAGCACGTCGGCGAAGACCGCCGCGACCGTGCTCTCGACCGGTCCGCGCGGCGGCACGTACGCGTCGGCGACCAGGCCGTCGAGGCCGGGCAGCGCGTCCCGGTCGACCTTGCCGCTGGCGGTCAGCGGCAGCGCGTCGAGGATCCGCAGCACGGCGGGGACCATCGCCTCCGGCAGCCGTTCGGTCAGGTGGGCGCGCAGCTGGGCGGTGAACTCCGGCTCGGAGGAAACGAGTTCGCCGGCCGGCACCAGGTGCGCGACCAGCTGCTGGTCGCCGTAGACGCCGACGGCCGCGGCCGCAACCCCGGGGTGCTCGCAGAGGACCGCCTCGATCTCGCTCGGCTCGATCCGGATGCCGCGCAGCTTGACCTGCCGGTCCACCCGGCCGAGGTACTCCAGGCAGCCGTCCGCCCGGCGCCGGACCAGGTCACCGGTGCGGTAGAGCCGCTCGCCGGGCACCGCCGGGTACGGGTTCGGGGTGAACCGCTCGGCGGTCAGATCGCCCCGCCCGACGTAGCCACGCGCCAAGCCGACGCCCGCGACGCAGAGTTCGCCGCGCACGCCGACCGGCACGAGGCCGCCGTCGGCGTCCAGCACCAGGATCCTGGTGTTGTCCAGCGGCTCCCCGATCGGCGCCAACTCGCCCGGCTCGCCCGCGACGCAGCGCCAGGAGGTGACGTCGATCGCGCACTCGGTCGGGCCGTAGGTGTTGACCAGCGTGACCGGCAGCAGGCCGAAGAGCCGGTCGCAGAGCTCGGCGGGCAGCGGCTCACCGGCGCAGAAGACCAGCCGCAGGGTGGCGCAGTCGCGCAACTCGGGCTGCTGCACCAGCATCCGCAGCACCGAGGGGACGAGCTGCAGCACGGTGACCCGGTGCTCGATGACGGCCCGGACCATCGCGGCCGGGTCGCGCGGCACGCCGTCCTCGGCGACCACCACCGTGCCTCCGCCGACCAGCGGCGCGAGGAACTCCCAGACCGAGGCGTCGAAGCCGACGGTGGTCTTCTGCAGCACCCGGTCGCCGGCGCCCAGGCCGTGTTCGCGGACCGTCCACAACACCCGGTTGCGGATCGCCTCGTGGCTCACCGCGACGCCCTTGGGACGGCCGGTGGAGCCCGAGGTGTAGATGACGTACGCGGCGGCGGCCGGATCGGTGGCGGGCAGCGGCTCGGTGCCGCGGCGGGCGATGACCGCCGCGTCCTCGTCCAGCAGCACCAGCCGGACGCCGTCCAGCGCGTTGGTGCCCAGATCGTCGGTGCCCAGGCCGTCGGCGCCGAAGGGCCGCAGCGCTTCGTCGCGGATCCAGGACTGGCTGATCAGCACCTTCGCGCCGCTGTCGCGCAGCACGTACGCGCGGCGCTGGGCCGGGTGGCTCGGGTCGATCGGCACGTAGGTGCCGCCGGCCCGGTGCACCGCGAGCAGCGCGGTGACCAGGTCGGCGTCCCGCCGCAGCGACACCGCGACGGGCGTCTCCGCGCGGACCCCGAGCGCGTCCAGGTGCCGGGCCAACCTGGCTGCCCTGGCGTCGAGTTCGGCGTAGCTCAGGGTCTCGTCGCCGAACACGACCGCGGTGGCGTCCGGCGTCCGGGCGGCCTGCTCGGCGATCAGCTCGGGCAGGCACCGATCGGGCCGGGCGACGGCGGTGTCCCGCCGGCCGGCGACCAGCTCGTGGCGCTCGGCCGGGTCCAGCATGTCGACCCGGTCCAGTGGCAGCGCGGGGT
This sequence comes from Kitasatospora sp. NEAU-69, assembly GCF_057158765.1. Taxonomy (NCBI): domain Bacteria; kingdom Bacillati; phylum Actinomycetota; class Actinomycetes; order Kitasatosporales; family Streptomycetaceae; genus Kitasatospora; species Kitasatospora sp. NEAU-69. The sequence goes on from NZ_JBWXUE010000037.1 coordinate 11,146, forward strand.
CGCCGAGCACGGCGGCGAGCAGCCGGCCGTAGTGCCCGGCCAGCCGCTGCACGGTGGCCCGGTCGAAGAGCGCGGTCGCGTACTCGAAGCCGCAGCGCAGCACGCCGTCGGGCTGCCGCTGCACCGAGAGCATCAGGTCGAACTTCGCGATCGGCCAGGAGAGTCCGAGCTGCTCGACGTCGAGGCCGGCCAACTCGAAGCCGCCGTCCCGGACCTGGCCGAGCTCGAACATCACCTGGAAGAGCGGGTTGCGGGACGGGTCGCGCTCGGGCGCCAGCTGCTCGACGATCCGCTCGAACGGCACGTCGGCGTGCGAGTACGCGTCCAGTGCCATCGCCCGGACCCGGTCCAGCAGTTGTTCGAACGTCGGCTGCCCGGACAGATCGCCGCGCAGCACCAGCGTGTTCGCGAAGAACCCGAGCAGGCCCTCGGTCTCGGGCCGGGTCCGGCCGGAGACCGCGGTGCCGACCGCGAGGTCCTGCTGCCCGGTGTACCGGCCGAGCAGCGCGTAGAACCCGGCGAGCAGCACCATGAACGGCGTCGCGCCGTGCCGGCGGGCCAATTCGTCCACCCTCGAGCCGAGTTCGGCGGGCAGCTCGACCGCGAGCCGGTCGCCGCGCCAGTCCCGCACCCGGGGGCGGCGGCGGTCGGTCGGCAGCTCCAGCGGGGTCAGCCCGGCCAGCCGGGCGCACCAGTGGTCCAGCCGCTCGGCGAACGCCTCGGTCTCGGCCGCCGCGCGCTGCCACACCGCGTAGTCGGCGTACTGCACGGGCAGCGGCTCGACCGGCAGCCCGGCGTAGTGCCGGGTCAGCTCCTCGGCGAGCACCTCGACCGACCAGCCGTCCGAGGTGATGTGATGCAGCGTCAGCAGTAGGAGATGATCATGCCCGTGCTCGCCCAGCCGGACCAGCATCGCGCGGGCCGGGGTCTCGGTGGCGAGGTCGAACGGGCGCCGCAGATCGTCCTGGAGCAGCCGCAGCGCGGCCTCCTCGTCCGCCGCCTCGACGAGCTCGACCGGGATCCGTGCGGCCGGGTCGATCAACTGGTGCGGCACGCCGTCCTGTTCGACGAAGCGGGTGCGCAGCACCGCGTGCCGCTCGGTGAGCCGGTCCAGCGCCGCCAGCAGCGCGGGCCGATCGAGCGGGCCGCGCAGCCGCAGCGCGAACGGCACCAGGTAGTCGGTCGCACCGGGTGCCAACCGGTCCAGGAACCAGAGCCGTTGCTGGGCGAACGAGAGCGGCAGCGGGCGGTCGTGCGGCACGCTCGGGATCGGCTCGCCGTCCGAGGCACCCTCGGGCGCACCGCCGTCCGCCGCCGTGATCGCCTCGGCGAGCCGGGCCACCGTGCCGGCGCCGAAGACCGTGGCCAGCGGCACCTCGACGGCCAGTAGCTCGCGCAGCCGGAACGCGAGCCGGATCGCCAGCAGCGAGTTGCCGCCGAGTGCGAAGAAGTCGTCGTGCACGCCGACTTCGGGCAGTCGCAGTCCGAGCAGCTCGGCCCAGAGCTCCGCCACGGCCTGCTCGGTCGGCGTCCGCGGCGCCACCCTGGCGCCGTCCGCGCCGAGCCGGTGGACGGCCGGGTCGGGCAGCGCCCGGTGGTCCACCTTGCCGCTGGTGGTGTGCGGGATCGCGGGCAGCGCGACGTACTGCGCGGGCACCATGTGCGCGGGCAGCACCCGGCGCAGCCGGGCCCGCAGCTCCTCCGGGTCCGGCGCGGCGTCACCGGCCGGCACCAGGTAGGCGACCAGCCGGGCCGCGGCGCCGGTCCCGTGCGCCAGCACGGCCGCCTCGCGGACCGCCGGGTGCGCGAGCAGCGCCGCCTCCACCTCGGCCGGCTCGATCCGGAACCCGTGGATCTTGATCTGGGTGTCCACCCGGGCAACGAACTCCACACTCCCGTCGGCCCGGTGGCGCACCAGGTCGCCGCTGCGGTAGAGCCGCTCACCGGGCACCGTGGCGAACGGGTCGGGCACGAAGCGCTCGGCGGTCAGGTCGCTGCGCCCGTGGTAGCCACGGGCCAGCTGGGCGCCGCCGATGTACAGCTCGCCGACCGTGCCGGGCAGCACCGGGCGCAACTCGCCGTCCAGCACGTACATCCGGGTGTTGGCGATCGGGTCGCCGATTGCCAGCGGGCCCGGCGGCAACTCCGCCGCCCGGCGTACCAGCACCGAGCAGCCGACGGTCGTCTCGGTCGGCCCGTACTCGTTGAAGACCACGGTCTCGGGCGCGTGCTGCTGCCAGGGCGCGAGCATCGCTCCGGTCAGCAGCTCGCCGCCGACCACCAGGTGCGGCGCGGCGGTGCGCAGCGCCGAAGCGGGCAACTCGCGGCCCAGCACGCCGAGGTGGGTCGGGGTGAGCTTGAGCAGGTCGAAGCTCTCCCGGGAGAGCGCATCGACGAGCGCGTCGAGTCCGGGCGCGCCGTCGTCGGGCGTCAGCGTGACGGCCGCGCCGGTGAGCAGCGCGGGGAAGAGCGAGGTGACCGGCAGGTCGAAGGCGACCGGCGAGTACAGCGGCGTGCCGTTGCCCGCCGACAGGTACGTCCGGGCCGCCCAGAGCACGTAGTTGACCAGGTTGCGGTGCGTCACCATGACGCCCTTGGGTTGCCCGGTGGAGCCGGACGTGAAGATCACGTAGGCGAGATTGTCGGGCGCTACAGTCTCCGGCACGGCGCCCGGCTCCGGGGCCTGCGCCACCGGTTCGGATCCGACCGTGACCAAGTGGCCCCGCCAGTCGGCCGGCCGCAGGTCCTCGCTGGTCACCAGCACCCCGACGCCGGCCGAGGCGAGCAGCGCGGAGCGGCGCAGCTCCGGGTGCTCCGGCACCAGCGGCAGGTATGCGCCGCCCGCCTTGAGCACCGCGAGCAGCGCCACCACCAGCTCGGGCCGGCGCCGCAGGCAGACGCCGACCAGCGTCTCGGGACCGACGCCGGCCGCGCGCAGCCGGTGCGCGAGCGCGTTCGCCCGGCCGTCCAGCTCGCGGTACGTCAGCTGCGCCGCCGGTTCGCCGGACCCACCGCCCGGCATGCCGTCGGACACACCGCCGGAGACACTGCGCACGGCGATCGCGTCCGGCGTGCGCGCGGCCTGCGCCGCGAACAGCTCGTGCAGGCAGCTCTCCGGCATCGGCTCGGCGGTGTCGTTGTACTTCTCCAGCAGCGTGTGCCGGTCGTCGTCCGCGAGCAGCTCGATCCGGTGCACCGGCAGGTCCGGCTCGGCCAGCGCGCCGGCCAGCAGTCGGCGCAGCCCGTCCGCCAGGCGCTGGACGGTCGGCCGGTCGAAGAGCGCGGTCGCGTACTGGAGCCGGGCGTTCAGGCTGCCGTCGGGCATCACGTCCGCGTCGAGCGCGAGGTCGAACGGGGAGCCGACCAGCGGGGTCCGGACCAGCTCGGTCTCCAGGCCGGGCAGCGTGATCGGCGCGGTGGGCGCGTTGTTCAGCGAGAAGGAGACCTGGAACAGCGGGTTGCGCGACAGGTCGCGCTCGGGCGCGAGCTCGTCCACGATCAGCTCGAACGGCGCCTCGGCGTGCGTCAGCGCGCCGAGCGTATCCGCGCGGGCCCGGTCCAGCAGCGCGCCGAAGGTCGGCTGCCCCGAGAGGTCGCCGCGCAGCACGACGGTGTTGACGAAGAGCCCGATCAGGCCCTCGGCCTCGGTCCGGGTGCGGCCCGCGACCGGGGTGCCCACCGCGATGTCCTGCTGTCCGCTCCAGCGGCCCAGCAGCGCCTGGAACGCCGCGAGCAGCACCATGAAGCGGGTCGCCCGGCGGCCCCGGGCGAACCGGTCCACCTCGGCGACCACCTCGGCGGGCAGCTCGAACCGGATCACGTCACCGGCGCCGTCCCAGACCGGCGGCCGGGGGCGGTCGGTCGGCAGCGCGGGCGCCGCGAGGTCGGCCAACCGGGTGCGCCAGTAGTCGAGTTGGCGGTCCAGCCGGGCGCCGGTCAGCCGCTCGCGCTGCCACTGGGCGAAGTCGGCGTACTGGATCGGCAGCGGCGCCGGGGCTGCCGAGGCCGCCAGGGCCGCCGGTGTGGCAGCGCCGTCAGCGGTGCGTGCGCGGTAGCCGGCGGCCAGCTCGGCGCCGAAGACGCTCCAGGAGAGCCCGTCGAACGCGATGTGGTGCACCACCACGAGCAGCAGGTGGTCGTCCTCGGCCAGCCGCGCCAGCAGCAGCCGCAGCGGCGGCTCCTCGGCGAGGTCCAGCGGGCGGCGCAGCTCCCGCTCGACCAGCTCGGCCACCCGCGCGTCGCGCGCCGCGGCGCCGTCGGTACTCGCACCACCCCCGAGCTCGCGCCGCTCCAGCGCGACCCCCGCGTGGTCGGCGAGCTGGCGCACGGTGCCGTCGCCGGCCGGCAGGTACCGGGTCCGCAGCACCTCGTGCCGCTCGACGATCGCGGCGAGCGCGCCGGCCAGCGCCTCGCCGTCGAGGCCGCCGCGGATCCGCAGCGCGAGCGGGAGCAGGTAGTCCGGCGAGCCGGGCCGCAGCCGGTCCAGGAACCAGAGCCGCTGCTGCGCGAACGACGCCGCCCTGCCGCTCGCCCCGGTCACGCGCGTCACACCGGTCACGCGCGCCGCACCCCCGAGGCTGTCGTCGCTCTCCACCCGGCCACCTCCATGGATTCCACGAACACGAAACGGACGCACAGCGCGTCCGCTGCGAAGCCTGCTGCCCGGCGCCGACCGGCACCAGGGACGGAGCGGCAGCGGTCGGTTGCCGGTCCTGCTGCACGTTTGTCTCTGGTCGGCGCGCCGGCGGACGGGCACGCTCACCCCGTACCGATTCGCCCCCGTCTTCCGTCGAGGAGAGCCGTTCATGGCCGAGGAACACGCCGACACACGCCCCTACCTCGTCGTGGTCAACGACGAGGAGCAGTACTCGATCTGGCTCGCGGACCGGGAGCTGCCGCTCGGCTGGCACGCCGAGGGCACCCGGGGCAGCCGCGAGGAGTGCCTCGCCCACATCGGCACGGTCTGGACCGACATGCGCCCGCTGAGCCTGCGGCAGCGCATGGAGCAGCCGGCGCTCGGATAGCCGGCGATGACCACACTTGCCGTGCCGTCCGAACCGGACGTGCAGCACTCACCCCTGCCCTCGGCACCACCGACCACCGCGCACACGTCCGGGCACACGTCCGGGCACACGTCCGGGCACACGTCCGGGCACACAGCCGGGCACCCCACCCTGCACCGCGGCGTGCTCGGCACCATCGGGGCGACGCCACTCGTCGAGCTGACCAGGCTCGACCCGGCGAGCCACTTCCGCAGCTACGCGAAGCTGGAGGCCCACAACCCCGGCGGCAGCATCAAGGACCGCTCCGCGCTGGAGATGCTGCGCGCCGCGATCCGCGCCGGGCAGGTCGTCCCCGGCCGCTCGACCGTCGTCGAGTCGAGCTCGGGCAACCTCGGCATCGGCCTCGCGCAGGTCTGCGGCTACTACGGGATCCGCTTCATCTGCGTGGTGGACCCGCGGACGAACCGGCAGAACCTCGCGATCATGCGGGCGCTGGGCGCCGAGGTCGAGGTCGTCACGACCACCGACCCGGCGACCGGCGAGTACCTGCCGGTGCGGATCCGGCGGGTGCGGGAGCTGGTCGCGGGCATGGAGCACGCGTACTGCCCCGACCAGTACTCCAACGTGCTCAACCCGCAGGCGCACCACACCACCATGCGGGAGATCTGGGAGGCGGTGCCCGGCGGGCTCGACTACCTGTTCTGCGCGACCAGCTCGTGCGGCACGCTGCGCGGCTGCGCGGAGTACGTGCGGGCCAACCGGCTACCGGTCACCATCGTGGCGGTGGACGCCGAAGGAAGCGTCATCTTCGGCAACGCGCCGGGCCCCCGGCTGATCCCCGGTCACGGTGCGGCCGTGCGGCCGAAGCTGTACCAGGACCGGCTGGCGGACGAGGTGGTGCACGTGGCCGATCTCGACTGCGTCGTGCACTGCCGCCGGCTCGCCGCGCGGGAGTCGATCCTGGCCGGCGGCTCGGCCGGGGCCGTGCTCGCCGCGATGCACGGCATGCGCGAGCGGATCCCCGCGGGTGCGAGCTGCGCGGTGATCCTGCCCGACCGCGGCGAGCGCTACCTCGACACGATCTACGACGACGACTGGGTCACCGGGCACTTCGGTGACGTCTCGCACCTCTGGAAGGACAAGAACAGCGTGACGGGAGTGGCAGCATGCTGATCCTCGGGGCCGGTGACGTCCGGCAGGTTCTCGACGGCGCGGAGCAGGAGGTGGTCGGCGCGGTGAGCCGGGCGTACCGGCTGCACGCGCGCGGGCGCACGGCCGTCCCGCACTCGGTGTTCCTGCGCTTCCCGCAGGACGCCCGCAACCGGATCATCGGACTGCCCGCGTACCTGGGCGACGACGCTGACGCGGACTCAGGCGACGGCAACGAAGACGCGGGCGCGGCGGTGGCCGGGATGAAGTGGATCTCGTCCTTCCCGGGCAACGTCGCCGCCGGGCTGGAGCGGGCCTCCGCCGCGCTGATCCTCAACTCGATGAGCACCGGGCACCCCGAGGCGTTCCTGGAGGGCTCGCTGATCTCCGCCCGGCGCACCGCCGCGAGCGCCGCGCTGGCGGCCGCCACCCTGGCGCCCCGGGAGCCGCAGACCGGTGTCACGCTGGTCGGCTGCGGGGTGATCAACTTCCAGGTGCTGGTCTTCCTGCGGACGCTGCTGCCCGAGCTGGACACCGTCACGCTGTTCGACCTCGCCCAGAACCGGGCGCAGGAGTTCGCGCAGCGCTGCACGGCGCGCTGGCCGGAGCTGAAGGTCACCGTCGCCGACGGGATCGACGACGCGCTCGCCGCGCACCGGCTCGTCGCGCTGGCGACCACGGCGTCCGTCCCGCACCTGGACGTCACGGCCTGCCGCCCCGGCACGCTGCTGCTTCACCTCTCGCTGCGCGACCTGACGCCGCAGACCATCCTGTCCAGCGTCAACATCGTCGATGACGCCGACCACGTCTGCCGCGAGGCCACCTCGCTGCACCTGGCGGAGCAGCAGGTCGGCCACCGCGACTTCATCACCGGCTCGCTGGGCGAGCTGCTGGAGCGCGGCGAGCCGTTCGAGCGGGACGAGGCCGCGCTGACCGTCTTCTCCCCGTTCGGCCTGGGCATCCTGGACCTGGCCGTGGCCGACCTCGTGCACCGCACGGCGGACCGGCTGGGCCTCGGCACCCGGCTGACGGGATTCCTGCCCGGCGCCGAGTGACCTCGGCTCAGCCCGCGGAAGGGGCGCCCTCGGCGGTGGGCGCCCCTTCCGCTTTCGCGTCCACTTCCGCACGATCCGGACAAACCGTCAGATGTCCGGACTCGCCACCCGGAACGGAGTCGAGCAGCGCCGCCGTCTCGGTGTCGAGCAGCCGGTACCGGACCACCCGGCCGTCCTTCGTGGCGGCAACCGTGCCGGAGACCCGCAGCAGGCGCAGCGTCTGGGAGACCGCGGTCTCGCTGATCCCGGTCGCCAGCGCGAGGTCGGAGACCGCGATCGGGCCGGCCCGGTGGATCGCGAGCAGCAGCGCGAGGCGGCCCGGTTCGGCGAGCAGCGAGAAGCGCGCGGCCCAGCCGCGCACCGTCTCCAGGTCGCCGATGCCGGCGATCGCGTCGCAGACGGTGTGCTCGTCGATCGCGCGCCGGTGCGCGCGGTCCTCCGGAACCAGATGCATGGGGGCCATTCTCCACCACGTCCCGGCACCGCCCGGCACCGCTCCGCGGCCGGTCACCGGCGGGCCCAGCCCCTCGTGCCCCGCGCCGCGGCACTCTGAGCAACGTCGGGTGCAGCGAGGTCAAGGTCACACCCCGGGGACCTGCTGCGACGCTGCTGACGGGCATTAACCTTCCGTTATGACGGTCCTGCCCGAAGGGCTCCCTCTGGCCGCCGAGTTCCCGGATCCAACCCGTGAGCAGTGGCAGCATCTGGTCGAAGCAGTCCTGCGCAAGTCCGGCGCGCAGGACATCTCTGGTGTCCAGGCCGAGGACGCGCTCTCCACCGAACTCCAGGACGGACTGCGCGTCCGTCCGCTGTACACCGCCGAGGACAGCTCGGCCGAGGCCGGCTACCCGGGCTTCCCCCCGTTCGTCCGGGGTGGCAAGCCGCAGGGCTCCGCGCCGTCCGGCTGGGACGTACGCCAGCGCCACGCCGATCCGGACCCCCGGCGGGCGAACGAGGCCGTGCTCGCCGACCTGGAGCACGGGGTGACCTCGCTCTGGCTGGAGCTCGGCGGCACCGGCCTCGCGCCGGACGCGCTGCCGGACGTGCTCCAGGGCGTCTACCTCGACCTGGCCGCCGTCGCGCTCGACGCGGGCGCCGAGTTCGGCCCGGCGGCCGAGCGGCTGCTGCGGCTGTACGAGGAGCGCGGTGTGTCCGCCGAGGCCGCCACCGGCAACCTCGGCGCGGACCCGCTCGGCCTGCTCGCCCGGACCGGCCGGGCCGCCGAGACCGACGCGCTGCTGCGCGAGGCCGCCGCGCTCGCCGCCCGCTGCGCCGACGGCTACCCGGGCCTGCGCGCGCTGACCGTGGACGCGCTCGCCTACCACGACGCGGGCGCCTCGCCGGCCCAGGAGCTCGGCTGCTCGCTCGCCACCGGCGTCGCCTACCTGCGCGAGCTCACCGCCGCCGGGCTGACGGTCGATGCCGCCTGCGCGCAGCTGGAGTTCCGCTACGCCGCCGACGGCGACCAGTTCCTGACGATCGCGAAGTTCCGCGCCGCCCGCCGCCTGTGGGCCCGGGTGGCACAGGTCTCCGGTGCCTCGCCGCAGGCCGCCGCGCAGCGCCAGCACGCCGTCACGTCCAGCGTGATGATGACCGAGCGCGACCCGTGGGTGAACATGCTGCGCACCACGGTCGCCTGCCTGGCCGCCGGGGTCGGCGGCGCCGACGCGGTGAGCGTGCTGCCGTTCGACAGCGCGGCCGGGCTCCCCGACGCGTTCGCCCGCCGGGTCGCCCGCAACACCCAGTCGATCCTGCTGGAGGAGTCGAACCTGGCCCGGGTGATCGACCCGGCCGGCGGCTCCTGGTACGTCGAGCAGCTGACCGACACCCTGGCGCACGCCGCCTGGGCCTGGTTCCAGGAGATCGAGCGGACCGGCGGTCAGCGCGCGGCGCTCGACTCCGGGCTGGTCGGCGAGCGGATCGCGGCCACCTGGGCGAAGCGCGCCGGCGCGCTCGCCCGCCGGCGCGAACCGGTCACCGGCGTCAGCGAGTTCCCGAACCTGGACGAGCAGCCGCTGGTCCGCCCGGCGGCGCCCGCGCCGCTCGGCGGCGGACTGCCGCGGGTGCGGCGGTCCGGCGCGTTCGAGGCGCTGCGCTCCCGCTCGGACGCGCGGCTCGCCGCGACCGGCGCCCGGCCGCGGCTGTTCTTGGCCGCGCTCGGCCCGGCCGCCGCGCACACCGCGCGCTCCTCCTTCGCCGCCAACCTGTTCCAGGCCGGCGGCATCGCGACCGCCATCGCCGAGGGCACCGAACCCGCCGCGCTGGCCGAGGCGTTCGCCGCCAGTGGCGCGAGCGTGGCCTGCCTGTGCTCCAGCGACAAGCTGTACGCGGCGCACGCCGAGGCGGTCGCGGCCGCCCTCAAGGCCGCCGGCGCCCGACGGGTGCTGCTGGCGGGTCGCCCGGGTGAGCTGGGCGAGGCGTTCCAGCGCGCCGGAGTGGACGAGTTCGTCTTCGCGGGCGGCGACGCCGTCGCGCTGCTGACCTCGCTCCTCGACGAGATCGATGAGATCGACGAGATCGGAGTGGCCCAGTGATTCCCGACTTCTCGGAGATCGGACTCGACCCGGCGGGCGAGCAGCCCGCAGCCGCCGCGACCGCCGACACGGCGACCGGCGAGCACTGGCAGGCCGCCTGGCAGCAGGCCGTCGGCAAGGACGTCCAGGAGCTGGTCTGGGAGACCCCGGAGGGCATCGGCGTCAAGCCGCTGTACACCGCCGAGGACCTGGCCGGCCTGGACTTCCTCGGCACCTACCCGGGTGTCGCGCCGTTCCTGCGCGGCCCGTACCCGACCATGTACGTCAACCAGCCGTGGACGGTCCGTCAGTACGCCGGCTTCTCCACCGCTGAGGAGTCCAACGCGTTCTACCGCCGCAACCTGGCGGCCGGCCAGAAGGGCCTGTCGGTCGCCTTCGACCTGCCGACCCACCGCGGCTACGACAGCGACCACCCCCGGGTGACCGGCGACGTCGGCATGGCGGGCGTGGCGATCGACTCCATCTACGACATGCGCCAGCTCTTCGACGGCATCCCGCTGGACAAGATGTCGGTGTCGATGACCATGAACGGCGCGGTGCTGCCGATCCTGGCGCTGTACATCGTCGCGGCCGAGGAGCAGGGGGTGGCGCCGGAGCAGCTGGCCGGGACCATCCAGAACGACATCCTCAAGGAGTTCATGGTCCGCAACACGTACATCTACCCGCCGCAGCCGTCGATGCGGATCATCTCGGACATCTTCGCGTACACCTCGCAGAAGATGCCGCGCTACAACTCGATCTCCATCTCCGGCTACCACATCCAGGAGGCCGGTGCGACGGCCGACCTGGAGCTCGCCTACACGCTGGCCGACGGTGTGGAGTACCTGCGGGCGGGCCTCGCGGCCGGGCTCGACGTGGACGCGTTCGCGCCCCGGCTGTCGTTCTTCTGGGCGATCGGCATGAACTTCTTCATGGAGATCGCCAAGCTGCGCGCGGCCCGGCTGCTCTGGGCCAAGCTGGTCAAGCAGTTCGACCCGAAGAGCCCCAAGTCGCTCTCGCTGCGCACGCATTCGCAGACCTCCGGCTGGTCGCTGACCGCCCAGGACGTCTTCAACAACGTCACCCGCACCTGCGTGGAGGCGATGGCCGCGACCCAGGGCCACACCCAGTCGCTGCACACCAACGCGCTGGACGAGGCGCTCGCGCTGCCCACCGACTTCTCGGCCCGGATCGCCCGCAACACCCAGCTGATGCTCCAGCAGGAGTCGGGCACCTGCCGGGTGATCGACCCGTGGGGCGGCAGCGCGTACGTCGAGCGGCTCACCCACGACCTCGCCGAGCGCGCCTGGCAGCACATCCAGGAGGTCGAGGCGGCCGGCGGGATGGCCAAGGCGATCGACGCGGGCATCCCGAAGCTGCGCGTCGAGGAGGCCGCGGCCCGCACCCAGGCCCGGATCGACTCCGGCCGCCAGCCGGTGATCGGCGTCAACAAGTACCGGGTCGCCAACGACGAGCAGATCGACGTGCTCAAGGTCGACAACTCCTCGGTGCGCACCCAGCAGATCGAGAAGCTGCGCCGGCTGCGCGCCGAGCGCGACGAGGCGGCCTGCCAGGCCGCGCTGCGCGCGCTGACCGCCTCCGCCGAGGCGGGCGCGAAGGGCGGCGGCTCGCTGGAGGGCAACCTGCTGGCGCTCGCCGTGGACGCGGCCCGCGCGAAGGCGACGGTCGGCGAGATCTCCGACGCGCTGGAGAAGGTCTACGGCCGGCACTCGGGCCAGATCCGTACCATCTCCGGTGTGTACCGCGAGGAGGCCGGCCCGTCCACCGCCGTCCGGCGCACCCGCGACCTGGTCGAGCGCTTCGCGCAGGCGGAGGGCCGCCGGCCGCGCATCCTGGTCGCCAAGATGGGCCAGGACGGGCACGACCGCGGCCAGAAGGTGATCGCCACCGCCTTCGCCGACCTCGGCTTCACGGTGGACGTCGGCCCGCTCTTCCAGACCCCGGCCGAGGTGGCCCGGCAGGCGGTCGAGGCGGACGTGCACATCGTCGGCGTCTCCTCGCTCGCCGCCGGGCACCTGACGCTGGTTCCGGCGCTGCGCGCCGAGCTCGCCGCGGCCGGTCGCGAGGACATCACGATCGTGGTCGGCGGGGTGATCCCGCCGCAGGACTTCGACGCGCTGTACGAGGCCGGCGCCGCCGCGGTCTTCCCGCCCGGCACGGTGATCCCGGACGCCGCGTTCGACCTGCTGACGGCGCTGGCCGCCGACCTCGGTCTCGAACTCCCCGACGCCGAGCCGGCCGGCTCCGAGCTCAGCGCGTCCGAGCTCAGCGCCTCCGAGCTCATCGACCGCGAGCTGTGAGCCGCTGAACCGATGGCCCGCACGATCGATCTCGACCAGTACGTCACCGGCGTGCTCGACGGCTCGCGCGCGTACATCGCGCGGGCCATCACGCTGGTGGAGTCCACCCGCCCCGACCACCGCCCGCTCGCCCAGCAGCTGCTCACCCGGCTGCTGCCGCACACCGGGAAGGCGGTCCGGGTCGGCATCACCGGCGTGCCCGGCGTGGGCAAGTCCACGTTCATCGAGGCGCTGGGCACCATGCTCACCGCGCTCGGCCACCGTGTCGCGGTGCTCGCGGTGGATCCGACGTCCAGCCTGACCGGCGGCTCCATCCTGGGCGACAAGACCAGGATGGAGAAGCTCGCGGTCGACCCGAACGCGTTCGTCCGCCCGTCCCCCACCTCGGGCACGCTCGGTGGCGTCGCCCGTGCCACCCGCGAGTCGATGGTCGTGATGGAGGCCGCCGGCTACGACGTCGTGCTGATCGAGACGGTCGGCGTCGGGCAGTCGGAGACCACCGTCGCCGACATGGTGGACTCGTTCCTGCTGCTGACGCTGGCCCGCACCGGCGACCAGCTGCAGGGCATCAAGAAGGGCGTGCTCGAACTCGCCGACGTGGTCGCGGTCAACAAGGCCGACGGCCCGCACGAGACCGACGCCCGTGCGGCCGCCCGTGAACTGGCCGGCGCGCTGCGACTGCTGCAGAGCGCCGACGCCGCCTGGACGCCGCCGGTGCTGACCTGCAGCGGCCGGGACGGCAGCGGGCTCGACACGCTCTGGGACCGCCTCCAGCAGCACCGCCGGACCCTCGAGGCGACCGGCGCACTGGCCGCCAAACGCCGCGCCCAGCAGGTCGACTGGACCTGGGCGATGGTGCACGACCAGCTGCTCACCCAGCTCCACGAGCACCCGGAGGTGCGGCGGCTCACCCCGGAGCTGGAACGGCGGGTCCGGGACGGGACGCTGACGGCGACGACGGCGGCCGACCTGATCCTGGCGGGCTTCCGCACGCCCGTCGCCGGGCGCTGACGGCAACAGCGCGGACCGTAGCGGCAACCGGCCGGGGGCGGGCACAGGAGGAGGTACTCCTTCTTTGCCCGCCCTCTGCTCTTTACCCGCCCTCTGCTTCTTTGCCCGCCCTCTGGCCGTGCACCGGGGTAGGGGTGCAATGATGAGCCCGCCATGCCTGCCCCCGGACCCCGAGCCGTGCCCGCACCGGCACGCGCCGCCGCCGCACTCGACCTTCGCGTCGTACGGGCCCTCCCGTTCGCGACGGTCTGCGTCGTGCTGGCCGCCGCCGGGCACACCCTGGCCTCGGGCGGAGCGGTGCCGCTGCCCGCGCTGCTGCTCGGCTGGCTGCTCGGCTGCGCCGCCGCGACCGCCGGGGCCCGCCGGGAGCGCTCGCTACCGACCATCACCGGCGCGCTGGGCGCCGGCCAGCTGGGGCTCCACGTCCTCTTCCACGCGGCGCAGTCCGGCATGCGATCACCGACCGCGAGCGGCATGAGCGGCATGCCGGGGATGCCCGGGATGTCGAACATGCCGGGCATGACTGACATGCCCGGCATGCCCGGCATGCCCGGCATGCCCGGCATGCCGTCAGCCGCCCCGCCCACCAGGCTCTCCGCCCCCGGCGCCGCTCACCACCTGCTCTTCTGGTCCCACCTCTGGCTGCACGCGGCCTTCCTCGGCCTGAGCCCGGCGATGCTGGCCGGGCACCTCACCGCGACCCTCCTGGCCGGCTGGTGGCTACGCCGGGGCGAGCGGGCCGTGTGGCGGCTCGTGCGGGTCGCCGCCGCGACCGCACACGCCTGCGCCACGCCGCTGCACACCTGCCTCGCGCTCTTCACCGCGCTGCGGGACGGCCTGCAGGCCGCGCGCGCCCGCATACCCGGGCGCCGGACGCACCCGGACGACTCCCCGCCCCTCCCGTCCTCCACACTGCTGCGGCACTGCGTGATCAGACGCGGACCACCGGCGATCGCGGCCGCCGGGCCCCGCCCCTGATCATCCGCACGCCCCCGCCGTGCCCGCGTACAGCCGTACGCCGGGGCACCCGCGCGGCGTGCCCACTCACGCCTCCTCGGAGAACACACAGCCATGACAAGCACCCTGAAGACCCGTTCACGCCGCGCCCTGGCCGCCTCCGCGCTCGCCGCGGCCACCCTGCTGGCGGTCGCCGGCCCCGCCTCGGCGCACGTCACCATCAAGCCGTCCAGCGTGCCCAAGGACGCGACCGACCAGACCTTCGCGTTCCGCGTGCCGAACGAGGAGGACAACGCGAGCACGGTGAAGGTCGAGGTCGACTTCCCCACCGACCACCCGATCCCGTCCGCCCTGGTCGCCCCGATCCCGGGCTGGACCGACCAGATCCAGACCACCAAGCTCGCCACCCCGATCCACACCGACGACGGCGACATCACCGACGTCGTCTCGCAGATCGTCTGGACCGGCGGCCAGATCGCGCCGAACCACTTCCAGGACTTCACCGTCGACTTCGGCGCGCTGCCCGACGGTACCGACCAGGTCGTCTTCAAGGCACTGCAGACCTACAGCGACGGCACCATCGTCCGCTGGATCGACGAGCAGAAGACCGGCCAGCCCGAGCCCGCCCACCCGGCCCCGGTCCTCACCCTGACCGCCGCCGCCGGCACCGACCAGGACGCCACCGCGGCCACCGGCAAGAGCGCCACCGGCACCACCAGCACCACCGCCGCCGCGAAGTCCGGCAGCGACAGCGACTCCACGGCCCGCGCCCTCGGCATCGCCGGCCTCGTCGTCGGCGCCGCCGGCATCGCCGTCGGCCTGCTCGGCTGGCGCCGCCGCACTCCGGACAACTCGGCCCGCTGACCCACCCCTGGTGTGGGGGGACACCAGGCGTTTCCCCCCAAGAGTGACCACCGTCAGCGAGCCTCTACCGGGAAACCTCGTCCCGCTAACCCCCTTTTTTGGGGGGACTCCCCTGGGCCCCCCACACCAGGGGTACCAATCGTCAGCGACCGTCAGCGGCGTCGAGCGCGCGGAGCACGGTCAGGCACTGCAGCAAGTAGTAGACGCAGAGCGCGCCGTGCTCGTTGTCCTGCCAGAGCTCGGCGATCTCCGCGGCGCGCGGGGTCTCGTCCTCACCGGCAGCGAGCCGTTCCAGGATCCGGCGGATCAGTTCCTGCCCCTCAAGGGTGGCCTTGAGAGCCTTGGCCACGGCAGTGCCGGCCACCTGCGGTCCGCGGTTGTCCAGCTGGGAGACGACCAGCCCCCGGTTCGCGCAGCCCTCGGCCACCCGCAGCGAGACGTACACGGTGAGCAGGGTCGCTCCCGGCATCACCGTCTCCTGCACCCAGTTGGCGAGCAGGGCAACGGCTTTGGCGTGTTTCTCCTTCGCCAGCAGTCCGCACAGGCGGTCGGCGAGCTCTTCGACCTCCCCGAACGAGACGGGCTGCCCGATGAGTTCGCCGCGCACGCTGCCCGCCACCAGGCCCGACCGCTTTCTGCCCCACCTCATGACCTACCCCTCCCGGATCTCCCTGCCCCCGCGTCCTTCGATCATTGCACTCCGGCTCCCACGCCGCGGCATCCGAGGCTCCAACTGCGCCCCGCCCTATGATCGGGGCCGGAGCATCCGCACCGGAAGGTGAGCCGACCATGACCCTGCCGAACCTGCTCGCGGTGTTCGCGCACCCGGACGACGAGTCCCTCGCCTCGGGCGGCGTGCTCGCCCGGCACGCGGCCGCGGGTGCCCGGACCGCCGTCGTCACGGCGACCTGGGCCCCCGGTACCCACCGCGCCGCCGAACTGGCCGAGGCGCTGCGGGCTCTCGGCGCCGGCGCGCCGCGCCTGCTCGGCTACGCCGACGCGAAGGTGCCCGAGTCGGCCCCCGGGCGGGAGCGGTTCTGCGATGCGCCGATCGACCGGCCGGTGCGGGAACTGGTGCGACACATCAGGGAGTTCCGGCCGGATGTGGTGGTCACCCATGACGCGTACGGCGGACTGACCGGCCATCCGGACCATCGGCACACCCACCGGGTGACCGTGCTCGCCGTCCAGGCCGCCGGGCTGGAACGGCTCTACCCGGAGGCCGGCGACCCCTGGCAGCCGAGCGCGCTCTACCTGGCCACCCACCCGCACTCGGCGGCACGGGAGTTGGGCGGGCAGCTGCTCCGGGCCGACCGCCCCGCCGACCGTCCGATGTTCAGCGTGCCGGACGCCTGGGTCACCGCGACGGTCGACGTCAAACCGTGGTTCGAGCAGAAGTGGGCCGCCGTCTCGGCACACCGCAGCGAAGTCGAGCGCGGCGCGCTGCCGGGCCGGCTGGCGGCCCAGCCGCCGGCCGTCCGCGAGCGGCTGCTGGGCACCGAGTGGTACGTCCGGCACGGCGTCGGCCCCGATGTCACCGGCACACAGCAGCAGTTGACGGCCTGACCCCTGCGGCCGTCAGGGACGGCGCGGCCTGATCATGCTGCCGACCAACAGCACGACGGCGGCCACGGCCATACCGATCGCGATCCCGGTATGGCGGACGTACATCACATCCGGACAGATCTGAACGGGTTGCCCCGGCCCGGTCTCGATCCTTGCGAGGCAGTGCATGCCCGGGACCGGCTCGGGCAGATGGACGAGCGCGACCACGGCCGCGCCCAGGAGGAGAAGGATCCCCAGACCGAAGAGGAACACACGGAGGACTCTCATGCGGCTTGGACGGCCGATACGCGCCAACCGTTCCCGCCCCCGCTCCCCCACCCCACCCGCCCGGTCCGGGGGCGTCCCCCTTCGATCAGGTCGGCAGCGGGACCGCTGCCGACCGGCGTGCCGGGCGGATCACGAACGTCAGTGCGTACACCGCGCTCGCGGTGGCCATGATGGTGAAGCTCGGTGGCAGCTTCGGCAGTTCGGCGCTGAGCGCGAGGCCCACCCACATCTCGCCCACCGCGAGGCCGGCGGAGAGCGCCAGCGCCCGGAAC
The DNA here is from genome assembly GCF_057158765.1 of Kitasatospora sp. NEAU-69. NCBI lineage: Bacteria > Bacillati > Actinomycetota > Actinomycetes > Kitasatosporales > Streptomycetaceae > Kitasatospora > Kitasatospora sp. NEAU-69. Next base: position 28,124 of record NZ_JBWXUE010000037.1, read on the forward strand.
GGACGGTCGGTGAGCCGGATCGCCGCCCCCGCGGGCGCCGCCAGCAGGCCGAGCAGCAGCAGCGAGCCGACCGCCTGGGTGGCCTCCCCCGCGCACGCGCCGACCAGTGCCAGGAAGCCGAAGCCGAGCAGCCGCACCGGCACCCCGCGCGCCGCGGCGACCGCCTCGTCCAGCGTCGCGAAGAGCAGCGGCCGGGCGATCAGCAGCAGCAACACGCAGATCGCTCCCGCGATGGCAACGGCGACCGTCGTCTCACTGCCGTGCAGGCCGAAGATGGAGCCGAACAGCACGGTGGTGCCGGCGCCGCCCTGGTCCGAGCCGCTGCGCGAGGTGGTGTAGAGCGTGAGGAAGAACGCGCCCAGGCCCAGGATCCAGGCGAAGACGCTGCCGATCACGACGTCGTCGGGACGGCCCCGGCGGCCAAGCCCGCCGAGCAGCAGGCCGACCCCGATGGTCGCGGCGAACAGGCCGAGCCGCAGGTCGTAGCCGCCGGCCAGGGCCGCCATCGCGCCGGTGAACGCGACGTGGCTCAGCGCGTCGCCGGTGAAGATCTGCGCGCGCAGCACCAGGAAGTAGCCGACCAGGCCCGAGGCGAGCGCGATCGCGGTGCCGGCCAGCAGGGCGTGCTGGAAGAAGCTCTGGGACCACACGCTGGTGGCCGCGAGTGCGATGGTCATGCGGTGCCTCCGATCGACGCCGGCCCGACGGACCCCGACCCGACGGACCCCGCCCCGGCCTGCCGCGCCCGGTCGAGCGCCCCGCGGGCCAGCCGCACCAGGTGGGCCAGCACGTAGCCGGCGAACGAGAACCCGGTCACGAAGAAGCCGAGCGGGTACGGCTGGTAGTACGCCGCGATCAGCCCGGCCCAGCACGCCGCGAGGCCGAGCAGCACCGCGAGCAGCAGGCTGAACCCCGGCCGGGAGGTGAGCTGCTGGGCGGTGGCCGCCGGTATCACCATCAGCGCGAAGACGAGCAGCGTGCCGGTGATCTGGCTCGCCTCGGCGGTCGCCGCGCCGAGCAGCACCAGGAAGACCGTCGCCAGCAGCCGCACCGGGACCCCGCGCCCGGCCGCGACCTCGGGGTCGACCGAGGCGAAGAGCAGCGGGCGCCCGATCACCGCCAGCACGGCGAGCACGGCGAGCGCGACGGCCGCCAGCACCGCGACCTGGCCGGTGGTGATGCCGAGGAAGCTGCCGAAGAGCAGCGCCTCCGGCCCCTCCAGCAGGCCCTTGTACAGCGTGATGAAGAGGAACCCGCAGGCGAGCGCGAACGCCTGGACGGTCCCCGTGACGGCGGACTCCTCCGCCCCGCTGTCCCGGCCCCGGCGCTGGAGCGCGGCGATCACCAGTGCGGCGGCCACGCAGAAGCCGAAGTAGCCGAGCGAGAGGCTGAAGCCCGCGAGCGTCGCGAGCGCGGCGCCCGGGAACGCGACCACCGAGAGCGTGTGCCCGGCGAAGGTCTGCCGGCGCAGCACCATGAACCAGCCGACCACCCCGCAGACCACGGCCACGACCAGGCCGGCCCGGAACGCGTTCACCATGAACGCGTAGGACCACATCTGCTGGAAGTCGGCGATCAGGTTGAAGGAGAACGCGGGCAGAGCGGCGTCAGAAGCCAGCGGCATGGACGTCCGCCTCCTTCTGGTCCGGATTCGCAGCCTGGTCCTGGTGCCGGTCGCCGTGCAGCGCCGGTGCCTCGGGCCCGCCGACCACCACCAGCCGCCCGTCCCGGGTGCGCAGCACCTCGACGGGGGTCCGGTAGAGCCGGGTCAGCGTCTCACTGGTGATCACCTCGGCGGGGGTGCCGCTGACGGCGCCGCCCTGCGCGATGTACACGACCCGGTCCAGGTGGTGCAGGATCGGGTTGACGTCGTGCGCGACCATCACGACCGCCACCTGCTCCTGGTGGCAGATCCGGCCGAGCAGCGCGGCGACCGCGCTCTGGTTCGGCAGGTCGAGGCTGTCCAGCGGCTCGTCCAGCAGCAGCACCTGCGGGCGCCGGATCAGCGCCTGGGCGATCAGCAGCCGCTGCTGCTCACCACCCGAGCACTGACCGATCGGCCGGTGCGCGTACGCGGACGCGCCGACCAGGTCGATCACCGCCTCGACCCTCCCCCGGACTCCGTCCGGGGGGACCCCCATCTGCGCGGCCCGCCGGCGCGCGCCGCCGAGGAACGGCAGCGGGATCCCCCAGCGGTCGCCGTCCAGGCCGAGCCGCACCACGTCGGTGCCGCGGATCCGTACGCTCGCGTCGAAGCTGCGCCGCTGCGGCAGGTAGCCGACCGCGGAGTTGCGCGCGCCGGGCGATCCGCCGAGCACCCGCACCTCACCGGTCGCGGCCGGCAGCACGCCGAGCAGCACCTTGATCAGGGTGGACTTGCCGACGCCGTTGGGGCCGAGGACGGCGGTGAACTCGCCGGCCCCGACGGTCAGATCGACGCCGGACCAGAGGGTCCGGCCGCCCACCCGGACGGCGGCATCGCGCAGCGACAGCACCGGCTCGACGCCGGGCTTGCGCTCCACGCGGGGTTCTTCCGTGCCGGCTTCGGCGCGGGATGCGGTACGGGATTCGGTACGGGCCGCTTCGGCCGGGTTCGCGCTCACTTGCTGGCCGCCAGCTTCAGCGCGGCCTCGATGCCCTGCAACTGCTTGGTCTGCCAGTCCTGGAACGTGGCGTTCGCCGGGGCGAGCGTCTCGGTGACCTGGGCGACCGGGATCCCCTTGGCCTTCGCCGCGTTCACCTGGGCCACCACGTCGGGGTCCGAGTTCTGGGTGTTGAAGACGTAGACCGCGATCTGCTTGCCGGCGATCTGCTGGTCGATGGTGGCCTTGTCGGCGGCGGTCGGGTCGCTGCCCTCGCTCTCCGCGTCCAGGAACGTCTCCGGGGTCATCATCTTCAGCCCGAGGCTCTCGGCGAGCGGCGTCACGATCGACTCGGAGGCGCCGATCGGGGTGCCGGCGTACTTCGCCTTGATGTCCGACTCCAGCTGGTCGTACTGCGCCAGCGTCTTGGTGGTGAAGGTGGTCTTCTGGGCGTCGAAGTACGCGGAGTCGGCGGGGTCGATCTTCTGGTAGTCGGCGGTTATCTTGTCGATCACCTGGTGCAGGCTCTGGGACGAGTACCACTGGTGCGGGTTGTCGCCCTCCTTCTTGCCCAGCAGGTTGCCGACCTTCAGCGCGGTCCGGCCGGGGGCCGGGTTGGCGGCCAGCAGCTTGTCCGACCAGCCGTCGTAGCCGATGCCGTTGTTGATCACGTAGTCGGCGCTCGCGACCGTACGGGCGTCGCCGGCGGTCGGCTCGTAGGCGTGCGGGTCGGTGTCCGGGTTCGTGATGATGCTCGTCACCTTCACGTGGTCACCACCGAGTTGGCCGGCTATGGATCCCCAGAAGTTCTCCGCCGCGGTCACCTGGATCACCTTCGAGCCACCGGCCGCCGAGCCGGTCGCCGACGTCGTCTTCGAAGCGGTCGAGCACGCGGTGGCAAGCATCAGGGTGGCCACGGCGGCAGCGCCAAGCACGATTCTCACGGGACGACGGCTGACCTGGTCGAACAAGGCGGCGCTCATGGCGGAAGTACTCCCCTAAACCTGCCGGGTCTGCCGCCTGGGCAGCGTCCGGCTCCGTTGGACAGCACCAACCCTAGTTGGAAACGGTTTTCACAACCAGCCCCACCTACGATGAGATGACAATCATTGCCAAAGCTTGACCCTGCGCGCGGGCGCGCCGGCCTCACCCCCAACCCCCGGCCACCGGCTCGCGTCAGACGCGGATGACATGGAAGAGGGGGGGCGATACGAGGCCCCCCCAGATCACAGAATGCTGTGAATTCTCCCGCCCCGGCCTCAATTGTTGACGATCAGCCCACAAAGCGGATTAACTCCCCTTGTTTTGCCGCGATGACGCGGCGCCGTCTGAGAGGTACCACCCGTCATGAGCACGTTGCTGCGCCGCGGCGCCGCCACCACCGTCGTCGTTTCCATGGCTCTGACCCTGGCAGCCTGCGGTGGCGGGAGCACCGGCAAGGCAAGTTCGCTGGCCGGGGCCCCGATCGGCCTGCTGCTGCCGGACACCACGGCGCCGCGGTACGAGTCCTTCGACCGCCCGCTGATGCAGGCCGAAATCACCGGACTGTGCGGTCAGTGCACGGTGCGGTACCAGAATGCCGGCGGTAATGCGCAGACCCAGCAGCAGCAGTTCGAGGACATGGTCGCCCAGGGCGTCAAGGTGATCATCCTGGACGCCGTGAATGCCAAGGACGCGGCGAGTTACGTCAACAGCGCGGCGCAGAAGGGCGTCAAGGTCGTCGCCTACGACCGCCTCTCGGCCGGCAATGTCGCCGCCTACGTCTCCTTCGACAACGAGCAGATCGGCGAACTCCAGGGCCAGGCGCTGCTGGACGCGCTGGGCGGCAAGGCCGCCAACGCCAACGTGGTGATGATCGACGGCGACGAGAGCGACCCGAACGCCGCCCAGTTCAAGGCCGGCGCGCACAAGGTGCTGGACGGCAAGGTCAAGATCGCTTACGAGAAGTCCGGTCAGTGGCAGCCCACGGTCGCCGCCCAGGAGGCCGGCGACGCGATCAGCCAGCTGGGCAAGAACGGCATCCAGGCCGTCTACTCGGCCAACGACGGCATGGCCACCACGATCATCTCCACGCTCCAGGCGGCCGGCATCTCGGTGCCGGTCGGCGGTCAGGACGCCTCGCTCGACGCCGTCCAGCGGATCGTCGCCGGCCAGCAGGCGTACACCATCTACAAGCCGTACAAGCCGGAGGCCGTGGGCGCGGCCGACATCGCCGTCGACCTGGTGCACGGGATCGGCACCCCCGGCGCCGACACGATCACCGACGACGGCGGCGTCCAGGTGCCCACGCTGCTGCTCACGCCGATCGTCGTCACGAAGTCGACGGTCGCCAACGCCGTGATCGGCGGCGGCCTGTACAAGGCGTCCGACATCTGCACCTCGCAGTACGCGCAGGCCTGTCAGGCAGCCGGCATCCCGCTCCAGTAGCCGGGCCACCGGGTACGGGCTGCGCCTCAGCCCGTACCCACCTCAGCCCGTACCCGCCGCCTCAGCCGGTACCCCGCTCGGCGCGTACCGGCTCGGGCAGCAGCAGTTCCGCCAGCAGCCCGCCGCCGGGCGCCGCCGAGAGCCGGGCGGCGCCGCCGTGCAGGTCCGCCACCCAGCGGACGATCGCCAGGCCGGTCCCGGTGCCGGTGCTCGCGGCGCCGGTGACCCGGCGTTCGAAGACCCGGGTGCGGTCCGCGGCGGGCACGCCGGGGCCGTGGTCCCGGACGGCGACCCGGCCGGCGCCGACCGTCACCTCGACCGGGCCGCCACCGCCGTGCCGCAGCGCGTTCTCCACCAGGTTGCGCACGGCCTGGGCGAGCAGCTCCGGATCGCCGCTGACGATCGCGGCCTCGGTGTCGAGCACGACGCCGGTGCGGTCCGGCAGTTCCTCGACCGTCTGCTCGACCAGCTGGTCCAGCCGCAGCCGGGTCAGCTCGATCTTCTGCGTGCCGGCGTCGATCCGGGCCCGGGCCAGCAGCCCGGTGACCAGCCGGCCGAGCCGGTCGACCAGCCGGACCGCTTCGTCCAGCGCTGCCGGTGCCCGGGCGGGCGAGCCGCTGCCGTTCTCCACCACCAGGCGCAGCGTGGCCAGCGGTGTCCGCAGCTCGTGGGCGGCCTCGGCGAGGAACTGCTCCTGCCGTTCGAGTCCGCGCAGCGCCGGCCGCATCGCCCGGCCGGACAGCAGGTGACCGACCGCCGCGGCGGCCAGCACGAGCGCCGCGCAGCCCAGGGCCAGCCGGCGGAGCAGCTGATCGTGGGCCGCCAGGCTCTGCGTGGGGTCTGCGCCGACCAGGACGGCGGCGCCGATCCGGTCGCCGTCCCAGACCGGGGCCGCGGCCCAGTGGTACTGGCGGCCGCCCTGGGCCGGGGCGGTGACCAGGACGGTCTGCTGCTCCTGCTGGACCTGCTGCCAGATCGCGTCGAGCGTGGCCGGGCCCGGCAGCGTGGCCGGGGAGGTGTACGCGTGGCTGACCTGCGCGGGCCGGTCGCCGGGCGCCTGGAGGACGCCGAGCGCCTCGGCGCCGCGCGCCAGGTCGTCGTCCGGCAGCGCGTCGAGGTAGAGCGTGTCTCCGACGTCGAAGGAGACGACCCGGGCGAGCCCGTCGGCCCGGTGGGCGACGTCGTTGTCGAGGTCCTTCGCGCGGGAGTGGCTGTCGGTGTGCGCGGCGATGGTGGCGAGCACCAGCAGGCAGGCGGCGGTGCTGGCGGCGAAGAGCAGCGTCATCGCCCACCGGGCACGGTGCAGCCGGACGACGGCCGGGGTCCGCCGTGCCGTAGTCCGCCGCATCGCGGTGCGGCGTGCCGCGGTACGCCGCACCCAGGCAGGCCGGATCCGGCTCACCGCTCGGCGGCCGGGTCGGCGACGCAGTAGCCGGCGCCGCGCACCGTCACGATCAGCTCCGGCGGGCCGAGCTTGCGGCGCAGCTGGCCGACCAGCACGTCCACCACGTTGGAGAGCGGCTCGGCCTGCTCGTCCCAGCAGCGTTCGATCAGCTCGCTGCGGCTGACCACCTCGCCGGCCCGCAGCATCAGCACCTCCAGCACGGCGAACTCCTTGGCGGTCAGCGTGAGCAGCACGCCGTCGCGCCGCACCCGGCGGCGCGGCAGGTCGAGCTCCAGGTCGCCGACCCGCAGTTCGGGCAGCCGGGTGGGCTGGCCACGCCAGCACAGCGCGCGGACCCGGGCGCTCAGCTCGGCGAACGCGAACGGCTTGACGAGGTAGTCGTCGGCGCCGTGCTCGAAGCCGGCCACCCGGTCGGTGACGGCGTCGAGCGCGGTGAGCAGCAGGACCGGCAGGGTGGATCCGGCACGCCGCTGGGCCGCGAGCAGGGTCAGCGCGTCACCGTCGGGCAGCGTGCGGTCCGCGATCAGGCAGTCGTAGGTGTTGACCGCGAGCTTGAAGTCGGCGTCCGCGAGATCGCCGGCGAAGTCCACCGCGAAGCCGGCCTCACGCAGGCCCGTGACGATCGCGGGGCCGAGCTCGGGGTCGTCCTCCAGGACAAGTACGCGCATGGGTGAATATCGTACGTGACCGAAAACGTCATGAAATGACCGCTCCTGACCCGTTCGTATGACCTCCCGGCTCATCCGGAGAGCCTGCGCATCAGCCGGACGCCCTGGGCCGGGGTCAGGTGTGGCAGGTAGGCCCTGCCGACCGCCCGGGTGATGCTGGCCAGCGCGGCCGGGTCCGGGTAGGTCATGTACAGCGGCCGGTAGTCGGGCTGGAACTTCGCCTTGAACGCGAGCAGCGAGCGGAATCCGTAGACCGGTTCCAGCACCTCGCCGAGCCGGTCCAGCGTCCGTTGCAGCGCGCCCGGCAGCTCGCCGCCGTCACCACCACGGTCGGCGCGGGCCAGCGGGGCGCCGGAGAGGCTGACGAAGCGGGCACCCTCCTCCTTGAAGCGCAGCGCGGCCGTCGCGATCAGGAACTCCATCACGCCGCGGAAGCCGCCGTCGGCCCGGCGCCGCATGAAGTCCAGCGTCCAGCCGACCGGCACGCCGTCCTCGTACACCGGCAGCCAGCTGGTGACCCCCTGCACCGTCCGGTCGCCGTCCACCGCGATCAGCAGCCGCACCTCCGGGTCGGCCAGCTCCTCCAGGCCGCCGAGCGTGAAGCCCATCTCGGGCAGGCCCTTGTCAAGGACCCACTCCTCGGACATCGAGCGGATCTGGTCGCGGACGGCCGCCGGGGCGTCGGCGTAGCGCAGCCACTGCGCGCTGACGCCCTCCCGCTGCGCCTTGTTCAGCGCGGTGCGGATGTCCTGCCACTTGCGGCCGGTGAACGCGAGCGTGGGCAGCGGGATCACGGTGTCCTCCGCGACCTGGAGCGAGCGCCAGCCGAGCGCCTCGGCGGCGCCCCGGACGGCGGGCGTGACGCTGTAGAAGCACGGCGTCCAGCCCCGGGCGTCGCAGAACCGCGCGAAGCCGGCCACCGCCGCCTCCCGCGCGCCGGCTTCGCCGAACGGGTCCCCGCAGGTCAGCGCGACGGTCGCGATCACCCGGTAGGGGACCGCCGCCCGGCCCTGCTCGTCGAACCAGTAGTGGTTGCCACTCCAGGTGCTGAGGAACGAGAGCGTGGAGCCGCCGTGCGCGGTGAGCAGCGCGCGGGCGCGGGCGGCGTCCTGTGCGCCGGTCTTGACCCGGGGCCGGCGGAACGCGACCAGCAGCGCGGTCAGCGTCACCGCCCAGAACAGCAGTCCGCAGTAGTCGGTCAGCAGCTGGGCGGTGCCACCGAGCGGGATCGGCGGCGGCGCGATCAGACCGCTGTACGCGGGTGGCAGGAACTCCGAGACCAGCCCGGCGCCCAGACTGCTCCAGCCGGCCGTGACGGCGAACTGGTCGCGCACCGCCCAGCCGAGGCCGAGGTAGCAGCCGGCGGCGAGCAGCAGCGCCGTCCCGGTCACCACGGCGAGCCGGCGCAGGTCGGTGCGGGGCAGCCGCAGGCGGAATCGCTGACGGGTGACCAACAGCAGCACCAGGCTCAGCAGCGGCAGCGCCATGGACTCGGCGAAGACCTGCACGGCGACGGGATCGCCCCCGGCGGCGGCCGATGGCTTGACCAGCGCGTCGGTCAGTGCCCAGCCGACCAGCGCCAGCCAGAACAGCTGAGCGAGCACGGTGATCCACCAGGACAGCCGCAGGCCGCGGCGCAGGCCCTCGGCGAGGACCAGCAGCAGCACCGGCACCAGCAGAGCCATCAGCCGCCCCGGGGAGTCGAAGAACTGCTGGGCGGCGTGGAGTTGGGCACAGTCCGCGGCGGAGCCCGCGCACGCCGCCGCGACCTCCTCGGCGGACGGCACGGTGGAGTAGTACAGCTCCGCGAAGGTGCTGAACGGTCCCGGAGCGTCGTTGTACAGCGAGGCCACCAGCGGGCCGATCGCCGAGCCGGCCAGGCAGGTGGCGACCAGTACCCGGGCCTCGTGCTGCGAGGACGGGCGCAACCGGCGCAGCCCGGGCCAGCGGTGGCCGCGGCCGCGGTGGATCAGCGCGCCGACCGCCAGCCCGGCCAGCGCGCCGGCGAGGCTCAGCAGGCTCTGCAGGTGGCCGACGTACAACACCAGCACGCCCGGCACCAGCAGCACCAGCAGCCGCAGCCGGCGCCGCCACAGCGCGGTCAGCCGATAGCTCAGCGCGGCGGCGAGCGCGAGCAGGCCGCCGAGCGGGCCGACCGCGAGCTGCTCGCCGAGCGTCTGGGTCCAGCTCTCCCCCACCCGGATGCCCGCCCACGCGACGCCGGTGCCGAGCAACGCGCCGAGCGCCTGGCCGCCGATCAGCACGGCGACGGCGGTGGGCCGGCCCAACCGTCGCTCGGCAACCGGGCAGAGCAGCAGGACGACCACGGAGGTGCCCAGGTACGAGACGAGATCGGGGCACCAGAACAGCGAGCTGACCGGCGCCCACCAGTGGCCGGCCGCCACGGCGGGCAGGCCCGCGCCGACCTGGGCCAGCAGCGCCCGGCCGGGGCCCGCGCCGAGGCTGCCGGTGACCGCGCCGGTGCCCCACAGCACCGCGAGCAGCACCAGGGTGAGCGGCGCGCTGCGCAGCCGGCGGAAACGGCCTCGCCCGGACGGCGGTGCGACCGGTCCGGCCGGCACCGGGCCGTCCGTGGCGGTGCCGATGTCGGTGACAGCGGCAGTATCGGTCACGGTGGTGGTCGTGGTCACGGTCACAGTCACGGGATCAGCCCCGTCCGTCGGCCCAGCCAGTCGAGGTTGCTGCCAAGACCGGCCCGGAACACCGTCCAGTCGTGAGCGCCGGGAAACGCGTCGAAGTGTGCCGCCACCCCGGCCCGCACGGCCGCCTGGTACATCAGCTCCTGCTGCGGGCGGAACTCCCCGTCGTCCGCGCCGACCGCGAAGGCCACCGCGGTGTCGGGGAATCCGCGCCGCGCCAGCAGGTGCCGCGGGTCCACCGCGTCGAACGCGGCCTCGTCGCCGCCGAAGGCCTCGTCCACCGTCCTGCCGTGGCTGCCGAGCGTGGGCTCGTCCTGGCCCGAGATGTCGAGCACCGAGCCGTACACCTCGGGGGCGTTGAGCCCGAGCTGGATCGCGCAGGTCCCACCGTAGGAGAGCCCGCCGATCGCCCGGGCCCGCCGGTCGGTGGCGGCCTGCAGATGGCCGCTCACCCAGTCCGGCACGTCCTGGGCGAGGTAGGTCTGGGCCTGGGCGATCCTGGAGTTCATGCACAAGGTGCTGCCCCAGGTCGAGCCTGCGGCGTCGACCGACAGCACGATCGGGGCCAGGCCCTGGTGCGCGGCCGCGAAGGCGTCCAGCAGCTCCGGCACCTGACCGGTGCTCATCCAGTCGCCGGGCGAGCCCGGCTGCCCCGGCATCAGGACCAGCACCGGCAGCAGCGGCCGTGGATCGGCCTGGTAAGCGGGCGGCAGGTAGACGTACGCCTCCCGGGCCCTGAAGCCCGACTTCGTGCCCGGGATCTCGGCCGTGGCGACCGTCCCCTTGGCAGGCAGCCCGGCCGGCGGTGTCCACGCCTCGGCGAGCGCCTTGCCGGCCGGGGCCGCCACCGTGCGGTGCGCGGCGCCGGGCACGGCGCCGGTCCGCTGCAGCCACGGCGCGAGCAGCACCCGCGCGGTCGGGTACTGGTCGAACTGCCGGTTCACCTGTGATCCCGACATCAGCAGCACCAGCAGCCCGCCGAGCAGCACGGCCGACCGACCACGCCAGCGCAGCCGGCGCGGCCCGTGCGCGTGCCAGAGCCGGGAGGCCGCCAGCAGCAGGCCGAGCAGCGCGATGCCGACCCAGAGCGTGACCCGGTGCGGCAGCTTGTCCGGGAACGGCTGCCACCAGTCATCGACGGTGACCTGCACCAGCACGGTGAGCGCACCGGCCAGCACCACCGCCCCGGCGAACCACCTGCTCCACCAGCGCTCGCCCCGGCACAGCGCCAGCCCGAGCAGCGCGCCGGCCCCCAGCAGCAGCACCAGAACCGGAACCGCGCCATGCGTCAGCGGCCAGTCCAACGGACCGGCGGCCCGGAGCACCTGGTGCCACACCGCGGCGGTCCCGTGGTCGTCGTGCTGTGTCATCGCAGGGGACTCTCCAGATCGGTGCATCAGTGCTTCGGTGCTTCGGTATCCGGTCCGGATCCTGCCCGGCGGAACATGAGGTTGTGATGAGCCCCTGTCGACACCGGCGGCGGTCACCGACATACTCGACCCCAACGGCCGTACTACGCACCGAAGTTCAGCAAAGCCAAGGGCGCAGGCGGCCGCTCTCCATGCCCGGACGTAAACGAGGAGATCAACGCATGCGTCGAGTACTCACGAGCTTCGCGATGGCCGCGGCGCTCTTAGGCACCGCCGCGGTGGCCGGCGCCCAGGCCCCCGTGGCATCCGCCTCCGCCACGCCGTCCGTCACCATCCACAGCACCACGGGCTGCGCCGGCGCCCTGGTGCGCACCCCGCAGGCCGGGCAGCCGCTGACCGCCGCGGCGGCCGGGGCCCCGGCCGCGCTGAACGGCTTCTTCGAGCAGGCCGCGCAGCACCATGTCACCTGGCTGCCCACGATGACCTGCAAGGCCTCGCCGGTGAACCACCGGCTGCGGCCCGCGCCCGGCGCCCCCACCGCACCCGCCGCACCCGCCGCACCCGGCGCCGTGAACTCGCAGTACCAGAGCGGCAACTGGTCCGGTTACCAGATCACCCAGCCCGGCGTCCAGGTCGCCCAGGGCGGCTGGACCGTCCCGGCGGTCTCCGCGCCGAACCCGGGCTTCTCCCCGACCGGCGCGTACTACTCGGCCACCTGGTCCGGCATCGGCGGAGGGTTCAACAGCAGCGCCGGGGCCCTCGTGCAGGCCGGCTTCTCAGGGGACGTGCAGCCCAGCGGCGCCACCTCCTACTACCCGTGGTGGGAGATCGTCGGCGGCACCGGCGACACCGGCAGCGAGGTCCGGGTCACCAACCTCACCTTCCGCCCCGGCGACACCGTCTCGACCACCCCGTACTGGGCGCCGATCAACGGCGGCCTGGCGCAGTGGGCACTCTGCAACATGACGCAGAACGTCTGCGTCGACTTCGCCCACGCCTCCTCGGCACCGGGCGACACCGCGGAGTGGATCCAGGAGGCACCGACGGTCGGCGGCAGCATCGCGCCGCTGGCGAACTTCGGCGCGGTGACCTTCAGCACCGCCTGCTGGGTCCAGACCTGGCCGGGCAGCTGCGTCCCCGCGGCCACCGGCGCGGGCCTGTCCTCGATCAGCCTCTACGAACCCGCGTTCAACAAGGAGCAACTCGTCGCCACACCGGGCGCGGTCAGCGCGAGCGGCTCCCAGTTCACCGACTACTTCGAGCAGCCGAGGCCCTGACCTACCTCATCGGTTCGGGAACGGCCCCGCGCACAGCCGCGTCCTCATAGGGGCGAATGATGCTCACAAACAGAGGATGACGCTCATGAATGTGCGCCCGAGTCGGCGTGGGGTCCTGGCCGGTGCCGCCGCGACAGCTCTCACCGTCGTGCTTCCCACCGGAGAGAAGGCCTTCGCGCAGGACACGAACAGCGAGGACCGCACCGACATCGCCAGGCAGTTGCGTGCCCTTGAACAGGCGCATTCCGCGCGGCTCGGGATCTTCGCGCAGGACACCGTCACCGGTCGGACGGTGCGGTACCGAGCGGACGAGCTGTTCCCGATCTGTTCGGCGTCCAAGACGATCGCCGTTGCGGCGGTGCTGCGCGACCTCGACCGCAACGGCGATTTCCTCGCCAAAGTGATCCGGTACACCGAGCAGGACGTCACGGAGTCGGGCTACGCGCCGATCACCGGCCGGCCGGCCAACCTCGCGGGCGGCATGACGGTCGCGGATCTGTGCGCGGCCGCCCTCGACTACAGCGACAACACGGCGGCGAACCTGCTGCTGCGTCAACTCGGCGGCCCGAGCGCGGTCACCCGCTTCTGCCGTTCGATCGGAGACCGGGTCACCCGACTCGACCGATGGGAACCCGCCCTGAACTCAGCAGAGCCGGGGCGGCTGACCGACACCACCAGCCCGCTCGCCATCGGCCGGACCTACCGCCGGCTCACGCTCGGCGACGCCCTCGACGCGGGAGACCGACAGCGCCTGACCGGCTGGCTGCTGAACAACACGACCAGCGCCAACCGCTTCCGCGCCGGGCTGCCCAAGGACTGGAGGGTCGCGGACAAGACCGGCAGCGGCGGCTACGGCACCACCAACGACGTCGGCATCGCCTGGCCCCCCGGCCGGGGCCCGATCGTGCTGGCGGTCCTGTCCACCAAGCACGACGCCACCGCACCGGGCGACGAGCCACTGGTCGCCGACACGGCCGCACTCCTGGCGGCAGCCCTCGCCTGACCGACCCGGCCACCACGGCCGGTAGCCCGTCGCGGCGGGTGGATCCTGAAACGTCGGCCCGGCCGACGTTCAGGACCCACCCGCCGCGACCCGTTGTACCGCCGACTGGCCGGGCAAGCGACAGCTTCGGCGCCGTGCAGCCCGGGCGGCCCGGCCTGAAGCAGGCCCATCCGGGCGAGTCGACCGCTCGGAGGCGGCGTGCGCGGTGCAAAGACGGGTACTCGCCTCCCATGGAGATCTTTCGCCGGCGACGGTCCCGCAGCAGCTCCGCCGAGCCCGGCCCATCGGACGCCACCGACACGGGCGAGGCGCAGCAGCTGGCCGACGAGCTCACGGCCGAGCTCACCGGCTGGGACACCGCCGACGCCGCCGAGCTGCCCGCCCGGGAGGCCCAGGCCCGGCTCGGCCTGCGCCGGCTGAGCCGCACCCTGGCACGCAGCCGCACGGGCGTGCAGCCCATCGATGCAGGGCCCGGCGGCGCACGGCCCGGCGGCGCGCTGCCCGGCGATGTGCTGCCCGGCAGTGCGCTGCGCGGTCGCATGCTGCGCGGCGGCGTCGGCGTGGCCCGGCGGACGGCGCGCGGCTCCGTCGCCAGGGGCCATCGGCTGGCCGACCGGCTGCTCGCCACCGCGCCACGGATCCCCATCCGCGACCTCGCCACGCTGCGCCGCCAGCACCCGAGCGCCGCCACCCCCGAGGAGCTGGCCGACCGCCTGGTCACCGGCGCCTGCCGGGCCAGCGCCGCGATCGGCGCGAGCGTCGGCGCGGCGGCCGTCGTGCCGACCGCGGCGGTCACCGCCGAACTGGCCGCCGAGCTGCTGGCCGTCGCGGCGGTCGAGGTGAAGCTGATCGCCGAGCTGCACGAGGTGTACGGCCATCCGGCCACCGGCAGCCGGGCGGAGCGCGCCACCGCCTACGTCAGCGCCTGGGCCGAGCGCCGCGGCATCGACAGCGTCAGCCTGCTCCGGCCGAGCAGCGTCCTCGCGATGGGCGCGGGCGCCCGGGTCCGCAAGCAGGTCAGCCGCCGGCTGGCCCGTGGCTCGCTGCGCAAGCTGCCCTCCCTCACGCCGCTGCTGATCGGCTCCGCGGTCGGCGCCGAGCTGAACCGCCGCGACACCCGCCGCCTGGCCAATCAGGTCCGCGCCGACCTGCGCCACCGCGCGGACCGCCCCGAGTACTCCTGGGACCTGTAGCGCCAGGAGCTCCGCAGCTCCTGGGACCGCCCGGCCGAGCGGCGTACTGCGATCTGATGGCATCGGGCGTTAGCTGGTATCACCCCGGGCTCCCGTGGGGGACGCCCCGCGTGGGAGCCGCCCCGCAGGCACTGTGGCCTGCCCCGGGAAGGAGGATGTCGCTCCATGGACGGAAACCCGCTCGGTGCACGCGCGACGACGCTGGGCCGCAGAGCCTCGACGCTGGGCCGCAGGGCCTCGACGCTCGGCGGCCGAGCCGCGAGCGCGGTCGCGGGCACGGCCGCGCGGGCCTGGCGCGGCGGCCAGGAGCTCGAACTGCTGCACCGCGCGATGGCCTTCGCGGCGATCTTCTTCGTCACGCTCGTTCCGCTGCTGGTCGTCATCACGGCGGCGCTGCCGGCCCGCGGCAACGGCATCGCCGACTGGGTCATCGACGGCCTGGGCGTGTCCGGCAGCTCGGCCCGTTCGGTCAGCGAGCTGTTCGCCTCCCGCCACCAGGTGCTGAGCACCACCACCGCACTGAGCCTGGCCGCGCTGGCCGTCTTCGGAATATCCCTGATGGCCGCCGTGCAGAAGGGGTACGAACGGGTCTGGCACCTCTCCCCCGCGGCCTGGCACACGCTCTGGCGCCAGGTGCTCGGCCTGGCCGGACTGATCGCGCTGATCCTGCTCAGCACCTGGCGCGGACTGCCCTGGGACGGCGCGTCGTCCCCGGCCGGGCCGCGCATCACGCTCGACGTGGTCACCGGCGTCCTGTACTTCTGGTGGCTGCAGCACCTGCTGCTCGGCTCCCGGGTCGGCTGGCGGCCGCTGCTGCCGGGTGCGGTCGCGACCGTGGCCGCCTTCGCCGGTCTGCGGCTCTTCTCCGAGCTGGTCTTCGCCCCGCTGATCGTCTCCAACGCCGTCTCGTACGGAACGGTCGGCATCGTCCTGATCGTGCAGTCATGGCTGATCGGCGTCGGCTACACCGTCTACGGCGGCGCCCTGGTCGGCCAGGCCGCCACCCGAGGCAACCGGCCCACCCCGGAGGACCCGCCGAACGACCCCCCGGCGGGGAGCAACCTCCCCGACCTCACCGGCCGCAACAGCTAGGGACTGCCTGCATGACCGAGAACGAGATCAAGCTGAAGGCCATCGCCGCGCTCACCGGCCTGCGCAGCGGTGTCGGGACGGACTACGTGTCCGAACTGCTCGGCGAGGTGGTCCCCGAGTACTTCATGGTCCCGGTGGACGCGGACGCCAAGCAGGTCGGCCTCGCCCTGCTGCGGCAGCTCTCCGAGCCGCTCAGCGCGCTGATCACCGGCTTCGTCCTGGCCTTCGACGCGGTGGCCGACGCCTACGACGAGACCGCGCCCGCCGTCCGGACCGAGGAGATCCTCCAGGCACTGGCACTCCAACTCGCCGGCAACCCCGACTCCGACGGCTGAGGCTGAGGCTGGGGCCGAGGCTGAGGCCGAGGCCTCACTTCACCGGCACCCCGTGCAGAACGGCGTCGAAGAGCGGGGTGAGGCGGTCTTCGAGGCCCTGGTAGTCACCGGTGTGGCCGTCGGACCACTGGGCCATCCCGACCACCAGCGCGTTCCCGGCCATCCCGAAGGACTGCACCAGGCCGCTGTCCCCCGCCAGTTCACGCAGACCGGACCCCTTCGGCGGCAGCTGGACGGCGACCTCGAAGTCCGTCGGCGCGGCGCTCAGGTTGGTCACCAGGTCCATCGCGTCGAGCGGGTCCTTCATGGTGAACAGCGCCACGCTGTACTCGTTGTTGTCCGCATCCTTGTACAGCGCCAGAGCCACCCCGAGGCACCCGTGCCCCTGGGCGATCATCCCGGCCAGCCGCGCCCCGACGGTGTCGGCGCCCGTGCAACTCGGCACTCCGCTCTGGGCGACCTGGGTGAACCCCTGGACCTGCGTCGGCAGCACGCTCGGCGGGTAGGCCGCCGTCACCGGCGCGGAGGCCACCCGCGCAGCCGAGGGCGAGACGGCGACCGACGGCGATGCCGCAGGCGACACCGAGCCCCCCGCAGTCGCGCCGGCAGCCGCCCCCGCGGCCGGGCGCGGCGCACGGGTGAGCCACGGCCCGAGCAGACCGACCGCCGCCACCGCGACCATCACGCCGAGCAGCACCGCCAGCACCGGCCGGCGCCAGTCGCGCCGCCGCCGCGCCTCGGTCCGAGGTGCCCCGGTGACCTGGCCGCGGGCCCGTTCAGCCGCGCTCGGCTCGTGGATCGCCGTGCTCTTCTCGAACTCCCTGACGAACTCGTCCCACAGTCTGTCCCCACTCTGATGTTCGGCCACGGCGGAACCTTAGTGATCATCGCGGCACCTTGGAAAGCACCGGCCTTCCCTAACGGGCACCCTCACACTGGAGTGCTCCAGGCCGCCCGCGAGCGGGTGAGCGGCAACGCGGCGATGGTCACCGCCGCGAGCAGCACGGCGGCCGGCAGCAGCGCCAGCGCCGGATGCCCGTGCAGCACGGCGACGGCGCCGGCGAGTGCGCCGACGAGCATCGCCGCCGCCGAGAGCAGCCGGCGCCCGGCCCGCGCGCCGGGGCCGCCGGCCAACCGGCTGTCTGCGGCGACCCCGGTGATGGTCAGCGTCAGCACCGTCGTGGTGAGGTCGGGGACCGCCAGGATCCGCGCGGCGCAGTTCTGCACCCCCATCGCGAGGCCGAGCAGGGCGATCAGCAGGTAACGGCCGCCGTCGCCGTACGAGTGACCGGACGAGTCACCGGCCAGCAGCGCGGTCACCAGGGCGCCCGCGACCAGCACGGTCTCGGCGGTCAGCGCCCGGAGCAGCACCCGGGCGCGATGAGCACGGACGGGGTGGACGAGGCGCCCGCCGAGCAGCGCGCCGCAGGCGAAGGCCGCCAGCGCCGCGACCGAGGCCACCAGCGAGAATCCACTGGCACCGGCGACCGCGAACCCGGAGAAGACCACGTTGCCGGTCATGTTGGCGACGAAGACGCGGCCGAGGGCCAGATAGCTGAAGGCGTCGATCAGGCCGGTGACCACCGTGAGGGCGATCATCAGCGGCGGCAGCGGGCCGTGCCGGTCCCGCATGTCCGGCACCAGAGTGGTCCACGCCTCGCGCAGGGCGGCAGACACGGCAGACACGGCAGCTCCGATCGAACGGGCCCACCGCGATCGGCGGGCCGGGCAGCTCCAGCCTGCGACCCGCCGGGCGTTCTGTCCAAGAGATGGAACCGGACGCAGCGATCGCTCCTACCGATCAATGAGTCACCCCTCCTCCGGCTCCTCCTCCGGCCTGCCGCTGTGCCGCTCGACGGTGGCGAGGAAGGCGGTCGCGGCAGCGGACAGCCGGCTCCCGTCGTAGACGACCGCGACCCGGTGCCGCGCAGCCTCGTCCGCCAGCCGCAGCACCCGTGCACCGGCGGGCGCACCGGCCACACCGTCCGCCCCCTCACCCGCCGGGAGCAGCATGGCGGCAGCCGAGCGCGGCACCACCGTGACACCCAGGCCACGCGCGGCCAGCCTGACCATGTCGCTGACCAGCCCCACCTCGAACCGCTGGTCGGGCCGGACACCCGCCCGCTCGAACGCCGACTCGACCTGACGGCGCAGCCCGGTGCCACGGGTTAACTGGATCAGCCGGTCGTCGGCGAGTTCGCTCAGACCGACGGACTCCCGTTCGGCGAGCGCGTGGTCCGGCGGGACGACCGCGACCAGCGGGTCGCTGTCCAGCACGCGGCACTCGACCCCCTGCGGCAGCGCTCCCGGGCCCACGCCGATCACGGCCAGGTCCAGCGCCCCGGCGGTCACGGCGGCGACCATGTCCTCGCTGGTGGCGTAACTGACGTGCAGGTCGATGCCGGGGTGGCGGTGCTGGTAGTCCGCGAGCACGTCGGCCAGGTCGAGCGCGCTGCCGAGGGTCTGGATCAGACCGAGGGCCAGCCGGCCACGGCGCAGCCCGGCCAGCGCGTCGAGCTCGGCCTGCGCGCCGTCCACATCCGAGAGGATCCGCCGGGCCCAGGGCAGCAGCGTCTCACCGGCGGCCGTCAGCCGCACCGAACGGCTGGTGCGGCTGAACAGACTCGCGCCGACCTCCTTCTCCAGGCGGGCGATCTGCTGGCTGAGCGCGGACTGCGCGACATAGCAATGCGCCGCCGCCTGAGTGAAGTTGCTGGTCTCGGCGACGGCGACGAAGTACTTGAGGTGGCGCAGTTCCATCTGCTCTGCCGATCGGTTCGGGCTGGATCATGCCGTGGACCGATCCATCCTCGCGCACCCGCCTCCCCGGCCACGGCATGAGCGATCACCCCACCAGGCGCCGTCCGGAGTGACCATGACTGCCCTGCACCTCGGCGCGGAGTTGACTGCGCGTGCGCATCAGGATCCGACCGAGCATGTTCTTGCCGGTGCCGGTCCTGCCGCGACCCCAGTAGTGGTCCGTGCTGGTGTCCTCGACGATCTCCTCATCGGCGGTGGACAACAGGATGCCGCGGATGTCCGCATGCGCCTGGAACTTGGCCACCACGGCACGACGCATCACACCGTCCTTGACGCGGTCCCAGTCCCGCCGCAGCGGTTTGGCCGGGTCACGGCCCAACTCGGCGGCACGCAACGGCGTGCGGGCCCGGCGGATGAGATCGGCATGGCGGGTGCCGACGAACTTCTGTGCCTGGAAGTAGTGCTCCGAGGTCGGCCACAGGTGCCCGTCGAGGTCCAGACAGTGCGCTGAGAAGTTGGAGAAGCAGCCGTAGGGGACGTCGTCGGCACCGTAGAAGTAGATCGTCATCCGAACCTCGTGGCAGTTGCGGGAACCCGCACGGTCTCAGGCACCGGGCTGCGCCCGCAACCGGTTTGCCCGACCGGTCCTCTGCCGCCCGGCAGTCGTGGGCGGCTCGGCCCCCGTGCGTTCCACAGGGTTTTCACAAGACCGCGCGCTACCGTCCAGCGCTTCCGGCCGCCCGGCCGGAGTCGGGCCCGGTGGACCGGTGCCCTGCCGGAGCGCCCCGGAGAGACAGGGAAGAAGCCGCATGGATCAGCAGGCACCGTTGGGCGGCCGTTACGTGCTGGGCGAGTTGCTGGGCCGCGGCGGGATGGCCCAGGTGTACCGGGCACAGGACCTGCGGCTGAACCGGACCGTCGCGATCAAGGTGCTGCGGCCGGAGTTCACGACCGATCCGTCCTGGCGCCTGCGGTTCGCCCGGGAGGCGCGGTCGGTGGCGGCGCTGAACCACCCGGGCATCGTGGCGGTCTTCGACTCCGGCGAGGACGAGGACGGCGCCACCGGCACCCCGGTGCCGTACATCGTGATGGAGCACGTCCGCGGCGCGGCGCTGTCCGAGCTGCTCGGCCGGGGCGAACTCCTCAGCCCGGCAAGGGCCGTGCGCATCACCGCCGACATCCTGGACGCACTGGCGCATGCCCACGCGCACGGCTTCGTGCACCGCGACGTCAAACCGGCGAACGTGATGGTCACCCCCGGCGACGGCGACACCGCCGACACCGTCAAGGTGATGGACTTCGGCATCGCCCATGCCCTCGGGCCCGCCGCCGGCGCGGCGCTGACGCAGGCCGGCATGGTCGTCGGCACCGCCGAGTACCTCTCGCCGGAGCAGGCCCGCGGCGAGCCGGTCGACGCGCGCAGCGACCTCTACTCCACCGGCTGTCTGCTCTACGAACTCCTCACCGGTCAGCCGCCGTTCAGCGAGCCGACCCCGCTGGCCACCGCCTGGCGCCATCTCGACGAAGAGCCCGCCCCGCCGTCGCTGCACGGGCCGGGCCTGCCGCCCGCGCTCGACGACGTGGTGCTGACCGCGCTCGCGAAGTCCCGTGAACACCGCTTCCAGGACGCACCCGAGATGCGCGCCGCACTCGCCGCGGCGCTCCCCCGGCCCACCGGCCGGCTCACCGCCGCCGTCCCGGGCCCAGAGGAAGGCCCAAGCTCAAGCCCACGTTCGACCGAGCACCCGGCCACCGCCCCGGCCCGGCCGCGCCGCCGGGCCGGCCGGCTGACCGCGGTGCTGGCGGCCGGCACCGCGGTGGCAGCCGTGGCCGCCGGTTATGCGATCGTGCACACCGGCGCGCACAGCACACCGGCGCCCTCGGTCAAGGCGCCCGACCTGGCCGGCGCGACCGTGCTCCAGGCCCGCAAGGACGCCCGCGACGCGGGCCTGCGGATCGGCGACATCGCGTACGGCGGCTGCCCGGATCCGGCCCGCGCGACGGTCGGCACGGTCTGCGAGCAGCGGCCGCCGGCGGGCGCCCCGCTCGCCCAGGGCGGCACGCTCACCGTCCGGCTCCCGGAGCCACGCCGCACCGACCACTGACGACCGGCCGCACGGCGGTTCGTCAGCACGGCGGTTCGTCAACGCAGCGCCTTCGCCTGCCAGTAGCCGAACTGCTGCAACGGGTCTCCGTCCAGCTGCCACGGCCACGGCGTCACCGTCTGGCCGATCAGCTGGAAGGTCTCCGTCGCGTCGCGCAGTCGCCCCGACTGGACCAGGGCGTACCCGAGCAGGTTGAGGTCGGCGAGCGCGGCGGCGTGCTGCAGGGCCCCGGGCGGGGTCCAGTCGGCCAGCGCGCGTTCCAGCGCGGTGGTCGCCCGGCCGTGCGTCCACTGCCCGCGGGCCAGCAGGGCATCGACGCCACCGCGGTCGGTGGTGCGCTTGTGCTCCTCGACCAGCGCGGTCAGCTCCACGCCCGCGGCCGGTGCCGTCGACGGAACCCCGGCGCGGACGGCGTCCACGAAGTCCAGCTGGCGGCTGCGCGAGCCGCACTCCTCCGGCGACAGGTAGTGCAGCATCTCCAGGTGGGCCTCGCGGTGCCAGGGATCGCGGGCGGTCACCTCGTGCCAGACCTCGAACAGGTCGCGCGAATCGGCCCGGAGCAGGCGCAGGATCCCGAGCAGGACCACCCAGGGCGTCGGGTCGTCCGGGCTCGCGTCGGCGGCGCGGTAACAGCCGTCGGCAGTGGTGCGGGCATCCGCCATCTCCCCGGCGCGGCGGCCGCGCACCAGCTCGACCCACGCCTCGAACACCAGCGCGTCGGCATTGCGCGGCTGCCGCAGTCGCCAGGAGCGCGCGAGGTTGGAGTGCGCGGCGGCCTCGGCGAGTACGGAGTAGCGGTGCGAGCGGCGGTCCCAGTCCGTGCCGGCGTCCTGGATCAGCCGCTCCACCTGATCCATCTGGATCTCGTTCAGGCCGGGCATCGCGGGGGAATCGAGTTGCCTGCGGACCCGCCCGAGTTTGACGTCATCGAGTTCTGGCAGCATGCGGGGGCCGGAGCCCCGAAGTCTTCGAAAGATCGACACGCGCGCAGCCTAGGGCCGGCACGGAAGCCCAGACAGCCCCCGGGGAGTCACAGGGAGACAATCGTTACTTCTCGTTTCAATCTGGTGATATTACCGGCTCGTACGGCGATCGTCAGTCGTCCGAACGCTCACGGACCAGCACGCTCATGAACCAGCGCGCTCACGGACCACCTCGGCTGCCGGCCGGTCGTCGCGCATGCCGAGGAACCGGGGGTGCCGCAGCCGGCCGTCGCGGGTCCACTCGGTGAAACCGACCTGCGCCACCAGCACCGGGCGCACCCAGCGCGCGGTCCGCTCCCGGACCTCCTCCTCGAACGGGCAACGGTCCTGCGCCAGCCGGTCGAGGTACTGGCGCAGCACCCGCAGCGTCACGGTGTCGAAGCCGGTGCCGACCTTACCGGCGTAGCGCAGCCGGCCGCCCTCGTGGTAGCCGAGCAGCAGCGCGCCGAAACCGCTCCGGCTGCCGGCCGGCGCGGTGAAGCCGCCGACCACGAACTCCTGGGCGCGGCCGCACTTGAGCTTGAGCCACTCGCCCGAGCGGCCGTGCGCGTACCCGGCGGAGGCCCGTTTGGCGATCAGCCCCTCCCAGCCCTCCGCACACGCCCGCGCCAGCAACTCCGCGCCGCCCGCACCTCCCGCGCCCTGCTCGCGGTGCTCGGTGAAGCGCAGCGGCGTGCGGAACTCGATCACCTCGCGCAGCAGCGCCTTGCGCACCCTCAGCGGCAGCCGGGTGGTGTCCTGACCTGCCAGCCGCAGCAGGTCGAAGAGGAAGTACGTGACGGCCACCGACCCGGCCCGCGCGAGGGCCGGGTCGGTGATCTGCATCCGCTGCTGGAGCAGCGCGAAGTCGGTGCGGCCCTCGTTGAGGGCGACGATCTCGCCGTCCACCGCGAAGTCGGCGCACGGCTGCGCGGCCAGCGCGTCGACGACCTCCGGGTAGGTGTCCGCCGCCCGCTTCCCGGTGCGTGAGAGCAGCAGCACCCCGCCCGCCGAGCGCGAGGCGAGTGCGCGCACGCCGTCCAGCTTGCGCTCGAAGAGCCAGTCGGCGCCGAACGAGCGCCGTTCGCTGGGCCGCGCCAGCATCGGCGAGCCGAGTGCGGCGGCCGGGTCGTCGGGCGCCGGGCGCAGCAGGCGGCGGTACTCGTCCGGCAGCCGCGTCAGCAGCTCCTCGCCGCTCGCGCTCACGGCCGGCGCCCTGAGACCGGCTCCGGCTCCGGCGCGGGCCCGCGCAGCTCGCAGTACACCGCCCAGGCCACCGAGACCAGCGGCACCGCGACCACCGCGCCGATCACCCCCGCCAGCAGCGTGCCGATCGCCACCGAGAGGGCCACCACGAGCGGATGGATCCGCACCGCCCAGCTGAGCACCAGCGGGTGCAGCACGTGCCCCTCGATCTGCCCGATCACCACGATCAGGCCGAGCAGGACCACCGCGGTCACCGGCCCCTTGGTCGCGAGCGCGACGACCGAGGCGACGGCGAGCGCGATCGGCGAGCCGATCAGCGGCACGAAGGTGGCCAGGAACTCCAGCAGCATCAACGGCACCACCAGCGGCACCCCGAGCAGGAACAGCGCGATGCCGACCAGCACCGCGTTGCTCGCCGAAACGATCACGATGCCCCGGGTGTAGCCGGCGAAGGTCCGCCACGCGGCCCGCCCGCCCCGGTCGACGCGCGGCCGGGCCGCGGCCGGCAGCTGGCCGCCCAGCCAGCGCCACATCCGGTCGCCCGAGTGGATGAAGAACAGGCTGCAGAACAGCGCCAGCGCACCGCCGGTGATCGCCTCCACCACCCGGCCCGCGCTGTTCACCGCCGTGCTGATCAGCGCCGAGCGGTGGGCGGAGACGAAGCTGCCGACCTTGCTGCGCAGCCCGGAGACCGCGCTGGCCCGCAGGTGCAGCGGCGGCCCCTGCAGCCACTGCTCGATCCGGTTGAGGCCGCCGTGCACCTCGGTGCGCAGCCGGCTTTCGTCCTGCGCCACCAGCTCGCCGGTCAGCGCGAGCAGGCCGAGCAGCAGCAGCACCGCGGCCAGCACGGTGATGACGACCGCGAGCGTGCGCGGCATCACCCGGGCGAGCAGGTCGGTCACCGGCCGCAGGATCGACGTGATGACCAGGCCGAGGAAGACCGCGATCGCGACCAGCTGCAACCGCTGCAGGATCGTGTAGACGGCGTATCCGGCCAGGCCGACGAGCAGCAACCGCCACGCGTACCCGGCCGCCAGCACCAGACCGGGCGCCACCGCGCCGGGCGGCCGCGAGCGGTCCCGCCGGGGGCGGACGGACGGCCGCGGGCGCGGGCGCTCGTCTGCGCGCCGAGGCGTCACCGCGGGACGACCGGGCCGCCGGGCCCGGCCACCCCACCGCTCGAAGCCCCGCTGGCCGAAGCCCCACCGCCCGAAGCCCCACCGCTCGAAGCCCCACTGGCCGACCGCTGCGACCGAGGTTCCCTCACCTGCCGACGCTCCCTCACCTGCCGCCAACGCCCGGAGTGCCGACCCGCCGCAACCCGGCGGCTTGCGAGCACTCCTCATCAACCGACACCACCCCGGACTTGTCCAGCCTCCGCGCCGCCGCCCGCACAGGTTCACCTCGAACGGCCGGACCGGTCTGAACGTCTCGCAGGGAGCGTCAGGTGGTCGCCAGCACTCCGGCGTACGAGACCGCCGCGATCAGCAGCCAGGAGGCGAGCCCGGCGAGCAGCGCGCGCCGGCCGGTGCGCAGCAGGGCGCGGATGTTCACCGTCGTCCCCAGCGCGAACAGGGCGGCGGACAGCAGCAGTTCATCGACCTGCTCGGCCGCGGCGACCACCGGGGCGGGCACGGCTCCGGTGCTGCGCAGCGCTGCGAGCGCCAGGAAGCCGGCGATGAACAGCGGCACCAGCGGCGGGCGTCTGCCGGCGGCCTCGGCGCCCGCCGCCACACCGCCCGCACGGCGGCGGGCCACCGCGACGCCGGTCACGATCGGCGCGAGCAGCGCCACCCGCATGAGCTTGACCACCACCGCCTGGCCCAGCGCGACGGGCCCCGCCGTCTGGGCCACCGCCACCACCTGGCCGACGTCGTGCACACTGGCCCCGGCCCAGCGGCCGAACTGGACGTCGCTCAGACCCAGCAGGTCGTGCAGCGACGGCAGCACCGCGATGGCGAGTGACCCGCAGAGCGTGACCAGGGCGACCGCCGTGACGACGTCCTCCTCCTCGCTGTCGGTGACGCCGTTCATCGCCGCGACAGCCGAGGCGCCACAGATCGAGAAGCCGGTGGCGATCAGCAGCGGCTGGTCCCCGGGCAGTCCCAGCCGGCGGGCCAGCCACTGCGTCCCGGTGAAGGTGGCCGTCACGACGACCAGGACGAGCACGAGCGTGGGCCAGCCGAGTGCGAGGACGTCGCCGAGCGCGAGCTTGAGACCCAGCAGGGCGATACCCAGGCGCATCAGCCGCTTGCCGGCGAAGCCGAGCCCCGGGCGAGTGGCGGCGGGCAGCAGGCGCGTGTTCCCGGCCAGTACCCCGAGGCCGACCGCGGCGGTGAGCGGGGCCACCGTCGGCAGCACCGAGTTCACCGACCAGGCCACCGCCACCGCGGCCGCCACCGCACCGAGCCCGGGCCCGAGCGACCGCAGGTGCGCGACAGCGCTGACAGCACTGGCAGCGCCGGCCCGCCCGGCCGTCCGTCCGTCGGCAGCGCTGTCGGCGGCGGCGTCCGGACGGTCGGTGTGCTCGACGCTGCCGGCGCTGTCGGCGCGGTCGGCCGG
Source organism: Kitasatospora sp. NEAU-69 (assembly GCF_057158765.1). NCBI lineage: Bacteria > Bacillati > Actinomycetota > Actinomycetes > Kitasatosporales > Streptomycetaceae > Kitasatospora > Kitasatospora sp. NEAU-69. Next base: position 53,731 of record NZ_JBWXUE010000037.1, read on the forward strand.
CAAGGTGCGGGGCGGGGAAATGGTCATGCTCCGACCCTGTCGCGGCCCGCGCAGCACCGGTAGCCAGCAGTTCTTTGCCATGCCATAGGGTTTTCCTATGGCGAATTCCCCCCACGGCCCCCGCACCGCCCGCGCCGCGCTGCGGCCGTTCAACCTGCACGCCCTCGAACTCCTGGTGGCCGTCGCGGAGACCGGGAGCATCAGCCAGGCCGCCGCGGAACTCTCCATCAGCCAGCCCACCGCCAGCTCACGGATGCGGACCCTGGAGCGCCAGCTCGGCCTCCAACTGGTGGAGCGCTCGACCACCGGGTCCCGGCTCACTCCCGCCGGCCTGACGTTCACCGCCTGGGCCGGCGACGTCCTCGCCCAGGCGCAGACGCTGGCGGACAGCCTGGCCGCCATGCAGGTGCAACAGGGAAACCTCAGGGTCGCCGCCAGCCTCACCCTCGCCGAGTACCTGCTGCCGCACTGGCTGGTCACCCTGCGCCGGCTCCACCCCGCCACCCACGTCGAGCTGAAGGTCGCCAACAGCCACCAGGTCATCGAGGCCCTGCTGCACTCCGAGGCCGACATCGGCTTCACCGAGAGCCCGTTCGTCCCCAGGGACTTCCGCTCGGCCCTGGTCGGCCGCGACCGGCTGGTGGTCGTCACCGCCCCCGGCCACCCCTGGACCCGCCGGACCACTCCCCTGACGGGCGCCGAGCTCGCCGAGACCCCGCTGCTGCTGCGCGAGAGCGGCTCCGGCACCCGCGAGACCCTCGAACGCGCCCTGCGCCCCTGGCACGGCCCGTCCGTGCCGCTGCTCGAACTCGGCTCCACCGCCCCGCTGCGCAGCGCCGCGGCCCAGGGCGCCGCGCCGGCCGTCCTCTCCGAGCTCGCCGTGGTCGACGACCTCGCCGCCGGACGGCTCGTCGAGATCCCGATCACCGACGATCTCCCGCTCGCCCGCCAGCTGCGCGCGATCTGGCCCAGCCGGCTGGACCTGTGCGAGTCGGCGCGCCACCTGCTGGACGTGGCTCGCCGCTCTCAGTGAGGTTCTGAGGCACCCCCGCGGCCGCCGGCGCTGTAGAGCGCGTCCCAGCCGCTCAGCTTCACCCGGTCGCCGCGGCCCAGGGCGACCGCGATCTCGTGCTCGCGCTCCTCGATGCCCAGCCAGTCCGCGTAGCTCACCGGCCGCACGCCGCGCGCGGCGAGCAGTTCGGGCAGCGGCGGCGCTCCGGGCGCCGCCCGGTGCGCGGGCCGGCCGGCGAGCTGGTCCGCGAGCAGCGCGCGGGCGGTCTGCGCCGCGTCGGACTTGTTGCTCCCGATCACGCCGGTCGGGCCGCGCTTGAGCCAGCCGGCGACGTACTCGCCCGGCAGCGGAGCGCCGTCGGGGCCCAGGACCCGCCCCTCGGCGTTGGGCACGACGCCCCGCTCCCGGTCGAACGGCACGCCGGGCAGCGGCACCGACCGGTAGCCGACCGACCGCAGCACCAGCTGCACCGCGAGCTCCTGGTACTCCCCGGTGCCGACGACCCGGCCCGCACCGTCCAGCCTGGTCCGCTCGACCCGCAGCGCGGTCACCCGGTCGGTGCCGAGGATCTCCACCGGCCGCAACCAGAACCGCACCGACACCCGCCGCGGCCGCCCCCGCGACGGCCGGCCGGCCCAATCCCGCAGCACCGCCAGGTTGCCCCGCACCCGCCGCTCCACCGGCTCCCCGCCCGGATCGCCCCCGTCGAGCTCGCGCCGCGCCCCCGCGACCGCGATGTCGGCGCCCGGCAGCTCGCCGAGCTCGCGCAGCTCCTTGGTGGTGAACCGGGCCTGGGCCGGCCCGCGCCGCGCGATGATGTGCACCTGCTCGACCCTGCTGGCGGCCAGCGCGGCGAGCACCGGCTCCGGCACGTCGGTCGCGCTCAGCTCGGCCGCGGGCATGGCCAGGATCCGGGCCACGTCGAGCGCGACGTTCCCGGCACCGATCACCGCGACCGACTCCGCGTCGAGGTGGAACAGCGCGGGGTCGGCGTCCGGGTGCCCGCAGTACCAGCGGACGAACTCCGCGGCCGCCGCACTGCCCGGCAGCTCCTCGCCGGGCACCCCCAGGTGCCGGTCCTCCGGCGCGCCGGTCGCGTACACCACGGCGTCGTAGCAGCGCAGCAGCGTCTCGCGGGAGACGTCCCGGCCGACGCAGAGGCCGCCGAGGAACCGCACCCGGGGGTGTTCGAGCACCCGCCGCAGGTAGTCCGCGATCGAGCGGATCGACGGGTGGTCGGGCGCGACGCCGTAGCGCACCAGGCCGTACGGCGTGGGCAGCCGGTCCAGCACGTCCACCGAGACGTCGGCCGGGCCGACTTCCAGGCCGCCCGCACCGGCACCGGCACCAGCGGCCGCTTCGGACTGCCTGACCAGTGCCTCGGCCGTGTACAGGCCGGCCGGCCCCGAGCCGATCACCGCCACCCGCACCGCCGTCATCGGCCCTCCTTCCGCGCACACCCTCGAAGCCAATCGTTGCACCTCACGCCCGCCCACAGGCCTCCAGCAGTGCCCGGCTAGGGTGTCCGCCATGATGCGCACCCGGCTGTACCGAAACGGCACCCTGAAGCTGGAGGACTTCCCCGCGGAGGACATCTCCGAGTACGTCGGGGACCCCGAGTGCACGGTGTGGCTGGACGTGCACGACCCCGAGTCCGCCGACTTCGAGACGATCATCGAGGAGTTCGGCCTGCACGAGCTCGCCGTCGAGGACGCCCGGCACGAGCACCAGCGCCCCAAGCTCGACCGCTACCGCACCCATCTCTTCCTCTCCGCGTACGCGGTCCGCCTCGACCCCGAGACCGCCGCGTTCGACGTCGGCGAGGTCGCCGCGTTCATCACCTCCAACGCGCTGATCACCATCCGCAAGGGCCGGCACTGCGACATGGAGCACGTCGTCCAGCGCTGGGACGACAATCCGGACCTGGCCGAGCACGGCGTCGGCTTCCTGGTGCACGGACTGCTCGACTACCTGGTGGACACCCACTTCAAGGCCGTCCAGGCCCTCGACGAGCGGATCGAGGACCTCGAAGACCTGCTCTTCGAGGACAGCGCGCAGCAGATCCAGGAGGTCCAGCGCACCTCCTACGAGCTGCGCAAGAGCCTGGTCAAGCTGCGCCGCGTGGTGCTGCCGATGCGCGAGGTCGTCAACTCGCTGCTGCGGCGCGACGTGCAGGTGGTGAACGAGCACCTGATGCCGTACTACCAGGACGTCTACGACCACGTCCTGCGGGCCACCGAGTGGACCGAGTCGCTGCGCGACCTGGTGACCACCGTGATGGAGACCAATCTGACGGTCCAGGGCAACCGGATGAACATGATCATGAAGAAGGTCACCAGCTGGGCCGCGATCATCGCCGTGCCCACCGCCGTGACCGGCTTCTACGGCCAGAACGTGCCGTACCCCGGCTTCGGCACCCACACCGGCTTCTGGGCCTCGACCGTGATCATGATCGTGCTGTCCGTCGTGCTCTACGGTGCCTTCCGGCGCCGCGACTGGATCTGACGCCCCGGCCGGCGCGACGGCACCAGTCGCGACGGCGGCACTCGGGTGTCGCCCGGCCGGCACCGGCGAGGCGCCGGGGGCGGCCGGGAGGGCGCGGTTATCTTCGGAGCCCGGTTACTGCCCCGAGGAGACCCATGCCTTCGACCCAGGCCCCGGCGAGCACCACGGCGGGGCAGGTGCTGCGGACCTGGCGGATCTGGCTGTTGCCCGCAGTGATCACCAGTGTGGTCGCACTGCTGCTCTCGCTGGTCTACATGGGCGGCATCCTCAATCCGCGCGGCGACCTGCACCGGCTGCCGATCGGCCTGGTCAACGCCGACCAGGGCACCGTCGTCTCGGGGCAGCAGGTGAACCTCGGCGCCCAGGTCACCGCGGGGATCGCCGGTGCGCCGGATCCGCAGCACCAGATCTCCTGGCGGGTGCTGAACACGGCCGAGGCGATGGACGGCCTGGCCTCCGGGAAGCTCTACAGCGTGCTGGCGGTGCCGGCGGACTTCTCCGCCTCGATCGCGGCGCTCGGCAGCACCGGGTCGCCGCAGCCGGCCCGCCCGACCATCAGCGTGCTGACCAACCCGGGGGCCGGCAGCCTGGCCTCCTCGCTGGCCAGCACGATCGCCCAGCAGGCGGCGCACGCGGCCTCCACCCAGCTGGGCCAACAGCTCACCGCCCGGCTCCAGGCGCAGGCGCAGGCCCAGCCCCAGACCCAAGCCCAGGCCCAGCCCCAGGGCGGCCCGCCGAACAGCGCCGAGCAGCTGCTGATCGCCGACCCGGTGACGGTCGTGACGGCCGTCGGCCACCCGATCGGCAACCACAGCGGCCTCGGGCTGACGGCGTTCTACTACGCACTGCTGCTGGTGCTGCTGGGCTTCCTCGGCGGCAACGTGATCAGCAACGGCGTCGATGTCGCCCTCGGTTACGCGGCCAGCGAGCTCGGGCCGTGGCGCCGGCAGCGGCCCGATGTGGTGCAGATCTCCCGCACTCAGACGTTGCTGGCCAAGTCCGTGATGTCGGTCGGGATCTCGGTGCTGACGTCCAGCCTGATCATGCTCGCCACCATCGCGGTCCTGGGCATGGACGCCTCGCACCTGCCGCTGCTCTGGATCTTCTCGGTCTGCGCCTCGGCGACCGTCGGGATCGGCGTCCAGGCCATCAACGCCGCGTTCGGCGGGATCGGGCAGCTGGTCAGCATGTTCGTCTTCATCGCGCTGTCGCTGCCGTCCTCCGGCGCGACCATCCCGTTGCAGGCGCTGCCGACCTTCTACCGGGTGCTGTCCTACTTCGAGCCGATGCGCCAACTCGCCGACGGCGTCCGGTCGATCCTGTACTTCGACGCCCGCGCCGACGCCGGGCTCGCCCGGGCCTGGAGCATGATGGCGATCGGCCTGGCCGTCGGGCTGCTGTTCGGCTTCGGCATGACCCGGTACTACGACCGCAAGGGCCTGCACCGCATCGTGCCCGAGCACGCCGAGCCCGCCGAGCAGGCCGGGCCCGCGCCCGCGTGACTCGAACAGCCGTCTCCGCAGCGCCGCCGTGCCGGTTTTCACCCAGGCTTGGTCGCGTACGGCCTTCACGGGCGACCTCGGTCGACGGGAACCGGTTCCATGACGGAGAACAACGGCAAGACCCCCAGTGCCAAGAAGACGCACAGCCCCACTCGAAGACTGCTCGGTGAACTCGCCGCAGAGTTCACCGGCACGATGATCCTGATCCTCTTCGGCGTCGGCGTCGTGGCCCAGGTCGTCGCGGGCGGCATCGGCAACCACGACAGCATCGCCTGGGCCTGGGGCCTGGGCGTCACGTTCGGCATCTACACCGCCGCGCGAATCAGCGGCGCGCACCTCAATCCGGCGGTCACCGTCGCACTCGCCGTCTTCCGCGGCTTCGAGTGGCGCAAGGTGCTGCCCTACGCACTGGCGCAGACCGCGGGCGCGTTCGTCGCGGCACTGCTGGTGCGCTGGAACTACAGCGAAGTACTGAACAAGGTCGACCCCCACCACACCATCAAGACCCAGGGTGTCTTCTCCACCCTGCCGGGCAACGGCACCCTGCCGGTCAGCGACTGGGGCGCGTTCCGCGACCAGATCATCGGCACCGCGATCCTGGTCTTCCTGGTGCTGGCCGTGACCGACGCGCTCAACACGCCGCCCGAGGCCAATCTGGGCCCGTTCATCGTGGGCCTCATCGTGGTCGCGATCGGCATGGCCTGGGGTACCAACGCGGGCTACGCGATCAACCCGGCCCGCGACTTCGGCCCGCGGCTGGCCAGCTACATCACCGGATACGGCACGGCCTGGCGAGATCAGTACGGCCATCTGTACTTCTGGGTCCCGATCGTCGGACCGTTCGTCGGCTGCCTGGTCGGCGGTGTCCTCTACCGCTACCTGATCGCTCCTCACCTCGGATTCGAGGAGCCCGCGGAGCCCGGCCGGGCCCCGATCGAGTCGATCACCTGAGCCCGGCTCCGACCACGCCCAATCCGACCAGCCCCAGCCCCAGTCAGCACTCAGCGGAAGCAGAGGCGGCACACCATGCCAGAGTTCGTCGGAGCGGTGGACCAGGGGACCACCAGCTCACGGTTCATGATCTTCGACCACGCCGGCAACGAGGTGGCGAGGCACCAGCTGGAACACACGCAGATCCTGCCCCGCCCCGGCTGGGTGGAGCACGACCCGGTGGAGATCTGGGAGCGCACCAACTCGGTGATGCAGAACGCCGTCCGGCAGGGCGGCCTGTCACCGGCCGACCTGGTGGCGATCGGGATCACCAACCAGCGTGAGACGACGGTCGTCTGGGACCGCCGCACGGGCCGGCCGTACTACAACGCGATCGTCTGGCAGGACACCCGCACCGACTCCATCGCGGCCGCGCTGGAGCGCGAGGGTCACGGCGAGGTGATCCGCCGCAAGGCCGGGCTGCCGCCGGCCACCTACTTCTCCGGCGGCAAGATCAAGTGGATCCTCGACAACGTCGAGGGCGTGCGGGCGGATGCCGAGGCGGGTCACGCGATCTTCGGCACCACCGACTGCTGGGTGCTGTGGAACCTCACCGGCGGCCCGGAGGGCGGGATCCACGCCACCGACGTGACCAACGCCAGCCGCACCATGCTGATGAACCTGGAGACGCTGGACTGGGACGACGAACTGCTCGCGCTCTTCGGCATCCCGCGCAAGATGCTGCCGGTGATCCGGCCGTCCTCGCACGCCGAGGCGTACGGCACCGCCCGCACCTCGCGGCCGCTGCGCGAGGCCGTGCCGATCACCGGGGTGCTCGGCGACCAGCACGCGGCGACCGTCGGGCAGGTCTGCTTCGCCCCCGGCGAGGCGAAGAACACCTACGGCACCGGCAACTTCCTGGTGCTCAACACCGGTACCACACTGGTCCGTTCACAGCACGGCCTACTCAGCACGGTGGCCTACCAGTTCGGCGACAGCCCGGCGGTGTACGCGCTGGAGGGCTCGATCGCGGTCACCGGCTCGGCCGTCCAGTGGCTGCGGGACCAGCTGAAGATCATCACCAGCGCGCCGGAGGTCGAGCGGCTCGCCGCCTCGGTCGAGGACAGCGGCGGCGTGTACTTCGTGCCGGCCTTCTCCGGGCTGTTCGCACCCTACTGGCGCTCCGACGCCCGCGGCGCGATCGTCGGGCTGGCCCGCTACCACACGAACGGGCACCTGGCCCGCGCCACGTTGGAGGCGATCTGCTACCAGAGCCGGGACGTGGTCGAGGCGATGGAGCAGGACTCCGGCGTCCACCTGGACGTGCTCAAGGTGGACGGCGGCGTGACCGCCGACGACCTGTGCATGCAGACCCAGGCCGATGTGCTCGGCGTCCCGGTCAGCCGTCCGGTCGTCGCCGAGACCACCGCGCTCGGCGCCGCGTACGCCGCCGGCCTGGCCACCGGATTCTGGCGCGACACCGACGAACTGCGCTCGCACTGGCAGGAGTCGAAGCGCTGGGAACCCTCGTGGACGCAGGAGCGGCGGGACGAGGGGTACGCCGGCTGGAAGAAGGCCGTGCAGCGCACCCTCGACTGGGTCGACGTCAAGTAGTGGCAAAGCAGCGGGATTTCGACGGTAACGAGTGACGAGTAGAGAAGGAAGGGGCCCAGTCATGGCCAAGCCAGTGGCACTCTCCCCGCAGGCCCGGACCGAGGCGCTCGGGCGGATGGCCGAGCGCGAGCTCGACGTGCTCGTGGTCGGGGGTGGCGTGGTCGGCGCGGGCTCGGCCCTCGACGCGGTCACCCGGGGCCTGACCGTCGGGCTGGTGGAGGCCCGTGACTGGGCGTCCGGGACCTCCAGCCGGTCCAGCAAGCTGATCCACGGTGGCCTGCGCTACCTGGAGATGCTGGACTTCCGCCTGGTCGCCGAGGCACTCAAGGAGCGCGGCCTGCTGATCCAGCGGCTCGCGCCGCACCTGGTCCGCCCGGTGCCGTTCCTCTACCCGCTGACCCACCGGATCTGGGAACGGCCCTACGTGGGCGCCGGCGTGCTGCTCTACGACACGATGGGGATCACCTCCGGCACCGCGCGCGGCCTGCCGCACCACCGGCACCTGCTGAAGCGCAAGGCGCTGCAGGAGGCACCGGCGCTGCGCTCGGACGCGCTGATCGGCGCCGTCCAGTACTGGGACGCGCAGGTGGACGATGCCCGACACACCGTCAACATCGTTCGCACCGCTGCCTGTTACGGTGCGCACGTGGCCAACCGCAGCCGGGTCACCCGGTTCCTGCGGCAGGGCGAGCGGGTCGTCGGCGCGCTGGTGCGGGATCTGGAGAGCGGGCAGGAGTTCGAGGTCCGGGCGAAGCAGGTGATCAACTCCACCGGCGTCTGGACCGACGACACGCAGAGCATGGCCGGCACCCGCGGCCAGTTCCACGTCCGGGCGTCCAAGGGCGTCCACCTGCTGGTCCCGCGCGACCGGATCAACTCGCGCACCGGGCTGATCCTGCGCACCGAGAAGAGCGTCCTCTTCGTGATCCCGTGGGGCCGGCACTGGATCGTCGGCACCACCGACACGGCCTGGGACCTCGACAAGGCGCACCCGGCGGTCAGCTCCAGCGACGTCAACTACCTGCTGGAGCACGTCAACAAGGTGCTGGTGACACCGCTCACGCCGGAGGACGTCGAGGGCGTCTACGCGGGCCTGCGCCCGCTGCTGGCCGGTGAGGCCGCCGACACCAGCAAGCTCTCGCGCGAGCACCTGGTCGCGCACCCGGTGCCCGGCCTGGTCGTGGTCGCGGGCGGCAAGTACACGACGTACCGGGTGATGGCCAAGGACGCGGTGGACGAGGCGGTGCGCAACCTGGACGAGAAGGTCCCCCCGAGCACCACCGAGAACGTCCCGCTGATCGGCGCCGACGGCTACCACGCGACCTGGAACGCCCGGCACACCCTGGCCGAGCAGTCCGGGCTGCACGTCGCCCGGGTCGAGCACCTGCTGCGACGCTACGGCTCGCTGGTGTACGAGCTGCTCGCCATGGTCGCCGAGGACCCCTCGCTCGGCGAGCCGCTGCCGAGCTCCGGCGCCGACGACTACCTGCGGGTGGAGGCCGTCTACGCGGCCACCCACGAGGGCGCCCGGCACCTGGACGACGTGCTGGCCCGGCGCACCCGGATCTCGATCGAGTCCTGGGACCGCGGCGTGGACTCCGCCCGCACGGTCGCCGAACTGATCGCGGGCCCGCTCGGCTGGGGCCCGGAACAGATCGAGCGCGAGATCGACCACTACCTCAAGCGGGTCGAGGCCGAACGCGAGGCACAGCACCAACCGGACGACCGGACGGCGGACGCCGTCCGGCTCGGCGCCCCGGAGATCGTGCCGCTGAGCTGACCCCCGGCGCCGCGATGCGCCGACGTGCGCCGATGCCCTGCCGTCCCGGATTCCGGGGCGGCAGGGCATCGCATTTTCACAACAGTTCGTGCAGCTTCCGATCGATTCACATCAGTTGACATGCCCGCGGAGCGGGAACATGCTGTGTGCCGCAGCCGAAACCGCGGCAGATTTCATCAACTGCCGTGTCATTGCTGCGAGTTCGATCATCATCGCCATCACCTCAGCGAAGGAGATCCGCCATGAAGAAGCTCCAGGTTCGCAAGACCGGTCCGGTTCGTCTGACCAGCACCGCCACGCCGTTCTACACCTGCCCCTGCTCCAACCTCTGATGAAGCCGCCCCGGGGGGGGGGGGGGTTTTTTTTCTCCCCCCCAGGGGATCCCCCCCCCCCCCAACCCCCCCTTCCCCCTCCCCAAACTTTGGAAAACACCTCCCTGTGTGGTGGTCTTCTCCCCCCCCCCCCCCCGGGGCACCCATGCCCAGCCGGCCGCGGCCGGCGAATCCGACGGCAGGAGGCGTGGTGGACGCGGCAGCCCGAATTCATTTCCATGCACTGACCTTCGTGGACGAGGGAGAGGAGACCGTGATCGGCCGACCGGACATCGACTCCTTCGCGGTCTTCCCCGCGGACGCGGCCGGTGCGGTCCGACACCTCCTGGACGGCGAGACGGTCACCGAGGTCAGCGACTGGTACCAGCACACCTACGGTGAACTCGCCGACATCGAGGACCTGGTGGACACGCTGCGGGAGCTGGAGTTCCTGCGCGACCCGCTGGCGCCGGACCCGGCGGAGCAGCCGCCGCCACCGGTGCGCGGACGCAGGCTCGGCCGACTGGCCTTCTCGCCGCCCGCCTGGGTGCTGTACGCGCTGCTCGTCTCGGCCGCCGGCTGGCTGGCCGTCACCGTCCCCGAGCTGCATCCCACGCCGTCCAAGGTGTTCTTCAGCAGCTCCATCGTGGTCATCGAACTCGTCTTCTTCGCAGCGCAGTTGGTCGGCGTCGCCTGGCACGAGTCGTTCCACATCCTCGCCGGGCGCCGGCTCGGCCTGCCCAGCCGGCTCAGCATCGGGCGACGGCTGCTGTTCATCGTCTTCGAGACCACGCTCGCCGGACTGATGGGCGTGCCACGGGCCAAGCGGATCCTGCCGTTCTGCGCCGGACTGGTCGCCGACGCGCTCTTCTTCGCCGCGCTGATCGGGGTCGGCGAGGTGGACCGGCTGGCCAGCGGCGGCGTGACCACGATCGGCCGGGTCGCCTGCGGGCTCGCCTACATGACGCTGCTGCGGATGGGCTGGCAGTTCATGGTGTTCATGGAGACCGACCTGTACCACGTCGTCTCGCTGCTGTTGCGCTGCCCCGACCTGCACAGCCTCTCCCGCAGCTACCTGGGCAACACCCTGTGGCGGGCGCTGGGCCGCACCGGCCGGCTCGCCGACGAGTCCGGCTGGACCGCGCGGGACCGGAAACTGGCCCGCCGCTACGCGCCGTTCGTGCTGTTCTGCGGCGCCCTGACGATCGTGGTGGTGGTCAGGGGGATCGTCCCGGTGGTGGGCGGATTCGGGGTCCGGCTGGTCCACGGCATCGGCAGTGGCGAACTGGGCAATCCGCACTTCTGGGACTCCGCCGCAGCAGCCCTCGCGATCCTCGGCCAGCTCGGGCTGCTCGCCGGGATGACGCTGCGCGACCGCCGGCGGCTGCGCAGCGCCGCCACCGCCGCCACCGCCGCCTGAGCCGCTCCGCACGCTCCCCGATCTCGCCGCGCTCGCCGCTCGACCAGCTCCGCCGCTCCGCCCCTGACGCCCAACTCCGATGCCACCTCGTGGAGTCCGCCATGTCCGATGCCCCCCAGCACCTCTGGCTCACCGCCGAGCGCGCCCAGGCCAGCGCGCTCCTCGCCGACGAGGCGGGGCGCGTCCTGCACGTCGACGCCAACCGCAGGCTGCGCGGCCCGTACACCGCGACCGGCTCGCTGCTTCGCCTGCTGGTCCCCGAACTCCACGAGCATGCACCCGAGTTGTTGATCCGGCACGCCGTCGAGGTACTGGCCGTCGCGCCGGAGACGCAACCGCTGGTGGGTCTCGTCAGCGGCACGCTCACCTCGCAGGCCGGATCCGATGAACGGACCCGCTGGTACTCCCGGCTGCGCACCCGCCGGATCTCGCACGGGCTCATCGACCTGCTGCGTGCCTGGGCCGCCCGCGCCGACCAGGGCCCGGCCGTTCTGGTGTACCGGAACGTCGACCAGGCCGACTTCACGGATCTCGAATTCCTCGAACTCGCGCTGCGCCGACTCGATCCAGCCGCGGTGCGCATCGTCATGACGGGTCCGGACGCCGAGCCGCCGCTGCCGCTGCGAGCGAGCGTGGCCGCCCACGCCGAGCGGCGCCGCCTGGCCGCCGCCCCGGAGGCGGTCCGACCCGCAGCGAACGCCGGCGCCGACGGACAGGTGCTCGCCTGGGCGTACATCGCCGCCGAGTGTGCCACCGACGACCCCGAGGCACAGGCGGCCTACCTGGCGCTGGACCCGCGGCAGCGCGCCACGCTGCACGACCGGCGGGCCGACGAGCTCGAACTGCGCGGCGAGTTGAGCCTGCGGCTCGGCGCCGTCGTGTTCCACCGCGAGCGCGGCCGCGCTCCGCACACCGCCGGCCTGGCCGCCTGCCGCGAGGCGACCTCCCGGTGCGTCGGCCTGGGCTACTACGACGCCGGCCTCGAACTCGCCGACCGGATGGCCGCACTGGTCGAGCCGGACGACGAGACCTCCTACCGCGAGGCCCGGCTACTGGCCGCCCAGTGCCTCGCCCTGCTCGACCGGCCGGCCGAGACCGAACAGCTCTACTTCGACCTGCTGGCCCGCACCACCAGGCTCAAGGTGCACATGTCGGTCTACTACGCGCTGAGCATGCTCTACACCCGGCTCTACGGGCCCGAGCAGAAGGACCACGAGCGCGCCCTGGCGTACGTCAACACCGCCATCGGCGCGGCCGAGTCGCTGCCCGACGTCGAGGACCGCGCGTTCCACGCGGTGTTCATGAACAACGGCAAGGCCCTCGTCCAGACCCACCGCAAGGACCTAACGGCCGCGCTGGAGCTGGTCACCGCCGGACTGGACCGACTGGACAAGGAACTCGGAGCGGACAAGCACCAGTTGCACCGCTCGGTACTGCACCACAACCGCGCCCAGGTGCTGACCGCGCTCGGCCGCGCCCAGGAGGCGCTGATCGAGTTCGACCACGTCGTCACGGTCGACCCGCAGTACCCGGAGTACCGCTTCGACCGGGGCAACCTCAACTTCCAACTCGGCTCGTTCGAAGCCGCTCTGGCGGACTACCAGGAGGCGATCAGGCTCGGCCCGCCGTTCCCCGAGGCCTACTGGAACCGCGGCAACGCCTACGCCGAGCTCGGCGAGACCGACGCCGCCCTCGCCGACTTCGGCTATGTGCTGGACCTGGAGCCGGAGTTCACCGAGGCCCGGGTGTCACTCGCCTCGCTGCTGCTGGACCAGGGCGCACCGGCCGAGGCCGCCGACCAGGCCCGAACCGGCCTCGCCCTGACTCCCGAGGAGGCCCGGCTGCACTGCACGCTCGGCCTGGCCCTGCTCGAACTGGAGCAGCCGGACGAGGCCATGTCGGCCTTCACCCGAGCCCTGGAACTGGATCCCGAGCTGTCCCAGGCCCTGGTCAACCGTGCCTTCGCGGCCCACGCCCAGGGCCGCCTCGACGAGGCGATCGCCGACCTGACCGCCGCCGTCGCCCAGGACCCGGGCAACCCGGACCTGCACTACAACCGCGGGTTCCTGCTGGAGGAACTGCACCGCTGGGACGAGGCGATCACCGAGTACACCGCAGCCCTCGCCGACGAGGCCAACCCGGACCGGACCGAGCTGCTCCTGCGCCGCGCCCGCTGCCACGCCCGCCTCGGCAACCACGCCGCGACCCGCACCGACCTCACCGACCACCTGGCAGCGGGCGGCGACGAGCACGCCGAGGAAGTGGCGGCGCTGCTAGGGCGTGTCTCATAACTCCCGCCGGGCGCGCGACGCCGGGCATCCCTCCCCCAGCCTCCGGCCGGGAGGTGCCCCCACGGACGCACCGGCGAAGCGCCCAAGTACGACCCAGTACGAGGACGCTTCGCCGGCACGCCCAGCCGGGCGCCACCCGGCCGAAGGCTGGGTGTTGGGGGCACCTCCCGGCCGAAGGCTGGGGGAGCCGCGCGCTGATCCGACGCGAATTGTGAGACACGCCCTAGACCCCACCCCGCCCGCGGCAGACGGCACACCGGTCGCCTGAGGCCGGATCCCCACGCAGCCCCGCCCGCAGCTTCAGTAGAGTGGCGGCATGGCGGCTGACAGTGCCGGCGACACCGGCGTGGACGGCAGTAGCAGGAGCGGCGACGGCCGAGCGGCGATACCCAGCCGCCTCGGCGTGGTGCGGCAGCGGCTGCGCACGGAGCTGCTGACCCGGGTCGCCGGGCCGGACGCCACCACGGCCCGCAGCCGGATCCACGACACGCCGGGGCCGCGGTGGTTCGGGCCGGACCGGCCGATCCGGGTGGTGCACGGTGATGCCTCGATGTTCGTCGGCGGGCTCCGCGCGCTGCTGCTCCAGTCGCTGCACCCGCTCGCCATGGCGGCCGTCGCGGCGCACTCGGGCTACCGGGGCGATCCCTGGGGCCGGCTGCAGCGCACCAGTACGTTCCTGGCGGTGACCACCTACGGCACGGCCGCGGACGCCCAGCACGCGGTGGACCGGGTCCGGGCCGTGCACGAGCGGGTGCGTGGCACCACGGCGGCGGGCGAGCCGTACGCGGCCTCCGATCCACATCTGCTCGCCTGGGTGCACATCGCCGAGATCGACAGCTTCCTGCGCGCCCACCGCAGGTTCGGCGCCAGGCCGTTGGACGAGGACGGGTACGACGGCTACGTCGCCGACACCGCCCGGGTCGCCACCGCGCTCGGCGTGCCGGATCCGCCGCGCGACCAGGCCGAGCTGGCCGCCCGGCTGGCGGAGTACCGCGCCGAGCTGCGCGGCACGCCGCAGGCCCGGGAGGCGGCCGGCTACCTGCTGTACCGGCCGCCGCTGCCGTGGGCCGCCCGGCCGCCGTACGCCGTGCTCGCCGCCGGCGCCGTCTCGCTGCTGCCCTGGTGGGCCCGGGTGCCGCTGCGGCTGCCGTACCTGCCGGTGCTGGAGGCGACCGGCGTACGACTGGCGGCCGGCGGCCTGACCAGGACGATCCGCTGGGCCCTGACGCCGCCGGCGGCTGAAGCAACGATTTGAGTGCCATGGCCGCCCTTCCCCCCGCCCGCCATCTGATCCGCGCCAAGGATCTCGCCGACGTCCGCTATGCCGAGCCGCTCACCGTCGCCGAACTCGCGGCCGCGGCCGGCCTGTCCCGGGCTCACTTCAGCCGCGAGTTCCGGCGGGCGTTCGGTGAGTCGCCGCACGCGTACCTGCTGACCCGGCGGCTGGAGCGGGCGGCCACGCTGCTGCGCGGCACCGACCGGCCGATCGCCACGATCTGCTACGACGTCGGGCTGAACAGCCTGGGGTCGTTCACCACCAGCTTCACCCGGATGTTCGGGCTGACGCCCGCCGCCTACCGGGCCGCCTTCCCGCCGGCCACCGCGCACGCGATCATCCCCGGCTGCGTGCAACGCGCGTACGGGCGGCCGCAACACCGCACGTTTCGAGAAGACGGCGCGCAAGGCCCCGCAATAGCGTGACGGTATCGCCGGCAAGGCCGCGCACCACCCGGCGGCCGGGCACCACCGACGAATCACGCACCGGGAGAATCCGATGATCAGAATCGCCACCGCCCAACTCTGGGTCCACGACCAGGACGAGTCGCTCGCCTTCTACACCAAGAAGGTCGGCATGGAGGTCCGCAGCGACGTCACGCTCGAGGAGATGGGGAACTTCCGCTGGCTCACGGTCGGCCCGGTGGGACAGGAGGACGTCGCCATCGTGCTGATGGCGATCCCCGGCCCGCCGGTGTTCGACGCCGATACGCAGGGCCAGGTGCGCGAGCTGACCGCCAAGGGCGCGGCCGGCACCGTCTTCCTCACCACGGACGACTGCGACGCCGCCTACGCCGAGCTCTCGGAGCGCGGCGTCGAGTTCAACGAGAAGCCCACCGACCAGCCGTACGGCCGTGATTGCGGCTTCCGCGACCCGTCCGGCAACAACATCCGGCTCACCCAGCTCCGGGAGATGTGAGCCCTCGCTCCGGCTCCGACCCGCGCTCCGGATGGACCAGTGCGGGTCGCGGCCGCCGCCGCGCCGGGTGACGGTGAGGGGGATGGCACGGGAGCGGTCCCGGCCCTGGACGCTGGGCGGATTTCGTGAGCAGGAGCCACAGGAGTCACAGGAGTCACTCGGGAAGGACCACGGCCGGTGGGGCGCGGCGCACCGCGCTGGCGGCGACACTGGTCGTGGCCGCCGGTGCGCTGACCGGTCTTTCGGCATGCAGCAGTTCCTCGACGAACCCCTCGATGCCGTCGACCACCGCCACCCCCACGTTCTCCCCGGCGACGGCCTCGTTCTCCGGATCCGTCCCGCCCGGGCTGAGCACGCTCGCCTCCTCGGCCTCCGCCGCGGTCTCCTCGGCAGCCGCCTCGAACTCCTCCGCGGCCGCCTCCTTCGAGGCCTCGGTCTCGGCGGCCGGCGCCGATGCCCGCGCCTCGGCCTCGGCCGCCCTGGCCACCGCGGCCGGCAGCGGCAACGCGCTCGGCGATGTCGTGCTCACCGGAGTGCCCAAGGCGAACACCGGCGGACTGAACGCGGCGGTGGTGACCATCACGAACAGCGGCACCGACACCGCCTCGTACGCCGTGCGGGTGGACTTCACCGACTCCGCCGGCCACACCGTGGACAGCGTCGTCGTCGGCGCCGAGAACCTCGCCCGGGGCGCGACGGCGAGCCCGATCGCGTCCACCACCAAGGAGTCGGACGTCGCGCTGAGCCCGGTCGTCGTGACCGCGCAGCGGACACCGTGACAGCCTGATTCCGCATCGGGGATTAAACGGCTGCCGAATGAGCATAAATCGGCCATACCGCGACATCTGCCGATGCTGACGGAGGCGGCCGATGGCCGATCCGAAGGGCTTCCTCACCACCCCCCGGCAGCTCAGGCCCCGCCGGGGGGCCGCGGAGCGGGTGGCGGACTGGAACGAGGTCTACGCCGGGCAGAGCCTGCTGCCCATTGTCGGCGCGCAGGCCGGGCGCTGCATGGACTGCGGCCTGCCGTTCTGCCACGCCGCCTGCCCGCTGGGCAATCTCATCCCGGACTGGAACGACCTGGTCTACCGCGACGACTGGCGGGCGGCCGTCGCCCGGCTGCTCTCCACCAACAACTTCCCCGAGTTCACCGGACGCCTCTGCCCGGCCCCCTGCGAGAGCGCCTGCGTGCTGGCGATCGACTCCGATCCGGTGACGATCAAGAACGTCGAGCTCGCGATCGCCGAGCAGGCCTGGCAACTCGGCCACGACCGGGCGCTGCCGCCGGAGTACCTGTCCGGCAAGACCGTCGCCGTGATCGGCTCCGGCCCGGCCGGGCTCGCCGCCGCCCAGCAGCTGACCCGGACCGGCCACACCACCGTGGTCTACGAACGCGCCGACCGGATCGGCGGCCTGCTCCGCTACGGAATCCCGGACTTCCGACTGGAGAAGCGCCACCTGGACCGGCGGATCGCGCAGATGCGCGCCGAGGGCACCCGGTTCCGCACCGGCGTCGCAGTCGGCACCGAGCTGCCGGCCGCCGAGCTGCGGGCGCGGTACGACGCGGTGGTGGTGGCGGTCGGCGCGACCCGCCGGCGCGAGCTGGCGATACCAGGGCGCGAGCTGGCCGGCGTGCACCAGGCGATGGAGTACCTCCCGCTCGCCAACCGGGTCGCGGCGGGTGATCTCGCCGAGCCGCCGATCAGCGCCGACGGGAAGCACGTGGTGATCATCGGCGGCGGCGACACCGCCGCCGACTGCCTGGGCACCGCACTGCGCCAGCACGCGGCCGACGTCACCCAGCTGGACATCAACCCCCGGCCGGGCGAGCGGCGGGCGGCCGAGCAGCCGTGGCCGGTCCATCCCAAGCTCTACCGGCTGACCACCTCGCACGAGGAGGCGCAGGCGTTCTCTCCCCCGGCCTCCCGCAGCGCCGCACCCGCGCGCGGTCCGGACGCGCGGGTCTTCGCCGCCGCCACGCTGCGGCTCGACGGCGCCCCGGACGGCCACGTCCGCTCACTGCACCTGGCCGAGGCCGAGCCCGCCGGGCGGCAGCCGCTGCCCGGCACCGACTGCGACCTCCCGGCCGACCTGGTGCTGCTCGCGCTGGGCTTCAGCGGACCGGAGCAGCACGGCGGCCTGCTCGCCGACCTGGGGCTCGCGACCGGAGCAGACGGCAGCATCGCCCGGGACGACGGCTTCGCCGCCGGGCTGGACGGCGTGTTCGTCGCCGGTGACGCGGGGCGCGGCCAGTCGCTGCTGGTCTGGGCGATCGCCGAGGGCCGCTCGGTGGCCGCCGCCGTGGACCGCTACCTGACCGGCTCGACCGCCCTGCCGGCCCCGATCACCCCGGCGGACCGCCCCCTCGCGGTCTGACCGCACCCCCACCGTCCGGCCGCGGCCCCCCAGCATCGGGCCCCGCGCCCCACCGTCCGGCCCCGGTCAACGCACCGGGATCCGGTCGGGCGCGGGGCCGGGCGGAGCCACGTCCCGCCGCTCCGGGCGGTGGCGCGCCGCGGCCCGCCCCGGCCGCAGCGGCCACCAGACACTCCGGCCGAGCATCGCCGCCATCGCGGGCACCAGCACGATCGACAGCACGAAGGCGGAGAGCAGGATGCCCAGTGCCGTCGCGAAGCCGACCTGCTGGGTGGCCGTCCCGGGCGTCACCGCGAGGCTGCCGAACGAACCGGCCAGCACCAGGCCGGCCGTCGCGATCGCCGGCCCGGTGTGCCGCACGGCCCGCGCCACCGCCGCACGGGCCTGCCCCGGCTGCTCCATCTCCTCCCGGATCCGGTCGCTGATCAGGATGTTGTAGTCGGTGCCCAGCGCGACGACGAAGAGGAACAGCACCAGCGGGAGGGTGAAATCGACACCCGGCCGGTGCATCGCGTGCTGGAACAGCAGGGTCGCCGAGCCGAGCGTGGCCGCGAAGCCGAGGCCGACCGAGAGCATCAGGATCACCGGCGCGAGCAGGCTGCGCAGCAGCAGGACCAGGATCAGCGCGATCAGCGCCGCCGCGACCGGGAAGACGAGCTTCAGGTCATGGCCGACGGCGGCCGAGACGTCGGCGAAGACGGCCGGCGTGCCACCCACATGGGCCACCAGGCCGGCGGGCGTCTCCCTGGCGACCACCGCGCGCACCGGACCGGAGACCAGGTCGCGGGCCTGCTGGGACTGCGAGTCCGCGGTCAGGTACAGGTCGATCCTGGCCGCCTGCCCGCTCCCGCTGAGCACCGGCTTCGCAACCTGGCCGACCCCTGCGACCCGGCCGAGGTCGTGCGCCAGGCCGTCCAGCCTGCCGGGGTCGAGCGGGCTCGCGTCTTTCGTCTCCAGGTAGACGCTGGTCGGGTCGGAGACACCGGCGGGCAGCGCACGGGAGACCTCGGCGGCGGTGTTCTGCGCGGCGGTGCGCGGGCCGCCGCCGCCCAGGCCGTAGTCCATATTCATGCCGGCCAGCCCGCCGGCGAGCGCGCCGAGCAGCGCGACGGAGGCGACGGCCACCGCGAGCGGCCGCCGGGCCACCAGCCTGCCGAGGTGGGCGGCCGTGCCCTCGCGCGGCTCGCGCCGCAGCGCCCGGGAGGGCCAGAACAGTTTGCGGCCGGCGGCGGACAGCACGGCCGGCATCAGCGTGAGGCCGGCCAGCAGCATGACCAGCACCGAGACCGCGATGGCCGGGCCGAGCACCCGGAACTGCCCGAAGCCGGCCACCCCGAGGGTCGCGAAGGCGGCGACGATGGTCAGCGCGGCCGAGGTGACCGCGGTGCCCACCCGCCCACCGACCTCGGCGGCCGCGTCTCGGCGGTGCTGACGAGGGTTGGCGCGCAGTTGCTCACGGAACCGGAACATCATGAAGAGGAAGTAGTCGATACCGATCCCGAGCAGCACCACGGTGATCAACTGCGGTACCGAAGGGTCGAGTTCGATACCGGTCAGGAGCGCGGTCCCCACCACCGCGCCGCTCGCCACGCCCCCGATGAGGATCACCGAGAGCAGCGGCACCAAGGCCGCCAGGATGCTCCGGAACGCCAGCACGTGGATCAGCACGATCAGCCCGAGCATGCAGCCGGAGGCGATGGTGGTGAGGTTCTTCGTCGCGTCCGCGGAGTCGAGCTGGTCGGCCAGGCCGCCGGTGAAGCCGGTCCGCATGCCCATCGCGGCGAACTCGGTCCTGGTGCTGTCCCGGAACGCCCGGAAGGTGTCCTGGAGGCCGGGATCCGCGGAGTTGCCGACCAGATCGGCGCCGAGCAGCTCGAAGGTGCGGTCCGGCGCGACCATGGCCGGGGCGACCTGCGGGGTCTGCGAGTAGTCGTGCTGCAGCGGCGTCGACTGCCGGGTTCTGGGCATGGCGACCCTCTGCCGGCCCAGCCGCTGCGCCTCGGCGTCGATCCGCTGCTGATCCGCGGCGGTCAGCGGCCTGCCGTCCGCCCTGGCGACCAGCACGGTCACCGGGTTCGCGTCGGACTTCGCCCCGAACTGGTCCCGGGCGATCGTCATCGCGGCGGCCGAGTCGTAGCTCTTGGGCAGGAAGCCGGCCGTCTGAGTCTGGGTCACCCGGTACATCAGCGCCTGGCTCAGGATCGTCAGGAGTATCCCCAGGACCACCCAGCCGGCGATCACCTTCCACGGGTTCCTGGTGGAGAACCCGGTCAGGGCTCGGATCACAATGTCCTCCGTCGGTCGAGCAGTTGTCGAGCAGTTGCCGGTGGTTCCCGGCCGATCTCCAGACCATCACGGCGCACCCGCCGTTCTCGTCCTGCGCAGGGCGAGACCGCGAGCGGGACCAGGGTCCGACCCGTACCGCCGACCAGGAGCCTGCTCCTGGTCGGCAGTGCGGGCCGGCGGGGCCGGTCTGCGGTGCCGGTCGGCGCAAGGATCGCGTCAACGCTCACGGCTGCCACTTGCGCCGCGCGCCCGGCCTGCCTACACCAGAGATCAGGAGGTGCACGATGCGCCGATTTCTGACCCGGGGCCCGGCCGCGCTACTGGCGGCCGTGTCGGCCCCGATCGCGCTCTGCGCGGTGCTGCTGCCGTTCCGGTCCCACCTGGCCAACACGAACGTCGCGCTGCTGCTGGTCGTCGTCGTGGTGGCCGTGGCGGCACTCGGCCGGCCGGTCGCGGGGGCGCTGGCCGCCGTGGGTGCCGCGCTCTGGTTCGACTTCTTCTTCACCCGTCCGTACGAACAGTTCGCGATCAGCAAGTCCGCCGACCTCACCACCGCCGTCCTGCTGCTGACCGTCGGCCTGGCGGTCTCCCAACTGGCCGCCCGTGCCAGGCGGTTCAAACTGGTGGCGGTCACCGGCGCCGGCTACCTGCGCGCCCTCAGCGACACCGCGGTGCTGGCCCGCTCGCCGAACTCGACGCTGACCGTCGTCGACCAGGTCCGCGAGCAGCTGATCGACCTGCTCCAACTGCGCGGCTGCCGCTTCGAGTACGGCTCGCTGCTGGGCCACCCGCCGCGCTTGGAGCACGACGGCTCGATCCTGGTCGGCGGGCAGGTGTGGGACACCGACCGGCTCGGCCTGCCGAACGAGGACGTGGAGTTGCGGATGTCGCGCAACGGCCAGTACATCGGCCGGTTCATGCTCGAACCCACTCCCGGTGCGGTGCCGTCCCGCCAGGCCCGGCTCGTCGCGGTCACCCTCGCCGACCAGGCCGGCGCCGCCCTCGACTCACTGCACCGCCCGGTCAAGGCTTCCTAATGAAGTTGTCAAGCCGCTGCGGCAACCGGAGGTACAGCTTGGTAACACCGTCCGTCACGGATGAGTGCCCACATAACGTTGACCCGTCGGCGGGCCAGGGCAAGGACCGCCTGCTTGTGACGCTTGCCTTCAGCGCGCTTGCGGTCGTAGAAGCGCCTGGACTCTGTATGACAGCCGATGCTGATCAACGCCGAGGTGTAGAAGACCCGTTGCAGCCCGCGGTGGTACTGCTGAGGGCGGTGAAGGTTGCCACTGACGCGCCCGGAGTCCCGAGGTGCCGGGGCCAGGCCCGCGAACGACGCGAGACGGTCAGGACTCGCGAACGAAGTGATGTCGCTGCCGATCGCGGCAAGGAACTCAGCGCCGAGCACAGGCCCGATGCCAGGCATGCTGGCGATCACATCGGCGAGTTCGTGCTTGCGAAACCGGTCCTCGATGAGCTTGTCGATCTCCGCGACCTTCCCGTTGAGGACCATCACCTCCTCGGCCAGGGCCTGGACCATCTGGGCGATTGCCTTCTCCCCCGGCACAGAGGTGTGCTGACGCTCCGCGGCCTCGTGCGCGGCGGCTGCCAGCGCGGCAGCGCTTCGAACCTTGCGGTTGCCCAGCCACTTCTCCAAGCGGCTCACACCCGCTCGGCGGATGGCCGCCGGGGTCTGGTAGCCGGCCAGCAGCACCAGCGGCCCGGCGTTGGTCAGCTCCAACACGCGCTCAAGCGCCGGGAACACACTAGTCAGCGTCCCGCGCAACCGGTTGACCGCCCGGGTACGATCACAAACCAGATCGGTCCGCCTAGCCGTGAACAACTTGAGCTCGATGGTGGCCTCGTCGCTAGGGCGCATGGGCCGCAGGTCTCGGCGAACACGAGCCTGGTCCGCGATGACCAGCGCGTCCCTGGCATCGGTCTTGCCCTCGCCCCGGTATCCGTCCGTGGCCCGGTTGACTGCCCGGCCGGGGATGTAGAGCAGCGGCTGGCCGTGGTTGACCAGCAGGGTGATCAGCAACGCGGCACCGCCGTCGGCCATGTCCACCGCCCAGGTGGCCTCCTCGCCCAGGTCGAGGACGTCGTCCAGCAGTTGCAGCAGCTCCAGCTCGTCGTTGACCACGCGTCGGGACAGCAGCTTCCTGCCTTCCGCGTCGATGACGACGCAGTGGTGGTGGGCCTTGCCGCAGTCGATCCCCGCCCATATCCGGCTCATCGTTCTCCTGCCGTGCTCGTCGATGCAGTGCTTACCACGGACGACCTCGCCGGCATTGCCCTACTCAGCGATCTTGTCGCACTTCCTAATCAGCGGCCGAGTCGTCGTGGGGTGCCGGGCGGCCAAGCCATGAGAGCCACGAGCGGCAGCCGCCTGAAAGCCACACCCAGCACCCCTGGGTGATCAAGACCATACGACTGGCTTCATCGACCCATCAACAACGTAGGGCCGCCTGAC
>NZ_JBWXUE010000038.1:0-76162 GCF_057158765.1 Kitasatospora sp. NEAU-69
TCGATGCCCGCCCGCTCGAACGCCTCCCACGAGGACTCCAGCAACAGGCGCTGCTGCGGGTCCATCGCAAGCGCCTCACGCGGCGAGATCCCGAAGAACCCGGCATCGAACTCGCCCGCGTCGTACAGGAACCCACCCTCACACGCGTACGACGTCCCCCGGTGCTCCGGATCCGGATCGAACAGACCCTCCAGATCCCACCCACGATCCGTCGGGAACCCCGACACCGCATCCCGCCCCTGAGCGACAAGCCGCCACAGATCCTCCGGCGAACCCACCTCACCCGGATACCGGCACGCCATCCCCACGATCACCACCGGATCGCCCTCGACCGCCACACCCACCGGGACCACCGCCGCCGAAGCCGGCGCGCCCAACAGCAACGCACGCAACTCCACCGCGATCGCCGCAGGCGTCGGGTGATCGAACACCAACGTCGCCGGCAACCGCAGACCCGTCACCGCGTTCAACCGGTTCCGCAGATCAACCGCCAGCATCGAATCGAACCCAAGCTCCTTGAACGCCCGACCCGCCTCCACCGCCTGCCCCGACTCATGACCCAGGACGAGCGCCACGTTCGTACGGACCAGGTCGAGGATCTCCGCCTCGCGGGCCGGCTCGTCGAGGCCCGCCAGCCGGGACGCGAAGGTGCCCGCGGTCGAGCTCTCGGTGGCCGCCGCGACCCGCCGAGTGGCCGCGCGCACCAGGCTGCGCAGCACGTCCGGCAGCAGGCCGGCGGTGGCCTGGGCGCGCAGTGCGACCGGGTCCAGCAGGACCGGGACGAGCTGCGCGGTGTCCTGGCCGAGGGCGGTGTCGAGGAGCGCGAGGCCCTGCTCGTCCGTCAGGGCGCGGACACCGCGTCGCAGGACGCGGGCGGCCGCGCTGTCCTGGACGGCGCGGGTCAGGCCGCTGGCCTGCGCCCACGGGCCCCAGGCCAGGGAGAGGGCTGGCAGGCCGTCGGCGCGGCGGTGGGTGGCGAGGGCATCGAGGAACGTGTTCGCGGCCGCGTAGTTCGCCTGGCCGCTGTTGCCGAAGACACCGGCAGCGGAGGAGAAGAGCACGAACGCGGCGAGGTCCTGGCCCTGGGTGAGCTCGTGCAGGTTGACTGCGCCGTCGATCTTGGCACGCAGCACGAGGTCGAGCTGGTCCGGGGTCATCGACTCGACCAGACCGTCGGCGAGAACGCCGGTGGCGTGCACGACGGCCGTAAGCGGTGCCTCCGCCGGAATGCGGGCGAGGACGGCGGCCAGGGCCTCGCGGTCGGCCGCGTCACACGCCTCCACCATTACGCTGGCGCCGAGTTCGGACAGTTCGGCGACCAACTCCTGAGCGCCGGGAGCGTCCGGGCCGCGACGGCTGAGCAGCACCAGACTGCGCACACCGTGCTCGGCCACCAGATGCCGCGCGACCAGCGCACCGAGCGTGCCGGTACCACCGGTGATCAGCGCGGTGCCAGTCCCGAAGGACGCAGCCTCACCAGACAGCGCAGCGCGGACCAGACGCGGCACCAGCACCGCGCCCCCACGCACCGCCACCTGACCCTCACCACACGCCAACGCCGCAGCCAAGCCATCGCCGTCGTCCTCCAGATCCACCAAACCGAAACGCCCCGGATGCTCGGAAGCCGCCGACCGCAGCAGACCCCACACCGGCGCGGCGGCAAGGTCAGACACACCCACCGCACCCCGCGTCACCACCACCAACCGCGACCTGGCAAACCGCTCATCCGCGAGCCAGTCCCGCACCACCACCAACACACCCGCCACCACCGCATGCGCCCGCTCGGTCAGCGACCCATCCGCATCGGCGGTGCACGGCAGCAGAACGACGTCCGGCACAGGGCTATCCGAGGCGAGTGCGGCGAGGTCGGCGTAGACCGGCTGTGCGAGGTGGAGGTCCCAGCCGCCGATGCCCGCGAGCGTGGCCCACTGCTCGGGCGACGCGCCGGTCTCGGCCGGGGCCGCCGGGACCCAGTCGAGCTGGTACAGCGTCCGGCGCCCATCGCGCTGCGCGTCCTCGAACTCCTCGATCGGGACCGGGCGGATGATCAGCGAGTCCACCGTCATGACCGGTCGGCCTGCCTGGTCGGCGAGCTCGACGGCGACCTCGTCCGGGCCGAGCCGCGCCAGGCGCACCCGCAGCGCGGTGGCGCCGGTCGCGGACAGCGACACCCCGGCCCAGCGGCTCGGCAACCGGATCAGGCCCGGCGCCAGGCCGTCCAGCGCGATCCCGTGCAGGGCCGCGTCCAGCAGCGCCGGGTGGAGGCCGAACCCGGACTGGGCCTGGTCCCGCGCGCCCTCGGGCAGCGCCACCTCGGCATAGACGTCCTCGCCGACGCGCCAGGCCGCCGACAGTCCACGGAACAGCTCGCCGTATCCGTGTCCGGCCTCGGCGAGGCCGTCGTAGAAGTCGTCCAGTTCGACTTTCTGGGCGCCGGACGGCGGCCAGACGGCGAACTGCGTGGTGCTTGCGCCCGTGCCGGTGCCCAGTACGGCGCCGGCATTGCGCGTCCACGGCTGCGCCTCGTCCGCGTCGGCCGGGCGGGAGTGGATGCTCAGCGTGCGGGCGCCGGACGGTGCCGGCTCGCCCACGCTGACCTGGATCCGCACCGCGCCCTGGTCCGGCACCCGCAGCGGCGCCTCCAGGACCAGTTCCTCCAGCAGGTCACAGCCGACCTCGTCCGCCGCGCGGATCGCGAGGTCGACGAAGGCGGTGCCGGGCAGCAGGACCGTACCGGCCACTCGGTGGTCGGCCAGCCACGGCTGCGCGGCGAGCGAGAGCGATCCCGTGAACACCAGCGTGTCGGAGTCCGCGAGCCGTACGGCGGCACCGAGCAGCGGGTGCTCCGCGCTGGTCAGGCCGGCCGACGTGATGTCACCGGAAGCCGAGGTACCGGCCTGCGGCCAGTAGCGGCGGCGCTGGAATGCGTAGGTCGGCAGGTCGATGCGCTGCCCGTCCGGCAGGCCGAAGTCGACGGCGACGCCGTTGGCGTATGCGTCGGCGAGCGCGGTCAGCAGGCGCTCCGGGCCGCCTTCACCACGGCGCAGTGTGCCGAGCACGATGGCCTGGGGGGCGGTGGACTCGATCGCGGTGGTCAGGACGGGGTGGGCGCTGGTCTCGATGAAGGCGTCGTGGCCCTGCTCCAGGAGCAGGCGGACGGTCTCCTCGAAACGGACGGTCTGACGCAGGTTGGTGTACCAGTACTCGGCGTCGAGGGTCGTGGTGTCCAGGCGAGTAGCGGTCACCGCCGAGTAGAACGGCACCTGCGCTGCACGCGGTTCGATCCCGGCCAGTTCGGCCAGCAGCCGTTCACGAATCGGCTCGACCTGTGCGGAGTGCGAGGCGTAGTCCACCGGCACCCGACGCGCCCAGATGTCGCGCTGCTCGCAGAGTGCCAACAGCTCGTCGAGCGCGGCCGGTTCGCCCGCCACCGTGACGGAGGCCGGACCGTTCACCGCCGCCACCGACAGGCGCTCACCGAACGGCACGATCAGCTCAGCGACTTCATCCACCGGCAGCGAGACCGACGCCATCCCGCCACTGCCCGCCAACGCGAGGATCGCCTGGCTGCGCAGCGCCACCACCTTCGCGCCGTCCTCCAGTGTGAGTGCACCGGCCACACAGGCGGCGGCGATCTCCCCCTGCGAGTGACCCACCACCGCGGCGGGCTCGACACCATGGGAGCGCCACAGCGCAGCGAGCGAAACCATCACCGCCCACAACACCGGCTGCACCACATCGACCCGGGCCAGCCACTCCTCCGACTCCGAACGCAGCACCGAGCTCAACGACCAGTCCGTGAACGGCGCCAGCGCCGCCTCACACGCAGCGATCCGCTCCGCGAACACCGGCGAGGCATCCAGCAGTTCGGCCGCCATCCCCAGCCACTGCGAACCCTGACCGGGGAAGACGAACACCACCCGGCCGGCCGACGAGGCCACACCCCGAACGAACTCCCCCGCCGCCAGAGCCGCCACCAGCTCCGCACGATCCGAAGCCAGCACCACCCCCCGCTGCTCCATCACCGCACGCGAGGACGCCAGCGAGAACGCAACGTCGGCCAGAGCGACGTCCGGGTGCTCGCTCAGGAAGTCGGCCAGGCGGACGGCCTGTGCGTGCAGGGCGGCGGGCGACTTCGCCGACACCACGAACGGCAGCACACCACCTGCCACGCTCGCAGAGACACCCTCCTCCTCCGCCGGAACCCCCTCCAGCACCACATGCGCATTCGTCCCACTGATCCCGAACGAGGACACCGCCGCCCGACGCGGATGCTCCGCCTCCGGCCACGGCCGGGCCTCGGTCAGCAACTCCACCGCACCCGCCGACCAATCCACATGCGAAGACGGCGCATCCACGTGCAAGGTGCGCGGCAGCACGCCCGCACGCAGCGCCATCACCATCTTGATCACGCCGCCCACACCCGAAGCAGCCTGCGCGTGACCGATGTTCGACTTCAGCGACCCGAGCCACAACGGCCGCTCGGCAGCGCGCCCCTGCCCATACGTCCCGAGCAGCGCCTGCGCCTCGATCGGGTCACCGAGCGTCGTACCCGTCCCATGTGCCTCGACCACATCGACCTGGTCGGCCGCCACACCCGCGTTCGCCAGCGCCTGGCGGATCACCCGCTGCTGCGAAGGCCCGTTCGGCGCCGTCAGGCCGTTGCTCGCACCGTCCTGGTTCACCGCACTGCCACGCACCACCGCCAGCACCCGGTGCCCGTTGCGCCGCGCCTGCGACAGCCGCTCCAGCACCAGCACACCGACACCCTCGGCCCACGCCGTGCCGTCCGCGCCATCGGCGAAGGCCTTGCAGCGGCCGTCAGGGGCCAGCCCGCGCTGACGGCTGAACTCCACGAACATGTCCGGGCTCGACATCACCGTCGCACCGCCCGCCAGCGCCATCGAGCACTCGCCGCCGCGCAGCGCCTGGACCGCCAGGTGCAACGCGACCAGCGAGGACGAGCACGCCGTATCGACCGTCACCGCCGGTCCCTCGAAGCCGAAGGAGTAGGCCAGCCGGCCCGAGGCGACGCTGCCGGTGGTGCCGGTCAGGCGGTAGCCCTCGACCGTCTCCGGCCTGCGGCTCAGCAGTGGCCCGTAGTCCTGCGAGACCGCGCCGATGAAGACACCGGTCGTACTCGCCTTCAGCTGCGCCGGGTCGATGCCGGCCCGTTCGATCGCCTCCCAGGAGGATTCGAGCAGCAGCCGCTGCTGCGGGTCCATGGCGAGCGCTTCGCGCGGGGAGATGCCGAAGAAGTCCGCGTCGAAGTCGGCGACCGCGTCCAGGAACCCGCCGTGGCGCGCGTAGGTCTTGCCCGAGCTGTCGGGGTCGGCGTCGTAGATGCCCTCCAGGTCCCAGCCGCGGTCGGTCGGGAACTCGCCGATCGCGTCACGGCCCTCGGTGACCAGCCGCCACAACTCCTCCGGCGAGCCGACCCCACCGGGGAACCGGCAGGCCATCCCGACGATCGCGATCGGCTCGTTGTCCACCGCCTGCAGCGTGACCGCCGGGGCCACAGGGACGGCGGCAGCGGCCGTACCGAGCGACTGTTCGCGCAGGAAGCCGGCCAGCGCGGCCGGGGTCGGGTAGTCGAAGGTCAGGGTGCTGGGCAGGTGCAGCGCGGTCACGGCGCCCAGCCGGTTGCGCAGCTCGACGGCGGCCAGCGAGTCGAAGCCCGCCGACTTGAACGTCTGCTCGGCTGCGATCAGGTCGGCCGTGGCGTGGCCGAGCACCATGGCGGCCTGGGTCCGCACCAGATCGGTCAGCAGCTGGTCCTGCTCGGCGGCCGGCAGCCCGGCCAGCCGCAGCGCCAACGAGGACTCCTCACGCACGACTTCGGCCTGCGCGATGCGGCGCGCCTGGGTGCGGACCAGACCGCGCAGCGGTGCGGGCAGCGCACCGGAGGCTGCGGCGGCGCGCAGCGCGGCGTGGTCCAGGCGGACGGCCGCCGGGTTGGGCTCGCCGGTGGCCAGCGCCGCGTCCAGCAGGGCCAGGCCCTGTTCGGCGGAGAGCGCGGCGATGCCGGTGCGGCGCATCCGGGCCAGGTCCTGGCGGCTGAGCTGGCCGGTCATCGCGCTGGCCTCGGCCCACAGGCCCCAGGCCACCGAGGTGGCGGGCAGGCCCTCAGCCTGGCGGCGGGCGGCGAGCGCGTCCAGGAAGGTGTTCGCGGCCGCGTAGTTGGCCTGCCCCGGGGTGCCGAACAGGCCCGCGACGGAGGAGAACAGCACGAACGCGGAGAGATCCTGACTGCTCGTCAGCTCGTGCAGGTTGACCGCACCGTCCACCTTGGCGCGCAGCACGCGCTCCACCTGGTCCGCGGTCATCGACTCGATCAGACCATCGGCGAGGACGCCGGCCGCGTGCACGACGGCCGTCAGTGGTGCCTCGGCCGGAATCCGCGCCAGCACATCCGCGAGCGCCTCGCGATCGGCGGCGTCACACGCCTCGACCACCACCCGGGCGCCCAGCTCGGCCAGTTCGGCCACCAGCTCCCACACACCGGGGGCGTCGAGCCCGCGACGGCTGAGCAGCACCAGACTGCGCAGGCCGTGCTCGGTCACCAAGTGGCGGGCGACCAGGGCACCGAGGGTGCCGGTGCCGCCGGTGATCAGCGCGGTGCCGTCGGGGTCGAGTGGGGTCGGCATCCGCAGCACGAGCTTGCCGGTGTGCCGGGCCTGGGACATGAAGCGGAACGCATCCGGTGCCCGCCGAACGTCCCACGCACGCACCGGAATCGGGGAGAGCGTGCCGGCGGCGAACAGGCCGAGCAGCTCGGCCAGCATCACCGAGATCCGCTCGGGCCCCGCATCCAGCAGGTCGTACGCCTGGTACGAGACCCCCGGGTGGTCCTGGGAGACGCACTGCGGGTCGCGCGGGTCGGTCTTGCCCATCTCCAGCAGCCGGCCGCCGGGGGTGAGCAGCCGCAGTGAGGCGTCGATGAACTCTCCCGCAAGGGAGTTGAGGACCACGTCCACGCCACGGCCGTCGGTGGCCGTACGGATCTTCTGCTCGAAATCGAGGGTGCGGGAGGAGGCGATGTGTGCCTCGTCCAAGCCGAGCCCGCGCAGGGTCTCCCACTTGCCCTCGCTGGCGGTCGCGAAGACCTCCGCGCCCAGGTGGCGGGCCAGTTGGATGGCGGCCATCCCGACGCCACCCGCACCCGCGTGGATCAGCACCCGCTCACCCGGCTGCAGCGCGGCGAGTTCCACCAGGCCGAGGTAGGCGGTCAGGAAGACGATCGGCACCGAGGCGCCCTGCTCGAAGGACCAGTGCGCGGGCAGCTTCACGAGGGTGCGCGGATCGGCCACGGCCAGCGGGCCGAAGGACGCCAGCATCCCGAACACCGCATCGCCGACCGCGAGATCGGCCACCCCGGGCCCGACCTCGACCACGACGCCCGCACC
The DNA here is from genome assembly GCF_057158765.1 of Kitasatospora sp. NEAU-69. Classification (NCBI taxonomy): domain Bacteria; kingdom Bacillati; phylum Actinomycetota; class Actinomycetes; order Kitasatosporales; family Streptomycetaceae; genus Kitasatospora; species Kitasatospora sp. NEAU-69. The sequence continues at coordinate 7,407 of NZ_JBWXUE010000038.1, forward strand.
CTCGCCGCCCATCGAGGCCGCACCCGGGTACATGCCGAGCGCGATCAGCACATCGCGGAAGTTCAGACCCGCCGCGCGGACCGCGATCCTCACCTGCCCGGCGGCCAGCTCCTGTTCGGCCTCCGGGGCCGCGACCAGCGCCAGGTTCTCCAGGGTGCCGGCACCGGCCGTGTCCAGCCGCCACGAACCGGGCGGCGGAAGCAGCGCGCCGGAGGCGGCGGTCCGGGTCAGCCGGGGGGCGAGCAGCGCGCCATCGCGCAGCGCCAGCTGCGGTTCGCCGCTCGCCGGCGCGGCTGCCAGCGCGGAGGACAGCGCCGAGGCCAGTGCGGATGGCAGTGCGGCGATCGAGTCGGCAGTGTCATCGGTGTCGATCAGCACGAAGCGGCCGGGGTGCTCGCTCTGCGCCGAGCGCACCAGACCCCAGACGGGCGCATGCGCCAGGTCGGACACCACATCGCCCGGCGCCACCGCCACCGCGCCGTGCGTGACCACGACGAACCTCGACGCCGAAGCGGCCGGGGCACCGGAGTCATCTGTGGCCGGGGCGGCTGCGGAGCCCTGGGCGGATTGCGCCGCCAACCAGGCTTGCACGGCTGCCAACAGGCGCTGCGCCTCGGCCGATGCGAGGTCGGCGAGGCCGGCGAGGCCGGGGACGCCCTCGTGCTCGGCCCCGGCGGTGACCGGGATCGGCGCGCAGTCGAAGACGGTCAGCTCGCCCTGCTCGTCGGCGGGCAGGCCGTCAACGCGCAGGCCGTCGGCGATCGGTGTCCAGCGCACGGGGTACAGCGAGTCCACCACGACAGCGCCGCCCAGCCGCGTCGCGTCCGCGCTGCGCAGCACGAGCGCGTCCACCGAGAGCACGGGTGCTCCGGTGCCGTCGGCGGCCTGGAGCGTGATCGCGTCGGCGTCCCCGTCCACCGGCGCCAGGCGCACGCGCAGCGCCGACGCGGCGGCGGCGTGCAGCGTCAGACCGGTCCACGAGAACGGAAGCCGCAGGCCCGGCCCTTCCTGCGTGAGCGGGGTGCCCGCAGCGGGCTGCAGCATGGCGTGCAGGGCAGCGTCGAGCAGCGCGGGGTGCACGCCGTAACGGCCCGCGTCCGGGTGCGCGTCCGTGCCCGGGCCGGCAGGAAGCCCGGCGGGGAGCTGCACCTCCGCGAAGAGCTCGCCCGCCGTGCCCCGGTACAGCGCACGCAGGCCCTGGAACGCGGGACCGTACTGGTATCCGGCCGCCGCGGCCTGCTGGTAGAAGTCGGTGGTGGCGAGCGGCTCCGCGCCAGCCGGCGGCCAGAGTACGAAGTCGAAGTCCGGTGCCGCGGCCTCCTCGGCGAGGAACCCGGAGGCATGGCAGGTCCACTCGCCGTCGTCGCCCGCGGTCTCGTCCCGGGCGTAGACGGCGACCGCGCGCCGCCCCGGCTGCGCGGGCGGGTCCACGGACACCTGCACCGCGAGCGCGCCCTGCTCGGGGACCACGAGCGGTGCCCGCAGCGTCAGCTCCTCGACCCGGCGGCAGCCCACCCGGTCGCCCGCCTGGACCGCCAGCTCCACGAAGGCCGTGCCGGGCAGCAGCACCGTGCCGGCCACCGCGTGATCGGCGAGCCAGGGCTGGGCCTGGAGCGAGATCCGCCCGGTCAGCATGACGCTGTCGCTGCCCGCCAGGCGCACGCTCGCGCCGAGCAGCGGATGTCCGGCCGCCACCAGGCCCAGCCCGGCAGCATCCGCAGCCGCGGACGCGGCGCGGGTGAGCCAGTAGCGCTGGTGCTGGAAGGCGTAGGTGGGCAGGTCGCGGTACGGGGATACGGCCTGCGGGAACGCCGCCGCCCACCCGACCTGGTGGCCGCGCACGTGCGCGGCCGCGAGCGCCGAGAGCACCGCGTCGCCCTCCGCGCGATCCCGGCGCAGCACCGCCACCGCCGCGGCACCGCTCTGCGGCGGCAGGCAGTCCTGTGCCATCGCGGTGAGCACGCCGTCGGGGCCCAACTCGACGAAGGTGCGCGCGCCTTGGGCGTCGAGGGTGGTGACGCCGTCGGCGAACCGGACCGCCTCGCGGACCTGCCGCACCCAGTAGTCGGCGGTGGCGAGTTCACTGGGAGCGGCGAGGGCGCCGGTGAGGTTGGAGACGATCGGCAGCTCCACGCTGCCGAACTCCACGCTCTCCAGGACGGAACGGAACTCCGCCAGCATCGGCTCCATCCGGGCCGAGTGGAACGCGTGGCTGACCGTGAGACGACGGGTCTTGCGGCCCAACGCCTTGAAGTGAGCCGCCACTTCGAGCACTGGCGCCTCGTCACCGGAGATCACCACGGAGTCCGGGCCGTTGACGGCCGCGATCTCCGCCCCCTCAGCCAGTGCGGCGAGGACCTCGGCCTCGGTGGCCTGCACGGCCACCATCGCACCACCGGTGGGAAGTTGCTGCATCAGCCGGCCACGCGCGGCCACCACCGTGACCGCATCCGGCAGCGACCACAACCCCGCGACATGCGCGGCGGCCAGCTCACCGATCGAGTGGCCGAGCAGGAAGCCCGCCCGCACACCGAACGATTCAAGCAAACGGAACAGCGCCACTTCGAGCGCGAACAGGGCCGCCTGGGTGAACACCGTCTCACCCAGCAGACTCTCGGTGTCGTCGAACATCACCTCGCGCAACGGCCGCTCCAACAGCGGGTCGAAGAGCGCGCAGACCTCGTCCAGCGCCTCGGCGAAGACCGGGAACCGCTCGCACAACTCCCGTCCCATACCGACCCGCTGACTGCCCTGACCGGTGAACAGGAACGCGAGGCCACCCGCTCCGAGAGCAGAGCCACGGACGACGCCGGCCGCGCTCTCGCCCGCCGTGATCGCGTCCAGACCGCTCAGCAGCGTGGCGCGGGAGGAGGCGAGGACGGCGGCGCGCTCGTCCAGCGCGGCGCGCGTGGTGGCCAGCGCCGAGGCCGCCACCGTCAGGTCGAGCTCCGGATTCTCCCGCAGGTGGGCGCCGAGCGCGGCCGCCTGCGCCCGCAGGGCCTCGTCGGACTTCGCCGACAGCAGCCACGGCACGACCGAGGCCGGCTCCGGTTCCTGCGTGAACTCCTGTGCCGGTGCGGGCACGTGCTCGATGACGACGTGCGCGTTGGTGCCGCTCGCGCCGAACGAGGAGATACCGGCGCGACGCGGCCGGCCCGTCTCCGGCCACGGCCGGGCCTCGGTCAGCAGCTCGACCGCACCCGCCGACCAGTCCACATGCGACGACGGCTCGTCCACGTGCAACGTGCGCGGCAACACGCCCTCGCGCATCGCCATCACCATCTTGATCACGCCACCGACACCCGCCGCCGCCTGGGTGTGGCCGATGTTCGACTTCAACGAGCCGAGCCACAGCGGGGATTCGGCGTCTCGCTGCTGACCGTAGGTGGCGATCAGCGCCTGCGCCTCGATCGGGTCGCCGAGCGTGGTGCCGGTGCCGTGCGCCTCCACCGCGTCCACGTCCTGCGGCGCCAGGCCCGCGCTCTCCAGTGCCTGGCGGATCACCCGCTGCTGCGAGGGGCCGTTCGGCGCCGTCAGACCGTTGCTCGCGCCGTCCTGGTTCACCGCCGTACCGCGCACCACCGCCAGCACCTGGTGCCCGTTGCGCCGCGCGTCCGAGAGCCGCTCGACCAGCAGCACACCGACACCCTCGGACCAGCCGGTCCCGTCCGCCGCGGCCGCGAAGGCCTTGCAGCGCCCGTCGGGCGACAGGCCGCGCTGGCGGCTGAACTCGACGAAGACCTCGGGCGTGGACATCACGGTGACACCGCCGGCCAGCGCCATCGCGCACTCGCCACGCTGGAGCGCCTGGACGGCCAGGTGCAGGCCCACCAGGGAGGAGGAGCAGGCGGTGTCCACGGTGACCGCCGGGCCCTCGAAGCCGAAGGTGTACGAGAGCCGGCCGGAGGCGGCGCTACCGGCGTTGCCCATCAGCAGGTAGCCATCGACGCCGTCGGGCACCTGCTGCATCCCCGACGCGTAGTCGTGGTACATCACGCCGACGAAGACGCCGGTGCGGCTGCCGCGCAGCGCGATCGGGTCGATGCCCGCGCGTTCGAAGAGCTCCCAGGAGGTCTCCAGCAGCAGGCGCTGCTGCGGGTCCATGGCGAGCGCCTCGCGCGGCGAGATCTCGAAGAACCCGGCGTCGAACTCGCCCGCCTCGTAGAGGAATCCGCCCTCGCGGGCGTAACTCGTCCCGGAGACCGAGGGATCCGGGTCGTAGAGGCCCTCCAGATCCCAGCCGCGGTCGGCGGGGAACGGTGCGATGACGTCCTGCCCCTGGGCGACGAGCCGCCACAGGTCTTCCGGCGAGGCCACCTGGCCCGGGTAGCGGCAGGCCATGGCGACGATCGCGATCGGCTCGTCGTCCGCCACCAGGGCAGCAGACCCGGCGGCGGGCACCGACTCCGGCTCCGTGCCTAGCAGTTCGGCGCGGACCACGCGCAGCAGCGCCGCCGGGGTCGGGCAGTCGAACACCAGCGTGGCGGGCAGGCGCAGGCCGGTGGCCGCGTTCAGCCGGTTGCGCAGGTCGAGCCCGGTGAGCGAGTCGAAGCCCAGCGTCTTGAACGTGGTGCCGGCCTCGACGGCCGTACCCGCCGGCAGGCCGAGCACGGTGGCGACCTGCTCGCGCACCACGTCCAGCAGCACGCGCTCGCGCTCGGCCTCGCTCGCGAGGGCGGCGAGGCGCTGCTCCAGGGCTGAACGGGTCTCCGGGGCGGCGGCGGTGCTGCTCGCCGCGCGGCGCGGCGGGGTGCGGACGAGGCCGCGCAGCATGCTCGGCAGCGATCCGTCCCTGGCCTGGCCGCGCACCGCCGGGAGGTCGAGGGCGGCGGGTACCAGTAGCGCCGCATCGCGTGCCAGCGCGGCGTCGAACAGGCGCAGGCCCCGGTCCGAGGCGACCGGCGCGACGCCCAGGCGGCTCAGCCGCCGCCGGTCGGCCTCGCTCATCGCGCCGGTCATGCCGCTGGCCTCGTCCCACAGGCCCCAGGCAAGGGAGGTGGCGGGCAGGCCGGCGGCGCGGCGGTGAGCGGCGAGGGCGTCAAGGTAGGTGTTCGCGGCGGCGTAGTTGGCCTGGCCGGGGCCACCCAGGATGCCCGAGACGGAGGAGAAGAGGATGAAGGCGGCGAGGTCCTGGCCCTGGGTGAGCTCGTGCAGGTTGACTGCGCCGTCGATCTTGGCGCGGAGCACGAGATCCAGCTGCTCCGGGGTCATCGACTCGACCAGACCGTCGGCGAGGACGCCGGCCGCGTGGACGACGGCCGTCAGCGGGGCATCGGCCGGGACGCGGGCGAGGACGGCCACCAGAGTCTCACGGTCGGCGGCGTCACACGCCTCGACCACCACCCGGGCGCCGAGTTCAGCCAGTTCGGCCACCAGCTCCTGCGCACCGGGCGCCTCCGGGCCGCGACGGCTGAGCAGCACCAGACTGCGCACCCCGTGCTCGGTCACCAGGTGCCGGGCGACCAGCGCACCGAGCGTGCCGGTGCCACCGGTGATCAGCGCCGTGCCAGTCCCGAACGAGACACCCTGGCTCGTCTCCACAGCGGCGCGGACCAGACGCGGCACCAGCACCGCGCCCCCACGCACCGCCACCTGAGCCTCGCCACACGCCAACGCCGCTGCCAGGCCATCCCCATCGTCGTCGAGGTCCACGAGGGTGAAACGGCCGGGATGCTCGGTCGCTGCCGACCGCAGCAGACCCCACACCGGCGCAGCCGCCAGGTCGGAGACGCCCAACACACCCACCGCACCCCGCGTCACCACCACCAGCCGCGACCCAGCGAACCGCTCATCGGCCAACCAGCCCCGCACCACCGCCAGCACATCCGCCACGGCACGACGAGCCGCATCCGCGCCGCCGTCCCGCACCCCCTGCCCGCTGATGCACGGCAGGACGAGGATCTCGGGAACGCCGTCGGCCGCCGCCGCCACCGCGTCCAAGTCGACTTCATCCGGGTCGAGTTCGACGACGCTGCCGGCGAACGGCACGGCGCCGGCCTCGGCCGGGAGCCATTCGACCTGGAACAGCGCGTCCTCCGGCGCCACGGTCGAGGCGGCGAGCGCCTCAGTGGCGATCGGGCGCAGCGTCAGCGCCTCGACGCAGGCCACCGCCACACCGACGGCGTCGGCCAGCAGCACGCGGACGGTGTCCGGGCCGGTCGGCGTCAGCCGTACCCGGACCTGCGAGGCGGCTCCGGCGAAGAGCGTCAGATCCTTGAAGACGAACGGCAGGCGCACCGAGTCCGGGGCGCTCGCGGGCGCCGCGCCGCTGGGCAGGATGGCGTGCAGTGCGGCGTCGAGCAGCGCGGGGTGGAGGCCGAAGCGCGCGGCCTCCACCCGCTGCTCGGCGGGCAACGCCACCTCGGCGTAGACATCCTCACCCGAACGCCAGACCCCACGCAGACCCTGGAACGCGGGGCCGTACTCGTAACCACGTGCCGCCAGGTCGTCGTAGAAGTCGTCCAGCTCGACGTTCTGTGCACCAACCGGGGGCCACTGCGCGGCGGCGAACGAGACGTCCGGGTCGGCACCGCGCTCCGACAGGGTGCCTGCGGCGTGGCGGGTCCAGCCCGACTGCGCCGTCTCCTCCTCATGCTGCGAGAACACCTGCACGACCCGCGAGCCGTCGGCCTCGGCCGCACCGACCGTGACCTGGATCCGCACGCCACCATGGCGCGGTATCACCAACGGCGCTTCGAGGGCGAGTTCGTCGATGCGGCCGAAGCCGACCACATCGCCGGCCCGCACCGCCAGCTCCACAAACGCCGTCCCCGGCAACAGCACCGTACCCGCCACCGCGTGATCCGCCAGCCACGGCTGCGCCGCCAACGACAACCGCCCGGTCAGCAGCACGCCGCCATCCGCCGACTCCACACACGCACCCAGCAGCGGATGCTCCGCATCCCGCAGCCCCACCGCACCCAACCCGCCCCGAACACCCGGAGGCGCCTGAAGCCAGTAGCGGCGGCGCTGGAACGCGTACGTCGGCAGATCGATGCACTGGGTGACGGGCACGGCGAAGTCGACGGCGAGGCCACGGACATGGGCCTCGGCGAGCGCGGTGAGGAAGCGACTCGGTCCGCCCTCGCCTCGGCGCAGCGTGCCGAGCACGGCCGCCTGATCGTCGGTCGACTCGATCGCGGTGGTGAGCACGGGGTGGGCGCTGGTCTCGATGAACGCGTCATGGCCCTGCTCCAGGAGCAGGCGGACGGTCTCCTCGAACCGCACGGTCTGACGCAGATTGGTGTACCAGTACTCGGCGTCGAGCGTGGCGGTGTCCAGGCGGGAAGCGGTCACCGCCGAGTAGAACGGCACCTGCGCTGCACGCGGTTCGATCCCGGCGAGCGCCTCGATCAACGACTCGCGGATCGGCTCCACCTGCGCCGAGTGCGAGGCGTAGTCCACCGGCACCCGACGCGCCCAGATGCCCTGCCGCTCGCACATGGTCAGGAGGTCGTCCAGGGCACCCGGCTCGCCGGAGACGGTGACGGAGCTCGGGCCGTTGTGCGCCGCAATCGACAGGCGATCGCCGAACGGCACGATCAGCTCGGCAACTTGAGCGGACGGCAGCGCGATCGAGGCCATGCCGCCGGTACCGGCCAGGTCCAGCAGCGCCCGGCTGCGCAGCGCCACCACCCTCGCGCCGTCCTCCAGCGAGAGCGCACCGGCCACACACGCCGCCGCGATCTCCCCCTGCGAGTGACCCACCACCGCGGCGGGCTCCACACCGTGGGAGCGCCACAGCGCAGCGAGCGAAACCATCACCGCCCACAACACCGGCTGCACCACATCAACCCGAGCCAGCCACTCCTCCGACTCCGAACGCAGCACCGAAGTCAGCGACCAGTCCACGAACGGCGCCAGCGCCGCCTCACACGCAGCCACCTGCTCCGCGAACACCGGCGAGGCATCCAGCAGTTCGGCCGCCATCCCCAGCCACTGCGAACCCTGCCCCGGGAAGACGAACACCACCCGGCCCGCCACCGAGGCCACACCCTGCACGAACTCCCCCACCGCCAGGGCCGCCACCAGCTCCGCACGATCCGAAGCCAGCACCACCCCCCGATGGGTGAACTGCGAACGCGAGGACAGCAGCGAGAACGCAACGTCGGCCAGGCCGACGTCCGGCCGCTCGCCCAGGAAGTCGGCCAGCCCGACCGCCTGCTCACGCAGCGCCGCCTCCGACTTCCCCGACACCACGAACGGCAGCACCCCACCCGACACAGCAGGCGAGAGCTCGTCCCCCTCCTCCGCCGGAACCCCCTCCAGCACCACATGCGCATTCGTCCCACTGATCCCGAACGAGGACACCGCCGCCCGACGCGGACGCTCCGCCTCCGGCCACGCGCGGGCCTCGGTCAGCAACTCCACCGCACCCGCCGACCAATCCACATGCGAAGACGGTGCATCCACATGCAACGTCTTCGGCAGCACACCGGCACGCATCGCCAGCACCATCTTGATCACACCCGCGATGCCCGCCGCCGCCTGGGCATGGCCGATGTTCGACTTCAACGAACCCAGCCAGAGCCGCGATTCGGAGTCCGGCCGCTGACCGTAGGTCGCGATCAGCGCCTCCGCCTCGATCGGGTCACCGAGCGTCGTCCCCGTCCCGTGCGCCTCCACCGCGTCCACGTCCTGCGGCGCCAGGCCCGCGCTCTCCAGTGCCTGGCGGATCACCCGCTGCTGGGAGGGACCGTTCGGCGCCGTCAGGCCGTTGCTTGCGCCGTCCTGGTTGACCGCACTGCCACGCACCACCGCCAGCACCCGGTGCCCGTTGCGCCGCGCGTCCGAGAGCCGCTCGACCAGCAGCACGCCGACGCCCTCGGCCCAGGCGGTGCCGTCCGCAGCCGTCGAGAACGGCTTGCACCGGCCGTCGGGGGCCAGCCCGCGCTGACGGCTGAACTCCACGAACATGCCGGGGCTCGACATCACCGCCACCCCGCCCGCGAGCGCCATCGAGCACTCGCCGGCGCGCAGCGCCTGGACCGCCAGGTGCAGCGCGACCAGCGAGGACGAGCACGCCGTATCGACCGTCACCGCCGGGCCCTCGAAGCCGAAGGAGTAGGCGAGCCGGCCGGAGAGCACGCTGCCGGTGGTGCCGGTGAGCAGGTAGCCCTCGGAGCCGTCGGCGGCCTCGTCGAGCCGGGCGCCGTAGTCCTGGTTCATCGCTCCGACGAACACCCCGGTCCGGCTGGCCCTGAGCTGCGCCGGGTCGATGCCGGCGCGCTCGAAGACCTCCCAGGAGGATTCGAGCAGCAGCCGCTGCTGCGGGTCCATGGCGAGCGCCTCGCGCGGCGAGATGCCGAAGAACTCGGCGTCGAAGTCGGCGATGTCGTCGAGGAAGCCGCCGTGGCGCGCGTAACTGGTGCCCGGGTGCGCCGGGTCCGGGTCGTAGAGGGCATCGAGGTCCCAGCCACGGTCGGTGGGGAACCCGCCGATCGCGTCCCGGCCCTCCTCGACCAGCCGCCACAACTCCTCCGGCGAGCCGACCCCGCCAGGCAGCCGACAGGCCATCCCGACGATCGCGATCGGCTCGTTGTCCACCACCGGCAGCGCGACCGCAGCCGGGGCCACGGCTACGGGCGCCTTGCCGGGGCCGAGCAGGAGTGCGGCCAGGTGCTGGGCGACGGCGGCCGGGGTGGGGTGGTCGTAGGCGAGGGTGGTCGCCAGGCGCAGGCCGGTGTCGGTGTTGACGCGGTTGCGGAACTCGACGGCGGTCGGCGAGTCGAAGCCCAGGTCCTTGAACGTGCGCTGGGCGTCGGCCGCGGTGAGCGCGGGGCGGGCGAGCACGGTCGCGGTGTGGGCGCGGACCAGGTCGTGCAGGGCCTGTTCCTGTTCCTCGGCCGGCAGCGCGGCCAAGCGGGCGGCCAGCACCGGCTGTTGCCGGCCGGTGTCGGCGGAGCCCCCGTCGATACCGGCCGTGTCGTTCGTGTCGTCCAGCCAGTACCGCTGCCGCTGGAACGCGTAGGTGGGCAGCGTCAGCCGGGTCGCCCCGGTCGGTGTGAGAAGCGGCTGCCAGCCGATCTCGGCCCCGGCGGCGTGCGCTTCGGCCAGGGCGGTGAGGAACCGTTCGAATCCGCCTTCGCCGCGGCGCAGCGTGCCGAGCGCGGCCGCGTCGCGGTCGGTGGCCTCGATCGTCTCCAGGACGGCGGTGGTCAGCACGGGGTGGGCGCTGGTCTCGATGAACGCGTCATGCCCCTCGTCGAGGAGCAGGCGGACGGTCTCCTCGAAGCGAACCGGTTGGCGCAGGTTGGCGTACCAGTACTCGGCGTCCAGAACGGTGGTGTCCCGTGCGGTGTTGTCCAGCCGGGCGGCGGTCACCGTCGAGTAGAACGGCACCTGCGGGGCCTGCGGCCGGATGCCGGCCAGTTCGGCCAGCAGTTCCTCGCGGATCGACTCCACCTGCGCGGAGTGCGAGGGGTAGTCGATCGGCACCCGGCGCGCCCAGACGCCTTGCTGCTCGCAGGCGGCGAGGAGTTCGTCGAGGGCCGCGGGGGCACCGGTGACGGTGACGGAGTGCGGGCTGTTGATCGCGCCCACCGCCAGGCGATCGGCGAACGGGGCGATCAGGGTGGCGACCTGATCGACCGGCAGCGAGACCAGGACCATGCCGCCGCTCCCGGCCAGCGCCATGAGCGCCCGGCCGCGCAGCGCCACCACCCTCGCACCGTCCTCCAGCGAGAGCGCACCGGCCACACACGCCGCCGCGATCTCACCCTGCGAGTGCCCCACCACCGCCGCCGGCTCCACACCGAACGAACGCCACAGCGCGGCGAGCGAGATCATCACCGCCCAGAGCGCCGGCTGCACCACGTCGGCGCGGCCCAGCCACTCCTCGGACTCCGAACGCAGCACCGAGCTCAGCGACCAGTCCGTGAACGGCGCCAGCGCCGCCTCACACGCAGCCATCCGCTCCGCGAACACCGGGGAGGAGTCGAGAAGCTCGGCCGCCATCCCCAGCCACTGCGAACCCTGCCCCGGGAAGACGAACACCGCCCGCCCCGAAGACCGCACCGCACCCTGGACGACGCCGGGGGCGGACTCCCCCGCCGCCAGCGCCGCCAGGCCCGCCACCACCTGCGCGCGATCGGCGGCCAGCACCACACCCCGGTGGGCGAACTGCGAGCGCGAGGTGGCCAGCGAGTACGCAAAGTCGGGCAGGGCGACGTCCGGCTCCTCGGTCAGGAAGTCGGCCAGGCGGGCGGCCTGGGCGCGCAGCGCCAGTTCGGTGTGCCCGCTGACCAGAACAGGCAGAGTTCCGCTCCCGGCCCCAGCACCCACACCTCCCTCCTGCGCTACCGCCGCCTCTGCCTCTTCCAGGACGACGTGGCAGTTCGTCCCGCCCATGCCGAACGAGCTCACTCCCGCGATCCGCGGGCCCACCGGCTGCTCCCAGTCGGCCAGTTCGGTCTGCACCCGCAGGTTCAGGTCGGCCAGTGGGATGTCGGGGTTCGGCCGGGCGAAGTTCAGGCTGGCCGGGATCTGCCGGTGGGTGAGCGCCAGGGCGGCCTTCACCAGGCCGATCACCCCCGCCGCCGCCTCCAGGTGCCCGACGTTGGTCTTCGCCGAGCCCACCACCAGCGGCTGGTCCGCCGCGCGGGCGGCGCCGAGCACGGCTCCCAGGGCGGCCGCCTCCGCCGGGTCTCCGACCGGGGTGCCGGTGCCGTGCAGTTCGACGTAACCGACCTCCGCCGGATCCACGCCCGCCTGCTCGTACGCGCGGCGCAGCACCGCCTGCTGGGCGGTGCTGCTCGGGGCGGTGAGCGTGGCGCCGCCGCCGTCGTTGTTGACGGCGCTGGCGCGGATCACGCAGTGGATCCGGTCGCCGTCGGCGAGCGCGCGGGCGAGTGGCTTGAGCAGCAGCACCGCGCCGCCCTCGCCGCGGACGTAGCCGTTGGCCCGGGCGTCGAAGGTGTAGCAGTGACCGTCGGGCGACAGGGCGCCGAAGCGCTCCATCCGGTCGGTGGACTCCGGGGAGAGGATCAGGTTCACCCCGCCGGCCAGAGCCGTCTCCGACTCGCCGGAGCGCAGGCTCTCGCAGGCCATGTGGACGGCGACCAGCGAGGAGGACTGGCCGGTGTCCACGGTCATGCTGGGGCCGCCGGCGCCGAGCACGTAGGAGACCCGGTTCGCAATGATGCTGCGGTGCAGGCCGGTGGTGCTGTGCGCGGTGATCGCGTCGGGGCCACCCGCGTGCAGCAGGATCGAGTACTCGTCGGAGAAGGCGCCGACGAACACCCCGGTGCGCGAGCCGGCCAGCGTGGCGGGCACGGTACCCGCGTCCTCCAGGGCCTCCCAGCTCAGCTCCAGCATCAGCCGCTGGTGCGGGTCCATCGCGGCGGCCTCGCGCGCGGAGATGCCGAAGAACTCCGGGTCGAAGCGGTCGACGGAGGGGAGGAAGGAGCCCAGGCCGGACACGCCACCGATGCCCGGCCGGTCGGCGGCGGGCGGTGCGATGGTGTCGGCGCCGGTGCGCAGCAGCTGCCAGAAGCCGCCGGGGCCGTCCACGCCGGGCAGCCGGCAGGACATGCCCACCACGGCGATAGGCTCGCGGCGGTCCCGGCCCGCCTGGTGGTCGGCGGACCTGTCGGTGCCGGAACGGACCCCACTCAGCATTTCAAGCCCTTCGGTTTCTCAGCCGGTCGCACTCGTCACTGCCGCACTGCTCACTGCCGTACTGCTCATTGCCGTACTACTGACTGCCGTACTACTGACTGCTCACCGCTCCGCGAGCCGGATCGTCCCCGAGGGGCAGAGCCCGATCGCCTCGCGGACGCCCTCGTGCAGCGTCTCGGACGGTTGGGAGGTGAGCAGGACGACCAGGCCGTCGGCCTCGTCCTGGTCGAACACCTCGGGCGCCTGCCACACGCACGTCCCCGCGCCGCAGCACTGGTCGCGGTCGATCTCCACACGCATCTGCCGGACCTCCTACCAGGCCACCGGCATCGAGCTGACGCCGTAGATCAGCGACGAGTCGCGCATCGGGACCTGATCGGCCGGCACGGCCAACCGCAGTCCGGGGAAACGGGCGAGCAGCGCCTCGAAGCCGATCCGCATCTCGATCCGGGCCAGTTGCTGCCCGATGCACTGGTGGATGCCGTGCCCGAAGGAGAGTTGGCCGCGACCGCCACGGTCGAAGTCGAGGCGGTCGGGGTCGGGGTAGTGGTTCGGGTCCCGGTTCGCGGCGAAGGCCGACAGGGTGATCGTCTCGCCCGCCTTGATCGGGCAGCCCTCGAACTCGAAGTCCTCGCGGGCGGCGCGGAGAGGGCCGTAGTGGTTGACCGTCAGGTAGCGCGTCAGCTCCTCGACGGCGCTCTCCATCGTGGTCTCGCCGGAGCGCAGCTTGGCCAGCTGGTCGGGGTTGGTCAGCAGCGCGTAGGTGCCCAGCGAGAGCATGTTCGCGGTGGTGTCGTGGCCGGCCGCCAGCAGCAGGAAGCAGATGTTGGTGACCTCCTCGACGGTCAGCTCCTGCTGCGCGGCCAGTCCGCCGAGGATGTCGTCCGAGGGTTCGGCGCCCCGGCGCCGCTCGACCAGGCCGGCGAGGTACGTCTGTATCGCCTCGAGCGCCGCATACGCCTGCTCGTGCGGCGTGTTCGTGTCCAGGATCACCGTGGAGTTGTGCTGGAAGACCTCGCGGTCCTCGTACGGGACGCCGAGCAACTCGCAGATCAGCAGCGACGGGAGGGCCACCGCGAACGCGGGCACCAGGTCGACCGGCGGGCCGGCCGCCTCCATCGCGTCCAGCGCGGTCTGCGCGATCTCCTGAACCCGCTCGGCCAGTTGGTTCATCCGGCGCATGGTGAACAGGCCGGTCAGCAGGCGGCGGTACTTGGTGTGCTCCGGCGGATCGGTGTAGAGGAAGAAGCCGGGCTCGGCCGGGGTCGGCTCCTGCGCGTTGAGCGGCGAGTGCAGCAGGTCCTTCTGCGAGCTGAAGCGCAGGTCGGCCAGGGCCGCGCGGACCTGGTCGTAGCCCGTGATCAGCCAGCCCTCACTGCCGTCCGGGTAGGACAGCCGGCTGACCGGGCACTCGCGCTGACGCTCCATCAGCTCCGGCGGCGGGTCAAGTGGCGTGCGGCGCGCGGTGGGAAGCGGCCTGGCCACAGCCGGAACCTCGGTCATCTCTGCGGTCCTTCCGGTCGGCGATCGAAGTGCGTGGGGGTGCGGGGGGTGGGGTCAGTCGAGTACGCGCAGGTCCGTGTTGCCCCACAGCGCGCGCAGGTCGTGCACCAGGCCGTCGTCGCCCACCTGCACGATCCCGATGATCGAGATCTCGATCGGCTTCGGGTAACTGCGCGGGCGCAGCTCGATGGTGGCGGGCAGCACGACGGTCTTGCCGTCGTGCGCGGTGACCGGGGTGCCGGGCCGCTCTTGGACGCGGTCGTCGACGATCGCGCGGGTGAGGTGGGCGCGCAGCGCCTCGTGGCCGACCTGCTCGCCGGAGCCCACCGGGTCCTCGAAGACGACGTCGGGAGCGAAGAGTTGGAGGACGCTCTCGACGTCGCCGGCGTTCATCCGGCGGCAGTACTCCAGCGCCAGGGCCTTGCGGGTCGCCTCGTCGGGCACGCCGATCTCTCCTAGCGAAGTGGGCTGCGGGATATGCCCCAGTCTTCGAGGAGCCCGGTAGGGGCGCCACCCCTGTTCGCACCCCTGCGCACCCCGAGGGGCCGGTACGTGGCCCGCGCGGCGGTCGCGAAATCCACCCGCCTTCTCCGCGCCCCCCGCATCCACGACACACCGCCTCGACATGTCCGATAGTGCGACGTATTCGATCGTTGTCTGGCATGTTCACCTGAATACTGGGCAAGGTTGCGTCAAGATCGACCAGGGACGGCCGATGGCTCCTGATACGATCGATCGGCCCTGGTCCCGATGCAATTGCGCGGCCTCTCGGGGGAGGCGACCGGACTATTCCCATGCAGTTGGCACTCGAACTGCAGGCGCTCCGCGCGGTCTCCTACACCGCGTCCCCCGTGTTACCCCCGCCCTCACGCAGCGAAGGTAGGAACATGGAGACCATCCAGTGCCATCAGCACCACCGGGGTATTCCGATCTTGTCCCGGTACGCACCGACACCTCCGCGACATCATCACGAGGCGGCGGAAATCACGCACCGCGAGAGCGGACTGTGAACGCGTACGAGCACTCGGACGCGTTGGTCACTCTCACCGGTTTATTCGATCGAGCGGCATCCGGCGAAGGCGGCGTGGCCCTGGTCGGCGGACCGGTCGCGGTGGGCAAGAGCACGCTGCTGGCCGGGTTCGCCCGCCGGCTCCGGGCGAGCGGCGCGCTGGTCCTGAGCGCCGTCGCCTCCGAGCCCGAGAGCGGCATCGCGCTGGGCGTGGTCGCCCAGCTCCTGCACAGCTGCCATGCGGTCCGCTCGGCCCCGCTCGACGACCGGGTGGACCAGCTGATCGCGGTCGGCGCAGCACATATGACGGCACCTCAGCCAGGCCGGCCGGCCAGGCTGTCGGCGGCCGACGCGCAGATCGTCGACTCGCTCTGCACGGTCCTGCTCGGCCTGGCCGGGTCCCGGCCGCTGGCGATCCTGGTGGACGACGTGCACCAAGCCGACGCCGCCTCGCTGGCCTGCCTGGCCTACCTGGCCCGCCGGGTGCGCAGCACCGCCGTCCTGGCGGTCTTCGGCCATGGCGACCGGCCGGTGGACCACGGCGCCGACTTCCTGCTGGAGCTGCTGCGCCAACCACAGGCCCGTAGCCTGCGGTTGGCACCGCTCGGACCGGCGCAGGTGCGCCAGGTGGTGGCGGAGCGGCTCGGCGAGGAGCCCGCGGAGCGGGTCGCGCCATGGGCGGCGCGGGTGAGCGGCGGCAATCCGCTGCTGCTCGCCGGGGTACTGGACGACCTCCAGGAGGCCGGCCACGGCGGCACAGGCCGCGGCAGCACAGGCCAGGAGGGTACAACGACCAGCGACGGCAAGGCCCGTGAGAGCACGGCGACCAGTGCGCCGCTCACCGCCGCCGAGGCGTACGGGCAGGCGGTGCTCTCCTGCCTGCAGCGCAGCCGCCCGCCGGCGGCACGGGTGGCGCAGGCCCTGGCCGTACTCGGCGGGCCCGAGTCGATCGGGCGACTGCTCGACCTGGACGCCACGGAGGTGGGCCGTTGCCTGGCCGCGCTGGAGGCCGCGGGTGTCCTGGCCCAGGGGCGCTACCGCCATCCGGCGGCGGCCGCCGCCGTGCTGGCCGACGTCGAACCGGAGGCCGCCGCTCTCCTGCACCGCCAGGCCGCCAAGATCACCTACACCCAAGGGGGTTCGGCCTCCGCCGTGGCCGAGCACCTGCTGGCGGGCGGCGGCCTGCGCACCCCGTGGGCGGTGCCGGTGCTGGACGCGGCGGCCACCCTCGCACTGGCCGAGGGCCGCGCCGCCACCGCGGTCGACTACCTCTGCCTGGCCTGCGAGTTGAGCGCCGACCAGGCCGAGCTGGCACGGATCAGGACGGCGCTGCTGCGAGCCCGGCTGCGGATGGGCCCGGGCGTTCCCGAGCAGCGGGTCACCGAGCTCCTGCAGGCGGTGCGCGAGGGCCACCTGCGCGGCGACGACGTGCTGGCACTGGTGCGGGTGCTGCTGGGGTACGGCCGCTTCGAGGCGGCCCGGGAGGCGCTGACCCAGCTGTCCGCACCGGGCCCGGCAGGCACGGCAGGCACGGGCGGCACGGCAGGCACGGCACACGAGGACACCGCCCAGGCGGGTGCAGAGCTGCACGCGGCCCGTTCCTGGCTGCGCTGCTCCTACCCGCCGCTGCTGGAGCTGCTGCCCGGCGGCGAGGCGGGCGCGGCCGAACGGCTCGGCGCGCCGCCCAGCACCGAGAGCCGGCGCCGCCACGACGCGGCGGCGGTGCTGGACGCGGTACTGGCCCAGGGCCCGTCCGAGCGCGTGGTGCGCAAGGCGGAGCGGATCCTGCAGGGCACCCGGCTGGACGGCACCGACCTGGACACGATCGAGTGCGCGCTGCTCGCGCTGACCTACGCCGAACGCCCCGCACTGGCCGCGCCGCACTGCGACGAGCTGATCGGCGCGGCGCACGAGCGCGGCGAGCGCGGCAGCGGGGCGCGGCTGCACGCGCTGCGCGCCGAGATCTGCGTGCGCCTGGGCGACCTGCCCGGGGCGGTGCGGCACGCGAGCGCCGCGTTCGAGGCGGTGCCGGCCGAGGAGTGGGGCGTGGCACTGGGCGCTCCGCTGGCCAGCCTGCTGATCGCGCTCACCTCGATGGGCCGCGACGACGAGGCCACCGACCTGCTCTACCTGCCGTTGCCCGAGGCGGGACTGCAGAGCCGCGGCGGCCTGCACTACCTGCACGCGCGCGGCCGGCACAGCCTCGCGGTCGGGGACTGGGACGGCGCGCTGAGCGACTTCCAGGGCTGCGGCGAGCTGATGGGCCGCTGGGGCGTGGACGTGCCGGGCCTGATCGCCTGGCGCAACGACGCGGGCGAGGCCTGGCTGCGGATGGGCGAGCGCAAGCGCGCCCGCGCCGTGCTGGAGGAGGAGCTGAGCCGCGGCGACACCGGCGACTCCCAGCGCAGCCGCGGCGCCACGCTGCGCCTGCTGGCGGCCACCCACGAACCGCGTCGGCGCCTGATCCTGCTGCGGCAGGCCGTGGACGCGCTCCAGGAGAGCGGGGACCGCTACGAACTGGCCCGCGCGCTCGCCGATCTGACCGAGCTGTACAACACCGTGGGCGAGACCCGCCGGGCCCGGGTGATCGGCTCCCAGGCCCGCACGATCGCGGACACCTGCCAGGCCCGGCCGCTCAGCCGGCTGCTCCCGGCCGACTGTGACCGCCCCGAGGCCGAACCACAGGGCCCGGCGGTGGTCCTGACCGACGCGGAGCAGCGGGTCGCCGACCTGGTGGCGCTCGGCCACACGAACAGCGAGATCGCCAAACAGCTCTACATCACGGTCAGTACGGTCGAGCAGCACCTGACCCGGATGTACCGCAAGGTGGGCGTCAAGGACCGGGCCAAGCTCGCCCTGGTCCTGTACACCGGCCCACAGGCGGAGGTGGTCCGCGCCTGAGCACCCCACTGACCCAGTCCACGCCGAGGTCGCGGCCGGTCGCCGGGGTCGGATCCGAGTCGCCCCGGAGCCGACCCCGGCGGGCTCAGGCCCCGACCGGGCCGCGCAGGGTGCCACGGATCGCTTCGGCGACCTCGGGCCGCTGCTCGTCGAGGAAGAAGTGGCCGCCGGGGAAGGTCAGCAGCTCGCAACCCGCGCTGGTGTGCTCGGCCCAGGCTGCGGCCTCCTCCAGCGTGGTGTGCGGGTCCTCGGTGCCGGCCAGGACCGTCACCGGGCAGGACAGTTTGAACCCGGGCGCCTCCTGGTAGGTCTCGACGGCCTTGTAGTCGCTGCGGGTGGGCCCGATCGCCATCTGGCGGATCTCCGGATCGGCGAGCAGCCGCTCGTCGGTGCCGCCGAGCGAGCGCAGCTCGTCCAGCAGGCCCTCGTCGTCCCGCAGGTGCACGTCGCCGGGCCGGTAGCGGGAGGGGGCGCGGCGGCCGGAGGCGATCAGGTGCAGCGGGCCGGGCGCGCCCTGCTCGCCGAGCCGGCGCGCGACCTCGTAGGCCACGATGGCGCCCATGCTGTGCCCGAGGAACGCGTACGGCTGCTCGCCCAGCCCGGCCACCACCGCGGCGATCGGCCGCGCCAGCGCGTCGATGCTCTCGGCCAGGGGCTCGCCCCGCCGGTCCTGCCGGCCGGGGTACTGCACGGCCAGCACCTCGATCTCGGGCGCGAGCAGCGCGGAGAGCTTGTGGAAGAAGCTCGCCGACCCTCCGGCGTGCGCGAAGCAGACCAGGCGCAGGCCGCCGTCCGCGGACGGCTGGTAACGCCGGATCCAGAGCTCCTGGTCCGGGGCGGAAGTACTCATCGAACAGCTCCTTGGACGCATCGGCGCGGGAACCGCCGACGCGCGGGGTCGGGGTGCGGGACCGGAGGCGGCGAACGAGCCGCCTCCGGAATGGAGTTCAGGGTAGGAAGGCCCGGGTCCTCGGCAGAACCCCTAACTCCCCCACCCGGCCCCTTAGCCGCCCAGCTCGCACGGACCAGCTCGAACGGACCGCCGCGGACGGACCACCTCCGCTACGCGAGCAGGTCGCGGCGGCGGAAGGCGGCCAGCGCGGCGAGCAGGCCGAGCAGGGCCAGCACGCCCATCACCACCAGCGGCGTCGCGGCGAAGGCGGCACCGGGCAGCTTGGGCACCTGGCTGAACGGCGAGAGGTCCAGCAGGTACTGCCCGACCTTCAACTCCGGCCCCACCAGCGTCAGGAAGGCGAAGACGCCCAGCACGCCCCACCCCGCAACCGTGTACCGGGGCAGCGCGGCGAACAGCACCAGCGCGATCGCGGCGACCAGCAGCACCGCCGGCAACTGCGCGAAGGCCGCGCCGAGCAGGCTGGCGAGCGCGTGCCCCAGGTCGTGCCGGCCCAGGCCGTCGGAGAGTCCGGCGCCGAGCCCGGCGGCGGCCAGCAGCACGGCCGAGCCGGCCACCGCGAGCAGCGCGTGGCTGAGCACCCAGGCGGCCCGGCCCGGGGTCCCGGCGAAGACCAGCTCGATCCGCCCGCCGCTCTCCTCCGCGCGGGCCCGCACGATCACGGTGAGCGCGAAGACCGCAGCCAGGATCCCGAACAGGCCCATGATCGAGGAGATGTACGCGTCGCCCATGTCCTGCGTACCGCCCAGCTCCGCCATGATCTGGCGGACCCGGGCGCTGCCGGTCAGCACGCCGACGTCCTTGACGAAGGAGCCGAACACCAGCGCCCCGACCAGCACGCCGACCGTCCAGCCGATCAGCGTGCCGCGGTGCAGCCGCCAGGCCAGGCCGAACACGCCACGGGTGGTCGCCGAGGCATAGGCCGGGCCGGGCCGCTGCGCCAGCACGCCCGCGCCGAAGTCGCGTTCGCGCAGCAGCCGCAGCGCCACCGCGATCAGCACGACGGCGGCAACCGCCGGAACGGCCAGCGCCCACCACCGGTCGCCGCCGTACGGCTGCACCTGCTCGGCCCAGCCCACCGGCGAGGCCCACAGCAGCCAGGAGAGCGAGTGGTTCATGTCGCCCACGGCCCGCACCAGGTAGCAGACACCGAGCACGCTCAGCGAGACCGCGTTCGCGGTGCGCGAGGACTCGAACAGCTGCGCGCAGAGCGCCGCGATCCCGGCGAAGACGATCCCGCAGCCCGCGATCGACAGGCCCAGCGCGAAGGCACCGGCCGCCGGCAGGCCCAGGAACGGGAAGACCGCGCCGATCACCACGCCGACCGAGAGGTTGACCGCGATCACCAGCTGGAGCGCGGCGGCCAGCGGCGCGACCCGGTCCACCGCGCCTGCGGCCACCAGCTCCTGACGACCGGTCTGCTCCTCGGCCCGGGTGTGCCGCACGATCAGCAGGGTGGACATCACGGCGGCGAGCACCGCGCCG
The DNA here is from genome assembly GCF_057158765.1 of Kitasatospora sp. NEAU-69. Lineage (NCBI taxonomy): Bacteria > Bacillati > Actinomycetota > Actinomycetes > Kitasatosporales > Streptomycetaceae > Kitasatospora > Kitasatospora sp. NEAU-69. The sequence continues at coordinate 27,836 of NZ_JBWXUE010000038.1, forward strand.
AGCACCGCGGAGCGCCAGGCGACGATCCCGCCGGGCGTGCTGTTCAGGATCCTGCCGTAGAGCGCGGCGGCGCCGGCGGCAGCGCCGATGCCGTCCACGAAGTTCTGCCGGGACGCCTGGTCCGGGAACAGGCCCTTGATGCTGTACGCCGTCGAGGCCGAGCTGCCGATCAGGGCGTAGGCCCACAGCGGCAGGATGATCCGGTCGCGGCGGGAGGCGAGCCGCGACATCTCGCGCATCCCGGCGGGGCCACCGCGGCTCACCGGTTCACTCCCACGTTGCGCCCCGCGCCCTGCTCGGTGCCCGGCGCCCCGCCCTGTCCGGCAACCGCCCCCTCAGCACCGCCCGCGGCACCCGCATCTCCCGCAGCACCCGCATCGCCCGCGTAGTAGCGCAGGAAGAGCTCCTCCAGCGTGGGCGGCCGGCTGGTCAGCGACTGCACGCCCGCGTCGGTCAGCAGGCGCAGCACCTTCTCCAGGGCGTCCTGGTCCACCTGGCAGCGCAGCGAGAGCCCTTCGACCCGCAGCTCGTGCACCCCGGCGATCAGGTCGAGCCCGGCGACGGGCCGGGCCACCGTTGCGACCACCGTGGTGCGCGACAGGTGGCGCAGCCCCTCCAGCGTGCCGGTCTCCACCGTGCGGCCGGCCCGGACGATCGAGACCCGGTCGCACAACCGCTCGACCTCACTGAGGATGTGACTGGACAGCAGGACGCTCACACCCCGGTCCTTGGCCTCGGCCACGCAGTCACTGAAGACCGCCTCCATCAGCGGGTCCAGGCCCGAGGTCGGCTCGTCCAGGATCAGCAGCTCGACGTCGGAGGCGAGGGCGGCGACCAGCGCCACCTTCTGCCGGTTGCCCTTGGAGTAGGCCCGGCCCTTCTTCTTCGGGTCGAGCTCGAAGCGTTCCACCAGCGCGTCGCGCCGGGCCTTCTGCAGGCCGCCGCGCATCGAGCCGAGCAGGTCGATCGTCTCGCCGCCGGTCAGGTTCGGCCACAGGTTGACGTCGCCCGGCACGTACGCGAGGCGCCGGTGCAGGGTGGTGGCGTCGCGCCACGGATCCCCGCCTAACAGCCTGGCCTCTCCGCCGTCCGCGCGCAGCAGGCCCAGCAGGACGCGGATGGTGGTGGACTTGCCGGCTCCGTTGGGCCCCAGCAGGCCGTGCACCTCGCCCTCGGCCACCTGCAGGTCCAGTCCGTCGAGCGCGACGGCCGCTCCGAACCGCTTGTGCAGCCCAGAGATGTCGATCATGTTGATTGCTGTCACAGCCACCAACGTACAATGTCTTCAGAGAATTGTGAATCTACGAGCAACTCGAAAGTGTGTGTGCGGCACACTGTCGATGTGCCGTGCAGGCAACGAACTTGACGCTGCGCCAGGTACAGGACCTGGCCACGACATGGCGAAGGAGCGGGGATGAACGGGGACGACGTGTCCGGGGGCCGGGACGAGGAGGGGGCCAGGCGCTTCGTCGAGCAGCTCGCGATGCTGTTCGCCGACTGGGGATTCCCCAGGATGGGCGCCCGGGTGCTGGTCACCCTGATGGCCGCCGAGAAGCGCGGCCTGACGGCCGGTGAGCTCGCCGAGCGGCTGCAGGCCAGCCCGGCCGCGATCTCGGGGGCGGTGCGTTACCTGGGCCAGGTCAGCCTGGTCGTGCGCGAGTCCGTGCCGGGCTCGCGCAGCGACCTCTACCTGCTCTCCGACGACACCTGGTACACCGGGACGGCGGCCAAGCAGGGCCTGTTCGACCAGATCATCGCGACCACCGAGAAGGCGATCGAACCGCTCGGCGGCACCGGCAGCAACGCGGGCGCACGGGTGGCCGAGATGCGGGACTTCTTCGTCTTCGCGCAGCACGAGATGTCCGCGATCCTGGTCAAGTGGAAGGCACAGCGCGCGAACACCGCGCAGACCTCGCAAGACCCGCAGGCCACTCCCCCGGAGGCTCAGGGGTAGCCCCGGGCCACGGCGGCCCCCGCTCTACCCACGCCGACCGGCGCGTCGGATACTCGTACGCGTACGTGCAAGTGAGCGTCCGGAGGTGGGCATGGCGGGAACGACAGCAGACACGTCTACGACTACGGCTACGGCTGCTGCGGTCGAGGGGCGTGCCGGAGAGGTCCGCCCGCGGCGGCGCGCGCTGTTCGCCGCCGCGGCCGCCGCGATGGCGGCCGTCCCGGCGGTCGGCGGCTGCGCCCAGCACCACTCCGGGCACAAGGCGAGCGACTCGGCGGCCGGCGCGACGCCCGGGGCGGCCACCACGGCCGCCGAGCGGGTGACGGGCACCATGCTGAGCGGGACGGCCGGCGGCGGGCCGCAGGTGCTCATGATGGTGCGCCACGCCGAGAAGCCGACCGGCTCCGGCGCCCCGTACGGGATCACGGCCGACGGCGAGCAGGACGCCAAGTCGCTGACCGTACGCGGCTGGACCCGCGCGGGCGCGCTGGTCCACCTGTTCGCCCCGCCCACCGGCACCGGCACCCCCGGCGCCGCGGCGCCCGGCCTGGCGCGCCCGGGCGCGGTCTACGCCGCCGATCCGAACGGCAAGGCCAGCAAGCGCCCCTACCAGACCGTCACCCCGGTAGCGGCCGTCCTCGGCGGCGTCCCGGACACCCGGTTCGCCAAGGGGCAGGAGGCGCAGCTGGCCACCGCGCTGCTCGGGCTGAGCGGCGCGGCGCTGGTGGCCTGGGAGCACGAGAGCATCCCGGCCATCGTCGCCCACCTGGGTGCCGTCACCCCCGCCGCGCCGACCCGCTGGCCGGACGAACGGTTCGACGTGGTGTGGGTGTTCACCCGCGAGGGCAACGGCAGCTGGGCGTTCAGCCAGGTCCCGCAGCTGCTGCTGGAGGGGGACCAGGCGACGCCGATCGCCTGACCGGACCTCGCCCTCACGAGGTGACCGGCCCGTCGGGTCAGGCCCGCCGGGTCAGGGCGTGCGGCCCTCGTCGCTCAGCAGGTGCTCCAGGACCGGCACGGCGGCCTGCAGCGTGCGCCGCTCCGCCGCGGGCAGTGCGGCGATCCGGCGGGCGAGCAACTCGGAGCGCTGGCGCCGGATGCCGGCCAGCAGCTCGGCGCCGTCGGCGGTCAGCTGCACCAGGGACGAACGGCCGTCCTCGGGGTCGGGCGTGCGGGCGATCAGGCCCGCCGTCACCAGCGGGGTGACGGTGCGGGTCATCGACGGCGCGGCGACGCCTTCCAGCGCGGCGAGTTCGCCCAGGCGCAGCGGTCCGTGCTCCTCGGTCCTGGCAAGCGCGGACAGCTGTGCGTAGGTGAGGTCCTGGCCGCCGGAGGCCTGGCTGAGCTGCCGGTAGAGCCGGGCGACGACCAGCCGCAGCCGGGCGACGGTAGCGGGGTCGAAGTCGGGCGTACCGGTGTCGGGCATGCTCACTTGGCTTTCCTCCCGGGCTCTGTGGGAACGGATGCCTGGCGAGCACGTCGGCCGCGCGGCAGCGAGGCGGCGGCGCCGACCAGCGACATGACGATCGCCAGGGTGAACACGACCACCAGACCGTCGTGGAAGGGCCCGGAGATCAGGTGCGGGAAGAACTCGCGGCCGGTCAGCGTCTGCGCGTTCGCGCTCGGCAGGGAGTTCAGCACGTGCGGGCCGAGCAGCTGGCGGATCGGGTTGTAGCCGAGGAACGCCGCGAACAGCGTGCCGACCGGCGGCAGTTGCGCGATGGTGTGGGCGTCGGTGGCGGAGACGCCTTGCCCGGTGAGGCCAGCGTCCAGCGTGTGCGGCAGGGAGTGCGAGAGGCCGGCGACCATCAGGGAGAAGAAGACGCCGATCGACAGCACCATGCCGGCGTTCTGGAAGGTGGCCCGCATTCCGGAGGCGGCGCCGCGGTCGGCGGCCGGCACGCTGGACATCACCAGCGCGGTGTTGGGCGCGGCGAACAGCCCGCCGCCCAGGCCGTTCAGGAAGACCAGCAGCGCGAACCAGCCGTAGCCGAAGTCGGTGGGCAGCAGGAGCAGTCCGGCGAACGAGGCCGCCATCACCACCAGGCCGCCGGCCGCGAACAGCCGGGCGCCGTAGCGGTCGGAGAGGTGTCCGGAGACCGGACCGGCCGCCAGAAAGCCGATGGTGAGCGGGACCAGGTAGATGCCGGCCCACAGTGGGGTGTCGGCGTAGTCGTAGCCGTGCAGCGGCAGCCAGATGCCCTGGAGCCAGACGATCAGCATGAACTGCAGCCCACCGCGGGCGATCGAGCCGAGCAGGGTGGCCGCGTTGCCGCCGGCGAAGACCGCGTCGCGGAACAGCCGCAGCGGGAACATCGGCTCGGCGACCTTCGACTCCACCAGGCAGAACAGGCCCAGCACGGCGGCGCCGCCGATCAGCCCGGCGAGCACCCACGGGTTGGACCAGCCCATGGTGTGGCCGCCGTAGGGCTGGATGCCGTAGGTGATGGCGGCCAGCAGCGCGGTGAGGCCGAGCGCGAAGGTGATGTTCCCCCACCAGTCGATCCGCCCGGGCCTGCGCACCCCGCTCTCGCGCAGCGAGCGGTAGGCCCACACGGTGCCGAGCAGGCCGATCGGCACGTTGACCCAGAAGATCGACCGCCAGTTCCACTCCGCGAGCAGCCCGCCGAGCACCAGGCCGACGAACGAACCGGCGATCGCGGCCACCATGTTGACGCCCAGCGCCATGCCGCGCTGGGCCGCGGGGAACGCGTCGGTGATGATCGCGGCGGCGTTGGCCATCAGCATCGCCCCACCGACCGCCTGCGCGACCCGCCAGCCGATCAGCCACAGCGCGCCGCCGGCGCCCTGCATCGGGTCGAGGGAGAGGACGACGGAGACGACGGTGAAGATCAGGAAACCGGCGTTGTAGATCCGCACCCGCCCCCAGATGTCGCCGAGCCGGCCCAGTGCGACCACCAGGACGGCGGTGACGAGCATGTAGCCCATCAGCATCCACAGCAGGTAGCTGACGTTGCCCGGCTGGAGCGGGTCGAGCTTGATGCCGTTGAAGATGGCGGGCAGCGAGATCAGCACGATCGAGGAGTTCACGGTGGCGATCAGCATGCCCAGCGTGGTGTTCGACAGCGCGATCCACTTGTAGCGCGGGTGCTCCGCCCCGATCCCACCCTTGCGGGCGGGCGCGGGCGCCGGCGTGGGAGCGGGCGCGGGCTCGGGCGTGGGCTCCTGATTGGGCTCGGGTATCGGACCTGGACCTGGTGCCGGGACGTTCGGCGCTGCCATGGCGGCTTCCCCCTCAGGACGAGCACGACAATCTGCTTAGCATACGTAAACTAAATTTATCGCCACCTCGCCTCCGTGTCAGCCCCTCACCGGTTGCGCACGCCCCCGCCGCCCCGGCCGGGCGAAATGGATTTCGTCCTCACTGTTCGATGCCGTACAGTCGTGTTTACCGACGCGGGGTGGAGCAGCTCGGTAGCTCGCTGGGCTCATAACCCAGAGGTCGCAGGTTCAAATCCTGTCCCCGCTACTGCTCACCAAGGCCGGATCCACTGCAGATCGTGCAGCGGGTCCGGCCTTGCGGCGTTTCCGGGCTCCGGGGCCGGTGGCCGGAGGCCCGGACGGGGGCTACGGCAAGATGGGGCGCGGGCCGGTCCGTACCGGAGCGGCCGGGAAACGTGCTGGTGGGAGGCGGTAAGTCGATGTCGGGGTCAGTGTCCGAGGCGATGGCCGGGGCGGGAACAGAGTCGGGGGCAGCGACCGAAGCGAGCTCGCCGCCCGGGTCGAGGGCGACCCAGGAGTGCTGGGTGGTGGCGGGGCTGGGCAACCCCGGGCCGTGGTTCGCCCGGACCCGGCACAACGCCGGGTTCCTGGTCCTGGACCGGCTCGCCGAGCGGCACGGGGCGCGGTTCCGGCTGCGTGGGCTGCGCAGCCGCGTCACGCAGGTCGAGGTCGCGGGCCGGCGGGTGGTGCTGGTCAAGCCGCAGTGGTCGATCAACCTGTCGGGCGGCGCACTGGCCGCCGTCGTGCGCGCGCACGGGGTGGCCGCCGAGCGGGTGCTGGTGGTGCAGGACGACCTCGACTTCCCCTTCGGTGCCGCCAGGCTGAAGCGCGGCGGCGGCCCGGGCGGGCACAACGGCGCGCGCTCGGTGGAGAAGGCGCTGGGCGGCCGTGACCACGCCCGGCTGCGGGTGGGGATCGGACGTCCGCCCAAGGGCCAGACGATCGGCTCGTTCGTCCTGCAGGCCTTCTCCCCCACCGAGGAGGAGCAGCTGCCCGTGCTGCTGGACCGCTGCGCCGACGCCGTCGAGGCACTGATCGCGCGCGGCCTGAACCGCGCACAGGACGCACTGCACGTCGCCGCCGAGGACGCCGAGGGGTAGGGCCCGTTCGCGTCGGCGTCGCCGGCGGGCGCGGGGGCGGTCAGGATGGAGGGGACCGTGCCGCACCACGTCCCGGGAGGCAGGCAGATGTGCCGTCTGTTCGGCATGAGCAGTGCCCCACACCGCGCCCGCGCCACGTTCTGGCTGCTGGACGCGCCCGACAGTCTCAGTGACCAGAGCCACCGCGAACCCGATGGGACGGGGCTGGGCTTCTTCGACGAGGACGGGCGGGCGCAGGTGCGCAAGGCGCCGATCGCCGCCTGGCAGGACCGTGACTTCGCCCGCGAGGCCCGCCAGGTGCGCTCCACCACCTTCGTCGCGCACGTCCGCTACGCCTCCACCGGGGCGCTGGAGACGCGCAACACCCACCCGTTCGAGCAGGACGGGCGGCTGTTCGCACACAACGGGGTGATCGAGGGCCTGGAGGCGCTGGACGCGCAGCTCGGCGCGGACCGCGCGCGGGTGGGCGGCGAGACCGACTCGGAGCGGTTCTTCGCCCTGATCAGCCGCGAGACCGCCGCGCGCGACGGCGACGTCGGCGCCGGGATCGAGGCCGCCGCCGGCTGGATCGCGGCCCACCTGCCGCTGTTCGCGCTGAACCTGGTGCTCGCCACCGCGCGCGAGCTCTGGGCGCTGCGCTACCCCGACACGAACGACCTCTACGTGCTCGAACGGGCGGCCGGCGGCCACCACGGCATCCGCCACCTCGACCACGCGGGCACCGCCGGTCGGCTGCGCGTGCACAGCGCCGACCTGGCCCGCAGGCCCGCCGTCGTGATCGCGAGCGAGCGGATGGACGACAACCCCGCCTGGACGCAGCTGCGTTCGGGGGAACTGCTGCACGTCGGCGCCGACCTGACGGTCGCCCGGCGCCTGGTGCTGCCCGAACCACCCGCACAGCCGCTGAGCCTGGCGGACCTGCACCCCGACGCGGCCGCCTCGCAGCGCGCACGATGAGGCGCGTGGCACCCACCTCTCCACCCATGGCTGTGGCCCGTGCGGCGACGCACCGGGCCACAGCCATGTACAGGGGCGGTTACCAGAGGTAGCCGTCCGCGGGCTTGGGGGCGGCGGGCAGCCGGTCCTCCTGGCCGGTGAGTTCGAGCAGGTCACGCTCCAGCAGCGTGCCGATCGCGGTCACCGGCAGGTCATGGATCGTGTTGCCGAACGGCGACTCCACCACGTGACCGATCTGCTCCAGGATCCGGAACGCGAACGCCACCACCAACGTCGCCGGAATCACCGTCCAGCGGTCGACCGGCAGCGCGGAGATCACCGCGAACGGGAACACCACCACGTACAGGTGCACCAGATACCGCGAGAACACGTCATACGCACGCGGCACCGGCTGCTGCGTCAACCGCTCCGCCAACGCCGTCTGTGTGGACAACGCCGCCAGCGCCGTCTCCATCTGGAAGTTGTCCAGACCCGTCAGGATCTGCTCGACATACGACGCGTGGATCCGGTGACTCTGCAGCGCCAGCAGCATGCTCGCCTTGTTGTCGATCCCCTCCAGCGCCGCACGATCGGCCACACTCAGCCGCGCCTCCAGCTCACGATCCACATCCAGACCACGCAACTGCGCCCGCAACGCGACCGCGTAGGCCACCTGACGACGCGCGATGTCATGCTGGAACGTGCGCACCGCCTTCGGATCCGCGTCGTGCTTGGCAGCCGTCACCGTCACCACCACACGCACCAGGTTGCGCGACAGACCCGTGATCGAACCCCAGATCGCCGACGCCTCCCACCACCGCTGATAAGCCGTGTTGACCCGCACCGCCAACAGGATCGACAACGAGGTACCCAGCACCGTCGCCAGCAGCGAGGGCAACATGAAACCCGTGAACCGGTTCTGATCGATCAACTCCCACGCACACACCGAACTGGCCGCCCCCAGAACCAGCTCGAACCGCGCATAGGGCCACATCGAGACCGGGGTGAACTGACGCTTGAGAATCATGCAGACTCCGGGATCAGGCAGGCGGACACACCAACAGCGCAACCGTACGGCCAGACCCGATCACCGGTCGACTGCGCCGATCAGCTGCTGAAACCGCCAACTCCCGTTATTCACAGCACTTCTGACGGCTCATCAACACGCCGGACAGGATGCGATTCGCTGGTGCTACGTCATGAACGTTTCGCCGCGGTGGCCCGACTCCACGGCCCGGCCCGGCCGAGCCCGGCCCGGCAGCTTGGTGGCAGCTCGGCGGCCGATCGGCGCGGCGCGCGGTCGGCACATGGCAAAGGCAAGGAGGTCGCCCACTCCTTGCCACTCTCAACTTATAGCGCACCGGGGGCCTTGCGGCAAGGCCCCGGTCATGCCGCAGAATCTCCGATCGAAGCCGGGACCTGCGGCAACGCGGGCGGCCGACGGAATGTGATCTTGGTGAAGGGGCGTCTCTCATGATGGCTGACAGTGATACCGACGTGATCGTCGCCGGTGCCGGGCCGACCGGGTTGATGCTGGCGGGCGAGTTGCGGCTGCACGGCGTGCGCGTGCTCGTGCTGGACAAGGCGGCCGAGCCGAACGAGCGGTCCCGCGCGCTCGGCCTCCACGTGCGCACCATCGAGGTGATGGACCAGCGCGGTCTGCTGGAGCGGTTCCTGGCACTCGGCACGCAGTACCGGGTCGGCGGGTTCTTCGCGGGCCTGGGCACGTCATGGCCCGAGCACCTGGACACCGCGCACTCGTACGTCCTGGGCATTCCGCAGCAGAGCACCGAGCGCCTGCTGACCGAGCACGCCGAAGAACTCGGCGCCGAGCTCCGGCGCGGCTGCGAGCTGATCGGCCTGAGCCAGGACGAGGACGGCGTGACCGTCGAGCTCGCCGACGGCACACGGCTTCGCTCGCGCTACCTGGTGGGCTGCGACGGCGGTCGCAGCACCGTGCGCAAGCTGCTCGGCATCGGGTTTCCCGGCGAGCCCTCGCGGATGGAGACGCTGCTGGGCGAGATGGCGGTGACGGCGCCGCCGGAGGAGCTGGCCGCCACGGTGGCCGAGGTGCGCAGGACCCAGCTGCGGTTCGGCGCGATGCCGCTGGGGGACGGGACGTACCGGGTCGTGGTGCCCGCCGAGGGGGTGGCCGAGGACCGCGCCACACCGACCCTGGAGGAGTTCAGGCAGCAGCTGCGGGCGATCGCCGGCACCGACTTCGGGGTGCACTCGCCGCGCTGGCTCTCCCGCTTCGGCGACGCCACCCGCCTGGCCGAGCGCTACCGCAGCGGCCGGGTGCTGCTGGCGGGCGATGCGGCGCACGTCCACCCGCCGATCGGCGGGCAGGGGCTCAACCTCGGTGTCCAGGACGCGTTCAACCTCGGCTGGAAGCTGGCCGCCGAGGTGGCCGGCTGGGCGCCGGCGGGGCTGCTGGACAGCTACCAGGACGAACGGCAGCCGGTGGCCGCGGGCGTACTGGAGCTCACCCGCGCCCAGATGCTGCTGACGTCCACCGAGCCGGGTCCGCAGGCGCTGCGCCGGCTGCTGTCGGAGCTGATGGAGTTCGAGGAGGTGAACCGGCGCGTGATCGAGAAGCTCAGCGCGATCGGGCTCCGCTACGACTTCGGCGACTCCCCCGACGCCGGTGACTCCGGTGAGGGGCATCAGCTGGTCGGCCGGCGGCTGCGGGACGTCGCGCTGAAGCACGGCCGCCTCTACGAGCTGATGCACGGCGGGCGCGGGCTGCTGCTCGACCAGACCGGCCGGCTCTCGGTGGCGGGCTGGGCCGACCGGGTGGACCACGTCGCGGACGTCAGCGAGGAGTTGACGGCCCTGGACGTGCCCGCGGTGCTGCTGCGCCCGGACGGCCACGTGGCGTGGGTCGGTGAGGACCAGCAGGAGCTGCTCGACCGACTGCCCCAGTGGTTCGGCGCCGCCGCCGACGGTGCGGGCGCACTGCCCGACGGTGCGGGCGCACGACCCAATGGTGCGGGCGCACTGTAGCGGGCAGGCTCGGCGTGGCGGGCGCATATGGGCCGAACTCGCCGAACTGGGTGGACTGGACTCCGGGTGGCACCAACCCGGAGGACCATGGACGCGTGGTTGACATGAACGAGCACGACGAGCGTGACGGCAGTTCCATGACGCTGCGGACGTACCGCGTCACCGCGACCGGGCAGCGGATCGAGCTGTCGCGGATCGAGGTCTCCGCGCAGGAGCCGTACGAGCTGCCGATCACCGACCGGTGGCCCGACTGTTCCTGCCCGCGCTGCGATCCGCTGGGCCGCCGCAAGGCCGCCCGCGAGGAGCAGACGGCGGCGCGGCTCGACTGAGCGCCGGCCCCGTGCGGGCCGTCAGCGGCGCACGGCCAGCAGCAGCGCGATGTCGTCGGTGCGCTGCGCGGTGCGGGTGGCGTGCGCGATGAGCAGGTCGGCGAGGGCGTCGGGGGTGGTGGCGGTGTGGTGGGCCAGGGTGGTGCGCAGGCGGTCGATGCCGGTGTCGATGGCGGCGCCGGCCTCCTCCACCAGGCCGTCGGTGTAGAGCGCGAGGATGCTGCCGGGGGTGAGGGTGAGGCAGGTGGCCGGGTAGTCGGCGGTGGGGTCCACGCCCAGCAGCGGGCCGCCGTCCAGGTCGAGGATGTCGGTGTGTCCGTCGGGGTGGCGCAGCAGGGGCGGCAGGTGGCCGGCGCGGGCGCAGCGCACCTGGTGGTTGTGCGGGTCGGGGTCCAGGCGCAGCAGCAGGCAGCTGGCGAGCAGGCCCGGGTCGAGGTCGAGCAGCAACCGGTTGGTGCGGGTCAGGACGGCCTCGGGCACCTCGCCGCTGGCGGCGAACGCGCGTACGGCGGAGCGTAGTTGGCCCATGGTGGCGGCCGCCGCGGTGCTGTGGCCCTCGACGTCGCCGATCACCAGGCAGAGCCCTTCGGGGGTGGGGATGGCGTCGTACCAGTCGCCGCCGATCTCCATGCCGTGGGTGCCGGGCAGGTACCGGGCGGTGATGACCAGGTGGGGCTGGTGGGGCAGGCGGTGTGGGAGCAGGGCCTGTTGGAGGCCGCGGGCCAGTTCGGTCTGGGTGTCGAAGAGACGGGCGCGTTCCAGGGCCTGGGCGATGAGACCGCCGAGGGCGGTGAGCACCGGGCGTTCGGCGTCGGTGAAGCGGCGGGGGTGGTCGAAGCCGAGGATGCAGCTGCCGACGGGGTGACCGGAGGCGATCAGCGGCAGGAAGGCCCAGGCGCCCATCTCGTCCTGGGGGATCCCTGGGTAGGCGGCGGTGAGTTCGCGGGCGGATTCGAAGAAGATCGGGGTGCCGGTGGCCAGCGTCTCGGTGCCGGGCAGGCGGGCCTGGATCGGGGTGCCCTCGAAGCCGTCCAGGAAACCCTCGGGGTAGCCGCGTTGCGCGGCCAGGTGCATGCGGGCGTCGGTGACCTGGTAGATCGCCAGTTCCTGGCCGCCGAAGGCCGGCAGGATCTGGTCGGCGACGGCGTCACAGACCTCGCGCACGGTGGCGGCCTCGGTGAGGATGCCGGCGAGCTGGAGCAGGTGGTGGGTGGCGCCGACGGCCGGCGCGGGCGGTGGGGCCGGGGGCGGTGGCGCGGTGCGGGGGGTGCGCGGGGCGCCGGAACGGTCCGGGCCCTCCTGGCTGCCCGGCCGGTCGTCGGTGGCACCGGCGGTGGTGGCGGCCGGGGTGACGCGGCCGGTCAGGCCGCGGGCGTCGGGGTGCAGGGAGACGGCGAGCCACTGGTCGGGCGGGCGGTGGGCGAGGAAGGCGGTCGGGCGCTGGGTGAGCGCGGCCGAGCGGTAGGCCTCCTCGAAGGCGGCGGCGCCCAGGCCGGGCAGCTCCTCCCACGGGCGCCGGCCGAGCAGGCGTTCGCGCGGGGTGTCCAGGAGGGCTTCCAGCGCGAGGTTGGCGTACCGCAGGCGGCCGTCGGGGTCCAGGGCGAAGAGGCCCTCGGGGAGGCGGTCGAGCGCGGCGGCGGCGTGCGCGGTCGCGGCGGCGTCCAGCAGGGCGCCGTGCACGCGGGTGTGCTCGGGGTCGGTGCGGGCGTAGAGGTCCAGGGTGCGCGGGGCGCCGGTGGCGGGATCGGGCGGGTGTACGGTCCGGGTCAGCCGGCCGGTGGCACGCAGCGCGGCGAGGTCGGCGGAGGTGAGCAGCGCGGCAGGGTCGGCGACGGGGTCGGCGGGGTCAGCGGCGCCGGTGGTGGGGGTGGTGGGGCTGAGCGGCAGCGGGGCCTCGAAGAGCGTGACCTGGATCGCGGGGGCGTCCTCCGCGAGCGCGACCTCCAGCGGCGGGCGGTGCGGGGCTGCGGGCGGTGCGGGTGACTGGGCCAACTGGGTGCCGATCCGGTTGGCCAGCGCCCGCAGGTGGCGGCGCACCGGCGGGGGCGGCGGGCCGGTGGTGGCCGGTCCCAGCACAACCAGCACGCCCAGGGTCCGGTCGGCTCCGGTGATCGGCACGCTCGCCGAGGCGAAGTCGTAGGGCAGTCCGACGGCGGCCTGCGGGAACCGGCGCATCCGCTCCTCGCTGCCGGCCACGAAGACGCTGCGCGCGCTGCGGAACGCGAGCGCCACCGGCAGCCCGCCGGAGACCGGGACCTGCCGGAAGGCACCCAGCACGGCCGGTGCCACCCCCGCGACGGCGGTGAGGGCCAACGCCCGGCCATCCGGCAAGACCAGGTACACCAGCCCACCGTGCCCACCGGCGTCGGCGACAGCCTTGCGCAGCGCGGGGGCCAGCACCGCCTCCCGCGGGTCCTCGGACGCGGCGGACGCGGCAGGGGGTGCGGGCGGGTCCGGGCGCTGCGGTGGCCGGGGCGGGCGCGGACCGGGGTGCTCCGCACGGCTCGCCCTGGGACCGCCGCCGGCGTCCGGGTCCTTCGACCCGCCCGGCCTGCCCTGACGCACCTTCCCTCTGTACGCCGCCGCGCGCAGGGGTGTCAACCGGACAGCCGCCCGGCCGGGCCACACTTCCCCCGCCCCACGAGCAGCCCCTCCCGCCTCCAGCGCTCTCCCCGCCCCGCCTCCCGCGCCCCGTCACCCACCGCCTGCCGCTGCCTCCCGTGCCCCACCTCCCTGACACCCGCGCTCTCCCCCGCCCTCGCCTAACGAGCCCGACCGCCCGCCGCCTGCCTGCCACCTCCCGCACCCCGCCGCCTGCCCCTGCCCCCACACTCGCCCAGCGAGCCCCACCGCCCACCGCCTGCCCCCTGCTTTCCCGCGCACCACCTCCCCGGCACCCGCGCTCTCCCCCACCCCCGCCCCGCGCAGACGGGCGCACGGGCGGCGGCGCAGGCGTGGCGCGCCGAGCGGCGGGGGCGGTGGGCGGTACGGTCCCTGTGGCCGGGGCCGCCTGGGCCGTCAGTCAGGTGGAGGGCACAGCCGATGAGCAGCCGGGCACAGGGCGAGGGCAACCGGGTACGCAACGGTGCACTGTCGGCCGCAGCGGCCGCCTGCACGCTGCTGGGCTGCCTGCTGAGTGCTCCCGCCACCGCCCGGACCACCCCCACCCCCGCCTCCGCCCCCGCCCCCGCCCCCGTCTTCGACGTGGCACCGGCAGCGGCCGCCGTCGACCGGCTGCTGCCCGGGCGGGCCGAACAGTTCGAGCTGGTGCCACTGGCGCGCGACGAGGGCGGCGCCGACCGGTTCGAGGTCAGCGGTGGCGGTGGCGGGCGGGCCGTACGCGTGGCGGGGACCTCGGGGGCGACGCTACTGCGCGGGGTGGGCCGGTACCTGGAGCAGGTCACCGGGGTGGACGCCGGCTGGCCGGGCGACAGCCTGGCGCGGCTGCCGGCGGTGCTGCCCGCGGTGCCGGTACCGGGCACGCTGAGCGGCGGCGCGGCGCTGGCCCACCGCTACGCGCTCAACGACACCGACGCCGGGTACTCCGGTGCCGGCGCCTACCGCGACTTCGCCGCCTGGCAGCACGAGATCGACCTGCTGGCGCTGCACGGGATCAACGAGGTGTTCGTCCAGACCGGCGCCGAGGTGCCGTACCTGCGGGCGCTGCAGGGCTTCGGCTACGGGCAGGACGAGCTGCGCGCCTGGGTCCCCGCGCCGGCGCACCAGAGCTGGTGGCTGCTGCAGAACATGTCCGCCTTCGCCGCGCCCGTCTCCGAGCAGCTGGTCGAGCAGCGGGCCCGGCTGGGGCGCCGGATCGCCGACCAGCTGCGGGCGCTGGGCATGACGCCGGTGCTGCCCGGCTTCTTCGGGACCGTGCCGCCCGGCTTCGCACAGCGCAACCCCGGCGCGCGGGTGGTGCCGCAGGGCAACTGGGTGGGGTTCGCGCGGCCCGACTGGCTGGACCCCACCGGGCCGGTGTTCGCGCGACTGGCGCAGCGCTACTACCAGGCCCAGGCCGAGGAGTTCGGCCCGAGCACGATGTTCAAGATGGACCCGCTGCACGAGGGCGGGAATCTCGGCCCGGTCGACGCCACCGCCGCCACCCGCGCCATCGGTGCCGCGCTGCAGGCCGCGCACCCGGGCGCGACCTGGGTGCTGCTGGGCTGGGAGAACAACCCCACCCCCGCCGAGCTGGCCGGCCTGGATCCGGCGCGCACCCTGGTCCTGGACGGCCTCGCCGACCGTTACCCCGCCACCACCACCACCACCACCACCGCCACCGATACCTCCACCTCCACGCACGCCGCCACCGCCACACAGGCGGGCCGGTTCGGCCCGGTGCCGTACGCGTTCGGGGCGATCGACAACTTCGGCGGCCACACCAGCCTGGGCGCGAACACCGGCGTGTGGCTGGACCGGTTCACCCGGCAGGCGGGCAAACCGGCCGGCATCGCGTACCTGCCCGAGGGCACCGGCGGCAACCCGGCCGCGTTCGAGCTCTTCACCGACCTGGCCTGGCAGCCGGTGCCCACCGACCAGCGGGCCTGGTTCGCCGCCTTCGCCGCCCGCCGCTACGGCGGCCCCGACCCGCACGCCGACACCGCCTGGGACCTGCTGCGCCAAGGCCCCTACAGCGCGCCCGCCGACGGCTGGAGCGAGCCGCAGGACAGCCTCTTCGAGGCCCGCCCCGCACTCGACGCCGTCACCGCCGCCGCCTGGAGCCCGCCCGCGATGCGCTACTGCGCGGCCACTGTCCAGCAGGCGCTGGGTGAACTGCTCCAGGTCGCACCCGAGTTGCGCGGCAGCGACGCCTACCGCTTCGACCTGACCGATGTCGCCCGCCAGGCCCTGAGCAACCAGGCCCGCGTCCTGCTGCCGGCCATCGCCACCGCCTACCGCGCCGCCGACGCCGACGCCCTGGCCACGCTGGCCGACCGGTGGCGCGCCGACCAGGCGCTGCTGGCGCGCCTCGTCGCCGCCGACCCGCGCTTCCTGCTCGGCCCCCGGCTCGCCGCCGCCCGCTCCTACGGCGCCGACGACACCGAGCGGGACGCCCTGGAGTACGACGAGCGGGCGCTGCTCACCACCTGGGGCGGGCGCGGCCCGAGCGAGGACGGGCCGCTGCACGACTACGCCAACCGCGAGTGGGACGGCCTGGTCCGGGACGTGTACGCGCCGCGCTGGGACGCCTTCCTGAACGCCCTGCAGGACGCGCTCGCCCACGGCACCACACCGACCGTCCCCGACTGGTTCGCGCTCGACGACGCCTGGGCCCACCGCACCCTGACCACCGACCGGTACCCGCAGGCGCCCACCGGCGACGCGTACGCGCTAGCCCGTACCGTCGCCGACACCCTGCCGCCACCCGCGCCCTGCCCGACCTGACCCTGCCCGACCTGACCCTGCACGGACGCCAGGAGGGGTTGACCGCCTGTGGCCGGGCAGGCACCGTGGATGCCCGCACCATCGGGGCAAGGGGGAGGGTTCGATGGGACGGGGACAGAGCTGGCTGCGCGCTGTCGCGGCGGCGGTGGTGCTGGTGGCGGCGGGGTCGGTGGCCGGCTGTTCATCGGGCCCCGGGCACAGCACCCGGGCGGTGATCGACGCCGACGCTCCGGACGCGCTGCTCGACCAGCCGGTACACCTGCGGGTCACCAACCTCGCGCCCGGCGACGAGGTCACCGTCACCTCCACCGCGACCGACTACCAGGGCCTGGCCTGGAGCGCGCACGGCCTCTTCCGCGCCGACAGCAGCGGAACCGTCGCCCTGGACACGGCCGTCCCGCTCTCGGGCTCCTACCAGGTCGCCGACGGGATGGGCCTGTTCTGGTCGATGGTCCCGAACTCCGGTGACCCGGAGGAGTCCTGGTTCAGCCCGCCGCTGCCGACTGCGAAGCACTCGTACGCGGTGGGGATCGCCGTCAGCGCGCACGGCCGCTCCCTGGCCACCCGCACCCTGACCCGCCGCCTGGTGACGGACGAGGTCACCGCCAAGGCGCTGACCTCCGCCGAGGACCACGTCACGGGCGAGTTGTTCACTCCGGCGCCGGGAGGCGCCCGCCGCCCGGCCGTGCTCCTGTTCGGCGGGTCGGAGGGCGGGGTGGGCATCGAGCAGCAGATCGCGGCGGGGCTGCTGGCCTCCCGCGGCTACCCGGCCCTCGCACTCGGCTACTTCCACGCGCCCGGGCTGCCCGACGCGCTGCAGGACGTCCCGCTGGAGTACTTCGCCACCGCCGCGCGGCTGCTGGCGGCCCTGCCGCAGAGCGATCCGGCTCAGGTGGTGGCCGTCGGCTACTCGCGCGGCACCGAGGCAGCGCTGCTGCTCGGCGAGGACTACCCGGAGCTGATCCACGGCGTCGTCGCCTACTCCCCCTCCGACCAGGTCAACGTCGGCTTCCCCGACGGTGCCGAGCCCGCCTGGACCAATGGCGGCCGACCCGTCCCCCAGGGCCTGATCCCGCTGGCGGACGTCAACGGACCGGTCCTGGCCATCGCGGGAGCCGAGGACCAGCTCTGGCCCTCCCCGACCGCCGTCCACGCGATCGACCAGCAGCTCGTCACCACCCACGACCCCCACCCGCACCAGGCGCTGGTCTACCCCGGCGCGGGGCACGGCGTGGGCATGGTCCCCTACCTGCCGGCCGGCACCGGCGGCGCCCATCCGATCACCGGGCGGTTCATCCGGCAGGGCGGCACCCGCGCGGGCAACGCCGCCGCGAAGGCCGACGGCTGGCCCAAGGTCCTGGCCCTGCTCGCCGGCCCCAGCCGCTGACGACGCCCGACCGGCGGCGCCGAAATTCGGTTGCGCGGTGGGTGGGGCCCGCTAGCATCGGTGGTGTTCCTGCTGTGCCGGGCCCTTTGCTGCCCGGCCGTGACGACGAGAGCTCCGAGGAGGTGCGTTTCGATGGTCGCCGCCCTGACGCGGCGCGCCCTTGCGTGCGCGCCCTCCGCTGCCCCCTCTCGTTTCCCGCTCGCCGCCTGACACTGCGCCGGCCCCTTGGCCGTACGCCCTGCGGCGGGCCACCCTGTCGCAGGAGATCACCGCAGTGCGCGAACGTTTCGCCGACAACGAGTCCTTCAGCCGCATCCGCCCCAAGGGCGCCGGCCGCCGCGGCCGCGGCGAGGACGCCTCGGAGGCCCTGGACCTGGACGCGGCCTTCGCCCGCTTCCAGCCCCAGCCCCAGCCTCAGTCCCACATGCAGCACGCCCCCGACCACGACCCCGGTACCGCCCTCTCCCCCGCCGCCGTGGACGGGCCGCCCAGCGGTGACCGCTGGTCCACCTGGGACCAGTCCACGCCCAGCGAGAAGGGCCCGCAGCCGCACCCGCGCTGGGTGGTCACCGAACTCGCCGCCGTCGACACCGAACTGGGCATCGTCAAGACCGGCAAGGAGGCCGACGTGTTCCTGCTGGAACGCGCCGTGCCCGGCACCGACCGGCGGACCCTGCTGGCCGCCAAGCGCTACCGCGACGGCCACCACCGCCTGTTCCACCGCGACGCCGGCTACCTGGAGGGCCGCGCGCACAAGGAGTCGCGGGTCAGCCGCGCGATGGCCAAGCGCACCGACTTCGGCAAGCAGGCCATCGCCGGCCAGTGGGCCGGCGCCGAGTTCGCCGCGCTGTCACGGCTGTGGCTGGCCGGCGTCGCCGTCCCCTACCCCGTGCAGATCCTGGGCACCGAGATCCTGATGGAGTTCGTCGGCAACCCCGACGGCACCGCGGCCCCACGCCTGGCCCAACTGCGCCCCGAGGACGGCGATCTGGACGACCTGTGGCAGCAACTCGCCCGCAGCCTGGCCCTGCTGGCGCGCGGCGGCCACGCCCACGGCGACCTGTCCGCCTACAACATCCTGGTCCACCAGGGCCGGCTGGTGATCATCGACGTCCCCCAGATCGTCGACATCGTCGCCAACCCGCGCGGCCGTTCCTTCCTGGAGCGCGACGTGCGCAACGTCGGCGCCTGGTTCACCGCCCGCGGCCTGCCGCAGTCCGCCGTCGAGGACCTCTCACGCGAACTCGCCTTCGAGGCCCGCCTGGACTGACCCCCGGTCCGGTCCCGGCCCCTACCCCTACCCCGGTCCGGCCCCGCACCAGCAAGCGCGGAGCCGGACCGGGGCGGCATCACTACTTCTTGCGGAACATCTCGATGCCGGTGACCGTGCTGGTGGTCCGCTCCGGAGCGTGTCGGAGCGCGAAGCGTAGCGGCGCCCACCGACACCCCCGCACCCGCGCCGCACCGGCACTGTGGGTGATGTGGGGGTGGGGGTGAACTGGGTGGGGGGTGGGGGTGGTTGGGGAGCTGACGTTGTCAGGCTGACCTCGGTGGATCGGGCCGTTTTCGGTGGCCGGGCGGTGTGTGTGGGTGTCAGGCTGTGCTGGACTCGTCACCGATGTGAAAGGCATCCTCATGACCGAGAGCACCCAGTCGAGCCAGCCCATCCCGGTGGGGAAGCTGTACATCGACGGGAAGTGGGTGGATGCGCTGTCCGGGCGTACCGAGCCCACGTTCAATCCGGCCGACGGCTCGGAGATCACCCAGATCGCGCAGGCGGACGAGGCCGATGTGGACCTCGCGGTGGCCGCGGCGCGTCGGGCGTTCGAGGGCGGGGCGTGGCCGGAGCTGACCGTGCACCAGCGGTCGGCGTTGCTGACGAAGGTGGGTCAGCTGGTGGAGCGGGACGCCGATCAGCTGGCGTACCTGGAGAGCGTGGACATGGGCAAGCCGATCGCGTTCTCCTCCACGGTGGACGTGCCGATCGCGGCCCAGTTGCTGTACTACTACGCGGGTGCGGTCACGCGTCTGGACGGGGTGACCCGCGAGACCGCGACGAAGAGCTTCAACTACACGCTGCGTGAGCCGCTGGGTGTGGTGGCGGCGGTGACGCCGTTCAACTTCCCGTTGCTGCTGGCGCTCACGAAGATCGCGCCGGCACTGGCGGCGGGGAACACGGTGATCCACAAGCCGTCCCCGCAGACACCGCTGACCGCGCTGAAGATGGCCGAGCTGTTCGACGAGGCCGGGTTCCCGCCCGGTGTCTTCAACGTCATCACCGGCCCGGGTGTGGAGCTGGGTGAGCAGATCGTCAAGCACCCGGGGATCGACAAGATCGCGTTCACCGGTTCCACCTCGGTGGGTCAGTCGATCATCCGCAACGCGGCCGCGACGCTGAAGAAGACCACGATGGAGCTGGGCGGCAAGTCCGCCAACGTGATCTTCGCCGACGCCGACCTGGACTCCGCCGTCCAGCTCGCGTTCTTCGGGATCTTCTACAACAAGGGTGAGATCTGCACCGCCGGGTCGCGGCTGCTGGTCCAGCGCGAGGTCTACGACGAGGTCATCAGCCGCCTGGTCGAGCGGGCCTCCCAGGTCCAGCCCGGCAACCCGCTGGACCCCACCACGTTCCTGGGCCCGCTGGCCCACCAGGGCCAGTTCGACAAGGTCTCCTCCTACGTGGCGATCGGCCAGCAGGAAGGCGCCAAGCTGGTCTGCGGCGGCGGGGCGTTCCACCCCACCGACACCGCGGACGGCGGCCTGTACTTCCAGCCCACGATCTTCGCCGACGTCGACAACTCGATGCGTATCGCCCAGGAGGAGATCTTCGGTCCCGTCCTGTGCGTGATCCCCTTCGACACCGAGGAGGAGGCCCTGAAGATCGCCAACGACACCTCCTTCGGCCTGGCCGCCGGCGTCCACACCCGCGACCTCAAGCGCGCCCACCGCTTCGCCGCCGGCATCAAGGCCGGCACCGTGTGGGTCAACACCTACAACCAGTTCGACGCCGTCATGCCCTACGGCGGCTACAAGTCCTCCGGCTTCGGCCGCGAAAGCGGCCCCGAGGCACTCGAGAGCTACACCCAGCTCAAGTCCGTCTGGATCGACCTCTCCTGACACCCACACAGCACCACCAATAGCCAGCGCGACACCCCGCAACATCCGCCGCCCGGCGCCCGCCGTAGAACGGGCGCCGGGCAACCCGGCTCGCGGCTCGCGGCTCGCGGTGACCGGGCTCCTGGTGCGCACCCCGCACCAGGAGCCCGCCACCACCCGCCCCCGGGCGACGACGCGGCACCACACCCACCCGCACCCCCGTGCGCGCCCGCACCCGTCGGCGGGCGTGATGGCGCAGGACGTCCGGCGATCCTCAACGGGCCCACCACGCCCGACGGCTGGCCACCCCGCCCCGGCAAGGGTCACCACCCGCCGGCCTGCGGTCCGCTCGGCCGTGCCGCACCGCGCGCTGGGATTCCGGCCGGGTCACCCGGCCGGTGACCGTCCCCGTGCTGTGGCCTGCCGTGTGGCTGTCCCGTTCTTCCCTCTCGCCCCGCCCGTCTTGGGGCTCATGAACTCCCCCGCCCGGCCGGGCCGGCCGCACCCGACGGCCACGACCAGGCGGGGGTCACCAGGGAGCACACGGCATCCGGCACCCACCGGATACCGCCCACACACCACCGTCCACCACCACGCAGGGAGCACCCATGCCGCAGACCGACACCCACCACCCCGTCTTCAACCGCCAGATGGACGCCATCGCCAGCGGTGACATCGACCAGCTGATGGAGAACTACCACCCCGAAGCCGCCCTGCTGCGCTTCGAAGGCGCCTCCGAGGGCATCGACGCCGTCCGTGAGATCCTCACCGGCTACCTCACCCTCAAGCCCACCCTGATCGAGCTCACCGCCTACGTCCACACCGAGGACACCATCTCCTACCGCGCCATCATGAACCTCGGCGGCGAGCCCGAACACGCCTTCGGCACCCTCGTCCTGCGCGACGGCAAGATCTGGCGCCAGACCGCCGGCTTCGGCGCCTAACCACCCCTGGGCACACCCCCAGACACACCCCCGGGCATCCCCCTGTGTACCCGCCACCCACCCCCTGGGCGGCGGGTACACCCACACCCAGCCCCACCCACACATCAACCGGCGGTGCGGGAGGGGCATCTGACGCAATGCCACCCAGCATTCCGGACAGACAACCCCTGGTCAGCCCACACGTTGACGCCACACCCGGCACCCCCGGAGAGTCGGGGCAAGACAATCCCACCGCCCGCCCGCGCCCGAGCACCGCCCCGACCAGCACCGCCCGGCCACGCGAGCACCGGCACAGACCATCCACCGCGCAAGGAGCACCCGATGCCCACCAGCAACCCCGCCCTGACCGAACAGTCCATCCGGACCGTGGCCGAGGAGTGGTACCGGGCCCTGGACCGCCACGACGCACTCGAGACAGTCCTGCCCTACCTCATCGACGAGGGCCTCGAGATGCGCTTCCCCGAAGGCACCTCCCGCGGCCACGCCGGCTTCACCGAATGGTACGAAGCCGTCACCCACCGCTTCTTCGACGAAGAGCACACCGTCACCAAGGTCGAAGCCACCATCAACGACGACGCCCAAAGCGCCACCGTCACCGTCCTCGTCAACTGGCAGGCCAAGATCTGGGACGCCCCCGGCCCCGTCAGCGCCTGGCTCGGCTTCGACGCCGACCAGACCTGGGAGGTCGTCGCCGGCCCCAACGGCCCCCAGATCAAGACCTACATCGTCAACGGCCTCGCCCCCATGCCCGGCTCCGCCGCCCTCTGACCCACCCCCACCAGCCACCGGGCGCCACCACGGCGCCCGGCCCGGCCGGCCCCCCTTGCCTTGTCTTCTTACCCACCACCCGTACCACCGCGGAGGACCGCATGACCACACGCGACGTACTCGAGCAGTACTACACCCTCGCCAACGCCGGCGACTGGGACCGCTGGTGCGACCTCTTCCACCCCGACACCATCATGGACGAACAACTCGCCGGCCACATCACCGGCCAGCAAACCCTGCGCGACATGATGGCCGGCTTCGGCACCATGTACACCTCCTTCCAGAACAAGCCCCTGCACTTCCTCGTCGACAACGACCAGGAACAAGGCGCCGTCGTCTCCCACATCACCGCCACCACCCCCGCCGGCGACACCATCGAAGCCGACGTCATGAACTACTTCCGCATCACCAACGGCCTCATCACCTACATGGCCAACTTCCACGACACCAAGCCCTTCCAACCCCTCTTCAACAACTAACCCCCAGCCCCAAGGCACCCAGACCCAGCCAGGGAACAGGGAAACCAGGGCAACAGGGCACAGAGGACCGGAAGTTCGGCGCCGACCAGGGGACTCACAAAGGGGCGGCGAGGGAACCAGGCCCCGGGAGCTCGCAGAGGCCGAAAGCCCCGAGCAGGCAGAGCCGCCCCCATCACCTCATCGGGCCTGGCCGCCACCGGGTCACCACCGCCAATCGGGCGGCGCCGCCCCCGCCCCGCCCCACCCCGCCATCCGCCCACCCGCGACGAGGAGCAGTAGTTATGGCAGGACCCGGTAACGAGTACGACTACATCATTGTCGGTGCCGGCACCGCCGGCAGTGTTCTGGCGAACCGTCTGACCGAGGACGGGCACACCACCGTGCTGCTGCTGGAAGCCGGTCACGGTGGCATCCCGGCGGAGGTGGACGACCCCTCCTCCTGGTACAAGCTCCTGGGCAGTGGCATCGACTGGAACTACCAGAGCACCCCGCAGGACGCGCTCGGCGGGCGCCGCACCTTCGAGCCGCGCGGCAAGGCCCCCGGTGGCAGCAGCAACCTCTACATCATGATGCACGTACGCGGCCACCCCAGCGACTTCGACAACTGGGCCTACCAGGGCGCGGCCGGCTGGTCCTACCAGGACTGCCTCCCGTACTTCACCCGCCTGGAAGCCCAGGAAGACGTCACCGGCCCCACCACCGGCACCCACGGCCCCCAGCACGTCACCAACGCCTCCCAGCACGAGCCCAACCCCGCCTCACGCGCCTTCATCGACGCCTGCAAGGAACTCGGTCACCACGAGATCGCCGACTTCAACAACGGCACCATGTTCGGCACCGGCTGGCACCACATCGACGTCGCAGGCGGCCGCCGCCAAGGCGCACTCGCCTCCTACCTCGAGCCCGCCCTCAAGCGCCCCAACCTCACCCTGCGCACCGGCGCCCACACCACCCGCCTGCTCTTCGCCGGCGACCAGTGCACCGGCGTCGAATACCTCCAAACCCAACCCGACACCCACACCGGCCAAGGCGCCGCACGCACCCTGGGCACCACCACCACCCCCGGCACCCACACCGCCCACGCCCGCGCCGAAGTCATCCTGGCCGCCGGCGCCATCGAAACCCCCAAACTCCTCCTCCTGTCCGGCATCGGCCACCCCGACCAACTCCGCACCCACGACATCCCCCTGGTCGCAGCCCTGCCCGGCGTCGGCGAGAACTTCCACAACCACGTCCTCACCGGCCTCATGTTCGAAGCCAGCGCCGAACTCCCCCCACCCCACCAGAACCTCTCCGAATCCGCCCTCTTCCTGCCCTCCACCCCCGGCCTGCCCGCCCCCGACCTCCAAATCGCCTTCGTCCACGTCCCCTTCGACGTCATCATCGGCCAACAACACCCCAACACCGTCTCCATCCTGCCCGGCGTCGTACGCCCCGTCTCCCGCGGCTGGATCCGCCTCACCGACAACAACCCCCTCACCCACCCCCAAATCAACCCCAACTACCTCGCCGACACCTGGGACCTCGAACGCCTCGTCCAAGGCATCACCATCGCCCGCGACATCGCCGACACCAACGCCTTCACCCCCTACAACAAAACCGAACTCCCCCCCACCAACACCCACACCACCCACGAACAACTCCGCACCCTCGCCCGCAACCGCGCCGAGTCCTACCACCACCAAGCCGGCTCCGCCCGCATGGGCATCGACGACCTCGCCGTCACCGACCCCCAACTGCGCGTCCACCACACCCGCGGACTACGCATCATCGACGCCTCCGTCATGCCCGCCGTCCCCTCCGGCAACTGCCACACCGCCATCACCATGATCGCCGAACGCGCCGCCGACCTCATCCGCACCACCAACTAACACCCCCAAACAACACGACAGTTACGGAAACGGGCGCCGGCACACACCACCACCGGCGCCCCCACCAAAGGAGCAGCCACCATGCAGTGGTCCCACGTCGGCCTCAACTGCCACGACCAACAGAAAACCGAAGACTTCTACACCCGCTACCTCGGCTTCACCCGCGCCCGCACCGTCAAAACAGGCGACACCGAAATCATCTTCCTCCGCAAAGGCAACGCCTACCTCGAACTCTTCGCCACCCCCGACCAACCCCCCACCACCACCCACACCAACGACGGCCCCACCACCCCCGGCCACACCCGCCACATCGCCTTCCAAACCGACAACATCGACGACTTCCTCACCACCATCGGCCCCGACGCCGACATCACCCTCGGCCCCCTCGACTTCGACGACTTCATCTGCGGCTGGCGCACCGTCTGGCTCCGCGACCCCGACGGCACCATCGTCGAAATCAGCCAGGGCTACACCGACGAAAACCCCACCACCTAAAACCCCAAAAAACCCACACCAACACCAAGCCCCACCGCTAGCCGCGGAGCAGCAGGTCAGCGCGCAGGCCGAGGTGATCGGAGACGAATCCGCGGCCGGACGGCATCGCGACCTCCTGGTCGAGGATCAGCTCCGCGTGCTTCGCGACGATGTCCTCGGCGGCCAGGATGAAGTCGACGCAGTGCGGCGTCTGCCCAGGGCTGAGGTACTCGGCGTGGAACGTGGGCGGGCACTGGTGGTCGAAGACGTCGCGCAGGCCCGTCTCAGCGATGAACGTGGCATGGACGGCGCTCTCGCGTGGCGCATTGAAGTCGCCGATGACCACGACCCGCGGGGAGAGTCCGCGCACCAGGTGGGCGAGAGCCGCGTACTGGCGGCTCTGGAGCGCATGGAAGCGGTTGGCCACGCTCCAGTCGCCATCGTGGTTGGCGACTGGATGGGTGTTGACGATGTGGAGGTCGCAGCCCGCGACGCGCGTGATCAGGCTCCCGTTGAGGGCGGCGATGACCCGTGTGCGCCACCGCAGGCCGGAGGTTCCAGGTGCCCGACCGAACGGACCGAACCGACCGAAGCGTTCGAAGCGCAGCTCGGCGAACGGGGTGCGGGAGAAGGTCACCAGCCCGCCGGCAGGCCCGACCGGTGTGCGGACGTACGCCACGTGCGGGAACGTGGGCAGGTGGGTCCTTAGCTGCGTCAGGTGGTAGTACGTGTGGACCTCCTGGAAGCCGACGACCCCGACGGGCGAGCGTTCGAACTCCGCGCCGATGGCCGCGGACCGCTCGGCCCGGTGGGTGCCCAGCAACGGGTTCCCGCGCGTGTTGAGCGTCGCGATCGTCAACGGACTCGCGTCGTCCGCCTGCGGGCCGGCGGACAGGGACGTGGTGTGCGGCGCGGCGGTGCTCTTCATGGAAGTGTCCGGATGCTGGTGTGTGGGGTGGACTCCGGCTCATCCCGAAGGGCAGCGTCGAGTTGGTGGCGGAGTGCGTCCAGGCGGCTGCGGCCTGGGGTGAAGACCGGCATCTGTCGCAGGATCCCGCGAACTGCCGCCGGGGCGTGCTCGATCGCCCATCGGATCTCCTCGTCACCGGCGCCGACGCCGGTGCCGACGCCGGTGACGGCGCCGGAGTCGTCGGTCGCCGCAAGCTCGCGGGCGTGGGCCGCGTACATGGCGGGTGCGAGGGCGTGTTTTGCCTGGTGCGGAGTGGCCAAGGGGTGGATGTACGGGGTCGCCGCCGCGTAGCCGGCGGCGCGGGCGGCGGCTGTGGCGGCCGGGTCGTCGAGGTCGCGGGCGGCGGCGAGAGCGGCGAAGGCGAGGGAGCGCAGCCGCGCTGTCCGCCTCCCGTCGCGCGCGAAGGCGTGGATACCCTCGATTGCGTCGCGAGGGCGAGTGTCCGACGGAGCCTTCGTCTCGAAGAGCGGTAGCACCCGCGCGGCACAGGCGGCTGCCCAGAGTCCGAGAAGCCGACGGTCTTCTTCGCTGATGGTCACACTGGTCATCCCACACATCCTGGCAGTCGCCGTCCGAGCGCGTGGGCAGTTGTCCGGTCCGGAGTGTCGTGTCCGGGCCGGGCGAGGTGACGTCAGACGGCAGCGAGCGCCTTGAAGTACACCGTCGAGCTGCGCCGGATCGTCATGCCCACCCGCTCGTACAGCGAGAGCGCGCCGGTCTGCGAGTGCGTCCAGAGCGTGCAGGCCGGGCGGCCCTGTCGGTAGAAGTCGCGGAACGCGTGCCGGAGCAGCACGCGGGCGATCCCCTGGTTGCGGTGATCGCGCCGGACCGCGACCCGTTCGACGTATCCGTCGTCCTCCGGGGTGTCCAGCGACAGCACCGCCCCGACCATCCGGTCCCCGGCGAACGCCACCGGGGACGACGCCGGGGCGAAGGTGGCGCGCTCGACGGTGAGTCGGGCCCACTCCTCGTACGGCCTGCGGCGCGACTGCCACTCGTCGAACGCGTCCTCGGTGAGCTGGTACGCCGCCAGTTCGTCGCCGGGCCGGAAGCGCCGCACCGTGATGCCCGCCGGCGGCTCGGGCACCACCGGCTCGGTGGGCAGCGCGATCTCCAGCTGCCAGGCGGTGGCGAGCGTCTCGTAGCCGCGGGAACGGACCAGTGCGACGGCCGCGTGATCGCCGTCGGCGACCGTCTGGACGAGCCGGTCGCCACCGGCCTGGCGGGCCCGCGCCTCGACCCAGTCGAGCAGCGCGGTGCCCAGGCCACGACCGCGGTGCTCCGGGTGGACGTCCACCTCGGACCGCCGGTTCACCCACGCCCGGGCGACCAGCGCCCCCGCCCGGTCGTGGACGAGCAGCGTGTCCGCCGCCGGGTCCAGGCCGGGGCGGGCGAGGTCGGCGGCGATGCCGTCGAGATCGACCTCGGACTGACCGTAGAGGTCCGACTCGCATGCTGCGACCAGCTGGTGGATGGCGCGGACGTCGGCGGTGGTTGCCGGCCTGCTGCTGTAGTCGGACGGCAGCTGCGGCGGCGGAAGATCAGACATAGGTCGACACCCTGCGCCATCCGGACTCGGCCTGTCGAGCCGATTACCCACTTGGAAGGCCGACTTCCGCTTCGGGTCGGCTGCGAGCCACGGGTTCACCGCAGGTCCTTTGTCATGAAGACCCTGCTGGTGCCCGGTGGGTCACACGGGACTTCGCCCAGGCGTCGCCAGCCGTGCTTCGCGTAGAAGCCGGGAGCCTGGAAGCTGATCGTGTACAGCACCGCCGTGCGGCAGCCCCGGGCGCGGGCTTCGTTCTCGGCCCGGCGCAGGATCTCGCTGCCCAGGCCTGCACCGCGCAGCTCGCGTGGCAGGAAGAACAGATCGAGGAAGAACAGCCCGAGTGAGGTGCGACCGGTCAGGCCACCGATCACCTGGTGGGTCGGGGCGTCACGCACCAGGACGGCCAGCGGGCGACGGTCGTCGATGGCTGTCGTGTCGGTGTTGAACCGGTCCAGGGCATCGGAGACGAGCGATACGTCGGCGGGATCCGGGGCGTCGGTGACCGTGAGGCCGATGCCGGTCCAGGGGTTCGGTGGCGTGCTGTCGGTGGCAGGCATGAGGTTCCCAGGGCGGTTGGCGGAAGGTGCGAGAAAGGTCAGCGGAAAGGTCAGCGGAAGGTCAGCGGGCGCGGTGGCCTCGGCTGGTACGGGACGTTAGGGCGCGGACGCTTCGGCCAAGCCCGAATCGAGATCGACGACAATCGCAAGCATGGACAATCAGCGCGAGGACCGGGACGTCGGCGTGGATCTGGCCGTGGTGGCCAGGCTGCTGGCCGACGGCACCAGGGCGGACTTCTGCCTGGCCCTGCTGGACGGCCGGGCCTGGACGGCCACGGAGCTGGCCCGCCATGCCGGTGTCGCAGCCTCGTCCGCGACGGAGCATCTGAACATGCTCGTCTGCGGCGGACTCCTCGTCGAGGAACGGCACGGACGCCACCGTTACCTGCGGATCGTCGATCCGCGCGTGCTTGCCCTGATCGAGAGCCTCGCCGCGCTCGCACCGCAGCGCACCCCCAGGCCGCGTTCGCTGTCGGGCTCAGGACGACAGCGGGCCCTGGCCCGCGCGCGCCTGTGCTACGACCACCTGGCCGGGGAGCTGGGCCTCGCTGTCACCGACTCGATGGCGGAGCGCGGCCTGCTGGACTGGGGAGCCGATCCGTCGCTCAGCGACAAGGGAGCGGCCTGGCTCGTCGGCCTGGGCATCGCCCTGCCCGACGCCTCCCGCAGACCGCTGGTACGCGCCTGCCTGGACTGGACCGGACGGCGCCCGCACCTGGGCGGAGCCGTCGGCGCCGCCATCTGCGGGCACGCCCTGGCCGCTGGGTGGCTGACCCGGATCGGAACGACCCGTGCCCTCGCCCTCACGGAGCTGGGCAGAGACGAACTGCGCGAGCACCTCGGACTGCCTGTGCCCGCAACCAGCGAACTGACGCCTCGGGACCAAGAGGAGGATTAGCGACACTGGACTGACTGGTCATCAGGGCAGTCATGCGGTCAGGCGGTCACGCGGTCAGGTCCGTGGGTGGCCGGTGCGGATCCAGCGGGCGATGGTGGCCACGAGTGCGGGGTCCAGTTTGGCGAGTTGGCGCAGGCAGGCGGTGTCGCCGACTTCCAGGGGTACGTCGGCGTCGGCCAGGGCGCTCGCCAGTTCGGCCCAGCAGGCGGCGTTGGCGTCGATGTGCAGGGTGTCGAGCGCGTTGTCGGGGGAGGTGACTGCGTCGGCGGAGGTGGCGGCAGGGGTGGGAGGGGGTGTGGGCGGGCGCATGGCCCAGGCGTGGCGGGGGTCGAGCGGCCGGGCAGCGGGGTCGAGTCGGATCACTGCCTGTCCAACGGGCGCAGTGGCCTTGCGGGTACGGGCTGCGCCCGGGGTTTCCGGGCCGGCCGGCGTGGCGCGCTGGGGTGGGCGCCACGCCGGCCGGAAGGTCAAGGGAGAGGGCAGTCCGGACCGTTCGAACGGCCAGGACGGGTCAGACGGTCAGGATGATCTTGCCGTTGGCATGCCCGCCCTCGCTCAGTTCGTGGGCCTTGGCCGCGTCGGCGAGCGGGAAGACGGAGTCGAGACGGACGGTGTACTTCCCCTCGGCGACGAGGCGGGCGACCTTGGGCAGTGCCTCGAACGCCTGGGCCTCGGTGGTGACCCGGACGCCGTATTCGGCGGCGCTGAAGTCGGCGATGGTCAGGACCCGGTCGGGGGAGCCGGTGATGGCGACGAGGGCGGGCAGCGATCCCTTGCCCGGCGTGTCGAGGGCAGCGTCGACGCCGTTCGGTGCGAGCTCGGCCACCCGCTCGGCCAGGCCGGGGCCGTAGGTGGTCGGCAGCACGCCGAGGGAGCGCAGGTAGTCGTGGTTCGCCGCCCCCGCCGTGCCGATGACGGTGATGCCCTGGGCGACGGCGAACTGCGCGACCGCGCTGCCGACGCCGCCCGCCGCGCCCTCGATCAGCAGCGTCTGCCCGGCGGAGACGCCGAGCAGCCCCAGCGACCGTTCGGCGGTCTCGGCCGCCACCGAGAGCCCGGCCGCCTGCTCCCAGCCCAACTCGGCGGGCTTGACGGCGAAGTGGTCCAGGACGGCGAACTGTGCGTAGGTGCTGGCGCCGACTCCGAACACCTCGTCGCCGACGCGGACACCCGTGACGCCCTCGCCGACCTCGTCGACGACGCCGGCGGCCTCCATGCCCGGCACGGCCGGGAACGCGACCGGCACCATGTCCTTCAGGTAGCCGGCCCGCAGCTTCCAGTCGATCGGGTTCACCCCGGTGGCGCGCACGGCGATCCGGACCTGCCCGGGGCCGGCGTGCGGCTCGGGTGCGGTCGCGAGCTCCATGACCGCCGGGTCGCCGTACTGCGTGTAGGTCACTGCCAGCATGTCCTGTCCGTCCTGTCGGGTCCGGTCCCACGGTGTGCGCGCAGCGCGCGCGATGCCCTCCCCACTATGGCGGCTGGGCGGCAGCCCCGGATGCGCGACGCGGCGGCCCCGGCTGCGCCGCGCGGTGGCTCCGGCCGCTCGGCGCGGCGGGCACGGTGGCCGCAGCGGGCCGAAACAGCGGGCGAAAACAGCGCGCTGACCGACGGACGGGACGCAGACCCGGCGGCGCGGCGGGATCACGGAGCAGGCCACAGCGTCAAGAAGCGGCGGGCACTTCGGCAGAAGTCGCGACACGCTCGGATGCTCAGATGATCAGCGAATCGGTCACTTTCAGAAACTTTGGCGACAACCGAACAGAGCACCGCCACAACCGTGCTGGGATGGTTCCCCCCGGGGCCGCAGGGGGCGAGCCGGCCGGGGACGAGGCACGAGCACGAGCCTGAGCCTGAGCCTGAGCCTGAGCCTGAGCCTGAGCCTGAGCCGACAAGCCTGATCCCACGAGCCTGATCCGACGAGCACGAGGCGGCCGCCATGAGGACTACGACCGAGGAGCCGTTCAGAGCGCTGCTGGAGGCGGCGCCGGACGCGATGGTGATCGTGGACGACGCGGGCACGATCCAGCTCGTCAACGCCCAGACCGAGGCGCTGTTCGGCTATCCGCGACATGAACTACTCGGCCGTAGCGTCGAGTTGCTGGTCCCCCAGCGGTTCCGCGGCCAGCATCCGGCACACCGGCACGGCTACGGCTATGCCGGCAACCGGCAGGTCCGGCCGATGGGCGCGGGCCTGGAGCTGTACGGGCTGCGCCGGGACGGCGGCGAGTTCCCGGTCGAGATCAGCCTCAGCCCGCTGGACACGCCGCAGGGCACGCTGGTCTCCGCCGCCATCCGCGACGTGAGCGAACGCAAGGTGGCCGAGGCGATGCTCGCCCAGCTCTACGAGCAGCAGCGGCACGTCGCGCTGACCCTGCAGCGCAGCCTGATGGGCTCACCGGCCCCGCTGCCCGGCATGACCACCGCGAGCCGCTACTTCCCGGCGCGCCAGGGCGCGGGAGTGGGCGGGGACTGGTTCGACCTGATCGCCCTGGGCGGCGGCCGGGTCGGAGTGATGATCGGTGACGTGATGGGGCGTGGCCTGGACGCCGCCGCCGTGATGGGACAGCTGCGCTCGGCCTCGCACGCACTGGCGAAGACCGGGATGCCGCCGTGGCAGCTGATGCGGGCGCTGGACTCCGTGGTCAAGGAGCTCCCCGACCAACTGGTCACCTGCTGCTACCTGCTGCTCGACCCGGACCAGGGCGAGCTGACGGTCTGTTCGGCCGGCCACCTGCCCGTCCTCCAGGTGGCTCCGGACGGCCGGGTGGGCCGGCTGCCGGTGCCGGTCAGCGTGCCGCTGGGCGTGGGCGAGGTGCCGCACCACCAGACCACGCTGGCCGTCGAGCCCGGCTCGGTGCTGGCGCTGTACACCGACGGCCTGGTCGAAACCCCGGACAGCGACATCGAGTTGCAGATCCAGGTGCTCGCGACGGCGCTGGAGAAGGCCAGCGCGGACGCCGCCACGCTGGAGGAGGCCGCCGACCGGGTGCTGACCGCACTGGTGAGCGCGCCGGACGACTACGCGGACGACGTCACGCTGCTGCTCGCGCTGGTCCCCGAGGCGCCGATCACGGCGGTCTCCGCGGCGCTGGCCGCCGCGCCGGCCAGCGTGGGCCAGGGGCGGCGCTTCCTGCGCAGCACGCTCCGGGAGTGGGGGTGCCCCGAGGAGGTCAACCAGACGGCCTGTCTGCTGGCCTCGGAGCTGCTCGCCAACGCGGTGCGCCATGCCGGCGCACCGCTGCGGCTGCGGGTGCGCAAGGCCGGCGACGAGCTCAGCGTCGAGGTCGGCGACGGCAGCCCGGTGCTGCCGCAGGCCAGGACCGCCGACACCGACCAGGAGTCCGGCCGGGGCCTGCTGCTGGTGGACGCGCTCGCCTCGACCTGGGGCACGCTGCCCACGGCGGAGGGCAAGACGGTGTGGTTCTCGCTGCCGCTGCCGCCGTCGTAGATCTGCTGCGGGATCTGGTCCGAGGCCGGGTCCCGGGTCCGGGTCCCGGGGTCCGGCCCGGTCAGACCGCCTTGGCGAGCAGCGTCCACGGCGCCGGGCGGGCCAGGGCGAGGCGGGGCTTGCGCGCTGCCCAGTAGCGCACCGAGGCCGCCATCACGGCCGCCGGGTCCTCGACCGTCCAGGTGGGTTCGAAGGGCTCGCCCATGCTGGTGTAGCTCTGGAACATCGCGAGCAGCTTCACGGCCTCGCCCTGGAACGGCGAGAGGTACTGGTCGGCGAGCGGGCGGAAGAAGCGGTCCCAGCTGTCACCGGAGACCAGCGGCGGCCGCTCGATGGGCGCCACGCCCTGCTCGGCGCGGCACTCGTTGAGCGTCTCGATGACGACGTCGAGCAGCGCGCCGAGGGTCAGGCAGCCGCGGCCCGCCGCGAGCACCTCGGTGCGCGGCCGCGGTGGCGGCGCACCGAGCACGGCGGCCGCGACGACCGCCGCGACCTCGTCCACCGGGCTGATCTCGGCGTAGCCCGCCGGGTCGCCGACCACCACGGCGGCCAGGCCGGAGACCAGCGCCTGGACCATCGTGTAGGGGCCGGAGAAGCGGGCGATCGCACCGCCGTCCCGCCGGCCGACCACCAGCGGCGGACGGACCAGTGTCAGCGGTCCCGGGTGCTCGCGCGCGAGCTCCTCGCACCTCGCCTTGGACCACTCGTAGCCGTTGCGGTAGCCCTCGAACTCGGCGCCGCGCAGGTCCTCGGGGTTGCGGACGCCGCCGACGTAGGCGGTGGAGACGTGCACCAGGTGGGTGTCACGGTCGGCGAGGCGCAGGACGGCCCGCAGCGGATCGATGTTCGCGGCGACGGCCTCGTCCCGGCCGAGCGTCCAGCGGGTGCTGGCGGCCGCGTGCACGATGACGTCCCAGTGGCCGGCCAGCGCGGCGGGCGGCGGTTCGGCGCCGATCTGCCAGCGCACCAGCGCGTCGTCCTCGGCGCGCCGGGCGACCCGGACGAGGGTGAGGTCGTGGTCGCCGTCGTGGGCGGCGGTGCTCAGCCGCTGGACGACCTCGGTGCCGACCACTCCGGTCGCACCGGTGAGAAGGACTCGCATGGCTTCGCCTGTTCGTCTCTGTTGTCGCTGGTGAGGGGAGGTACAAGGGCTGTCGGGACTGGCATGCCGTGGCCCGGCGCAAGGAGCGTCGGGTCATGGCGCGGGGGCGAGCACCAGACAGGCGTTCTGGCCGCCGAAGCCGAAGGAGTTGGAGAGCACGTGGGCCGGCGCCACCGCGCGTGGTGTGCCGCTGACCAGGTCCACCAGGTCGCCCTCCGGGCTGCTGCCGAGGTTGGCGACCGGCGGCACCATGCCGCGCGCGGCGCAGAGCAGCGCGAACGCGGCCTCCAGTGCGCCCGAGCCGCCGATCAGGTGGCCGGTGACGCCCTTGACGGCGGTGACCGGTGGCGGCCGGCGGCCGAAGCAGCGGGCGATCGCGCGCGCCTCCGCGCGGTCGTTGAGCAGCGTGGACGTCCCGTGCGCGTTGACGTGGCCGATGTCCGTGGCAGACAACCCGGCGTCGGCGATGGCCAGTTGCATGCAGCGGCCGGCCACCTCACCGTCCTCGTGCGGGGCGACGATGTGGAACGCGTCGCAGTTGTCGGCGTAGCCCGCGATCTCGCCGAGGATCACGGCGCCGCGGGCGCGGGCCGCGTCCCAGCGTTCGAGGACCAGCACGGCCGCCCCCTCCCCCATCACGAAGCCGTCCCGGTCCGCGTCGAACGGACGGCTGGCCAGCGCGGGGTCGCTGTTCCTGGTGGACATCGCCCGCATCCGCGCGAACGCGCCCATCACGACCGTGGTGACCGCCGCGTCGCAGCCACCGGCCACGGCCACGTCGAGCTCGCCGTAGCGGATCTTCCGGGCCGCCTCGCCGAGCGCGGTGGTCCCGCTCGCGCAGGCGCTGGAGTACGTCGTGCACGCGCCCTGGAAGCCGTAGCGCATCGCCAGCCGGCAGGCGGGCGAGTTGGCCATGGTCCGGGGCACCGTGTGCACGGGCATCTCCCGGGGCCGGTCGCCGTGGCTCAGCGTGACGGCCTCCATGCTCGGCAGGCCGCCGATCCCGGTGCCGATCTGCACACCCACCCGGTCCAGCGGTTGGTCGGTGGGCAGTTGCGCGCCCGCCACGGCATCGGCGGCCGCGCAGAGCAGCAGTTGCGTGGTGCGGTCGATCTGCCGCGACTCGCGCCGGGTCAGGTAGGTATCGAGGTCGAACGGCGGTACCAGACAGGCGAACTGGACCGGAACATCGTGCTCGATCAGCCGGTCGACCCGGCTCGCGGTGGACCTGGCGGCCAGCAGCGCCGCGAACGCCTCTTCGATGCCGTTGCCCGCCGGGGACTTCACGCCGATTCCGGTGACGGCGACCCGCAGGCCGCCCGACGGGTGCCGGTCGCCGGTCACCGCACACCGTCCAGCCGGGTCTGCAGCAAGTCGATCGCATGGCCGACGTTATGAGCGGTCGTCAGGTCCTGCAGCTCGATCCGCAGTTGCAGCGTCCGCTCCAACCGTGCCCCGATCTCCATGAGTTCGAGGCTGTCGATGCCGTAGTCCTCCAGCAGGCTGGTCTTCTCGTGCACCTCGCCCGGCTCCGTGCCGAGCACGTCCGAGATGACCGTCCGGACCATCACGGCGATTTCCTCGCGAGTGGGCATGTCGTCGTTCCTTCCGCTGCGCTCGGCGACAGCTGCGCCGGGTGGCGTCAGTCGGCTGGGTCGGGCCAACCAGGCTGAGTGGTGGGCTGGGTGAGTGGTGATGGGCGGGGTGAGTGTTGGGCGGGGTCAACCGGTGCTTCCGGGCGACGTGGTGCGCTCGGCGAGCGCGATCGCGGCGTCCAGGATCCCGGCCGCCTGCGCCATATCGGCCGGCGTGCTGACCAGTGGCGGCAGCAGCCGCACCGTGGTGGGGCTGCTCAGGCACGGCGAGACCAGCAGCCCGGCGGCGGCCAGCTCGACCACGACCGTGCCGGCGGCCCGCGGCGAGCTGAAGTCGATGCCGCGCAGCAGCCCGCGGCCGCGCACCTCGGTCACCAGGCTCGGATAGCGCTCCCGGAGCCGGTCCAGCATCTCGTCCAGCAGAGCGGCGAGCGCCTGCCCGTGCCCGGCGAGTTCCTCGATCACCGGCAGCACGGCGGGCAGCGCCGCGCAGCTCAGCGGATGGCCGCCGAAGGTGGCCGAGTGCAGGAACGGGTCGGCGGCCAGCGGCGCGTACATCCGCTCCGAGCAGAGCAGCGCCGACAGCGGCACCACGCCGCCGCCGAGCGGCTTGCCGAACAGCACGGCATCCACCGGCAGGCCGTCGGCGAGCGCGACCGAGCGCTCGCCGCAGCGGCGCAAGCCGCACTGGATCTCGTCGGCGATCACCAGGGTGCCGTGCCGGGCGGCGTCGGCGCACCACTGCCGCAGCACGTCGACCGGCAGCGGGACGGCGCCGTTCTCGCCCTGCACCGGTTCGAGGACGACGGCGGCCACCTCACCGGCGGCGACCTCGCGCAGCACCGCGCCCGGATCGTCGGGGGCGACGTGCACGACGTCCGCCACGCAGCCGAGCAGGCCGACCCGGTAGAACGGACTGTGGGTCAGCGCGAGCGCGCCGAGCGACTTGCCGTGGAAGCCGCCGCGCACCGCGACGACGCGTCCGCGACCGGTCGCCAGCCGGGCCAGCTTGACCGCGACCTCGACGACGTCGGCGCCGTTCAGGCCGAAGTAGACCTTCGGCAGCACGTCGCCCAGGTAGCCGGAGAGGCAGGCGGCGGCCTCGGCCGCGACCGGATTGGCCAGGCTGCGGGTCGAGGTCGGCATCGCGTCGAGCTGGCGGCGGACGGCCGCGACCGCCGCCGGGTGGCGGTGCCCGAGCAGGGTGACCGCGTAGGAGCCGAAGTCGAGCACGCTACGGCCGTCCGAGAGCGTCACCCGGCACCCCTCGGCGGACTGCTCGACCGCACCTCGCCCGGCGAAGCTGCCGGTCAGGGCGAGCTTCGGGGAGAGGTGACGGCGCAGGCGGTCGAAGACCTCGCCGGGACCGGCCGGGGCGGCGGTAACCGTCGCGGCGGTCACTCCCGGCTCGGTCACCGTCGCGGCGGTCACTGTCGCCGTGGCCGCTGTCGCGGCGGTCACTGTGGACGGTGCGCTCACCGGGCGGCCTCCTGTGCGACGAGCCGGCGTTCGAGGGAGGCGAGCATCTGCGCGGCGCTCTCCCGCAGCGCGTCCGCCGCGACCGGGTTGAGCATGTCGGCGAGCAGCGGGATGCCGATGTCGAAGTCCACGTGCAGCGAGACCGTGCTGCCGCCCTCCGGCGCGGGCTGCACGGCCCAGTGGCCGACGAACTCGCCCAGGTCGCCGCTGATCTGCTCGAAGTCGAAGCGGCGCGCCCGGTGGTCGATCAGCTCGGTCTCGGTCCACTGCAGGACCGAGCCCTTGAGGCGCACCGACCAGGCGGTGGTCCGGTGGCTGTCGTCGTCCTGGCGGACGATCTCGACCGAATCGACACTCTCCATGCAGTCCGGGTAGCCGAGCACGTCGACGACCGCCGCCCAGGCGTCGTCGGGCGGCACCGCGATGCCCAGATCCACTTCAACTCGTGGCATGACGCAACCTCTCCTCAGAGCGTTCGGTGGCAGTGGCGGTGGCAGTAGCAGTGGCAACGGCGGGTCCGGCGGCCGGGGCAGGTCGCGGCGCGGGCCGTGGACCGGGCCGCGGCGCGTGCGGGCCCAGCGCGTCGGCGAGCGCGGCGGCCAGCGCGCGCGGCAGCAGCCGGCTCAGCACGGCTCGCGGCAGCGGCCGGACGTGCGTCATCGCGTACCACTGCTCCACCAGCCCACAGCCGAGTTCGAGCTTCGGCTGGTACGCGGTCTGGGCGAACCGGATGTGGCCGCAGCCGGCGGCCATCGCGAGCCGAATCGCCGCGTAGTGCACGTTGTGGTAGAGCCGGGCGTCGTGGGCGAGCCGGTAGTCCAGGCCGATCCGGGCGCCGGTCGCCCCCGAACCGGCGAAGAGGCAGAGCAGGAAGGCGACCGGCCGCTCCCCCTCGAAGCAGACGACCAGGCGCCGGCTCAGGTCGGCCCCACCGTGCACGGCCGCCAGGAACGAGGCATCCAGCACGTCGAGCGTCTGGTCGGCCTGGTCCATCACCTGCCGGTAGAGCGCGAGGAGTTGGGGCAGCAGGTGGCCGAACTCCTCGAGCACCTCGATCCGCAGCTCGGGCCTGGCCTCGAACTTGCGGATCTTGCTGCGCGCGTTGCGCCGCGGCTTGGCCGGGAGCGCGGCCAGGTACTCCTCGAACGAGCCCTGCCCAAGCCGGAGTTCGGTATCAGGCAGGCTCGGCGTGAAGAAGAAACCGGCGGCCTCCAGCGCCGCACGCAGCGGGTCCAGCTCGGCCGGTGCGAAATCCTTGAACACCACCGTGCCGAGCCGCTCGCGGCGGGCGAAGTCGAGCACCGCCGCGACCAGCAGCCGAGTGGCCTCCTCGGTCAGTCCGCCCGCCGCGAGCACGTGCCCCTGCCCCAGCAGGTTGCCGCAGAAGAGCATCGGCACCCGCAACAGCCGTGGGGCGAACAGGCGCAGCGGCGCGAGCAGGCGCCGCTCACGCGGACCGACCACCTTGTCCAGCCGCAGGTCGCGGAAGAGGCAGAGCGGCAGCACGGCCACCACGCGCCCTTCTTGATTGACCGTCAGATACGCGTAGCCGTCCGGCCCGACCCGGCTGCGCTCCAGCGCGGTGAAAACGCCGCGGGACCACATCGGGTCGTCCGCGGGCGCGAGCCGCTCCCACACCTCGCGCGGCAACTCGTCGACGCTGCGCAGCACCTCGACGTACGGGCGTTGGTCTGTCGGGCTCACCGGCTCAGCCGATCCGTAGCGGACGGCCGTCCAGGAAGTCCCGCAGCGGGCGGGCCATCCGGCTGCGGGCCGGCGGGTGGAAGGTCAGGCCGACGGAGGCCGAGGCCAGGTACGAGCCGTCCGGGGAGCCGATGAACGCCATGCCGCCGAGCGCCGTCAGGCAGGCCCTGGTGGTGTGGGCGATCGCCTCCTGCGCCGCGTACCGGGCGGTCAGCGCCTGGACGAGCAACGCCTCGCTCCACTCCTCGTCCGCCATCGCGCGCGCGACCGCCTCCACGGCGAGCATCGCCGCCTCGATCGCGATCAGGTACGGCGTCGGATCGTCCTCGCCGCCGCCGCGGCGCGCCAGCGTGCGTTCCACCAGCGCGCTGGCCATCCCCAGGTACCCGGCGGTCAGCAGCACCTCGAACCAGAGGAAGCCGGCGACGTTCAGCGCGTCCGGCACGGCGTCCGCGGTGACCTCGGTCGCCACCACCATCTGCGGGTCCAACTCGACCTCGGTGAGCACGACTTCGTCACTCTCGGCGCCGGCCAGGATCGGCGTGCCCCAGAACGGCCGGACCTCGATCCCCGGGGTGCCGGCCGGGATCAGCGCGACGGCGAGGCGCGCCACGCCGTCCTCGCCGGTCAGCGCGACGGAGGCTGTCAGCAGGTCCATCGAGCGGGAGAGACTGCACGGCATCTTGCTGCCGTTGAGCACGATCCGGTCGCCGCGCCGCTCGGCGGTGATGTGCGGGCTCAGGATGTTCTGGCCGGCCCGCCCCTCGGCGAACCCGGAGGCCACCAGCAGCCGGTCCTTGGCGATCGCCTCCAGCAGCAGGCCCTCCATCCCGCTGCCGTACTTCGCGGCCTCGACCAGACCGGCGATCGAGAAGTGGTGCATCGTGGTGGCCACCGCGAGCGAGGGGCAGCGGGCCCCGACCGCCCGCTGCACCCGGACGGCCTGCAGCGCGCTCGCCCCCGCGCCGGCGTTGACCGTCGGCACCAGCAGTCCGGGCCCGCCGGCATCCCGGAACGCCTGGATCGCCGGGCTGGGCGACTGCTCCAGCTCGGCCAGCGGGTGGCGGGCGAGCGCCTCGTCCAGGCCGGGCATGAACGCTTCGAGTGCGGCGCGTTCGCGATACAGGAAGTTCACGGCAGGTCCTTCGGGGAGTGGCTGTGCCAGAGGAACAGGAGCTGGCCGAACGGGAGCAGGCCGGACAGGAGCAGGCCGAACGGCAGCGGACCGAGCGGGAGCGACCCCGGGCCTAGCCGGTGCCGACCAGCGGGAGGTGGTCGAACGAGCGCAGGCACGCGGAGTCGCGCCGCACCGGCGGGCCCGCCAGAGCCAGGCCCGGGAACCGGGCGAGCAGCCGTTCGAGCAGCACGGCCGCCTCCAGCCTGGCCAGCGCCGCGCCGAGGCAGAAGTGCGGCCCGGCGCTGAAGCTCAGCACGCGGACGTCCGGACGCCGCACCAGGAACGCGTCCGGCTCCGGGTACCGCTGCGGATCGCGGTTCCCGGCGCCGAGCACGGTGGTGACGCTGCCGCCCGCCGGCACCAGCACATCGCGCACCCGCACCGGCTCGGCGGCCAGCCGTTCCGTCATCAGCACCGGCCCGTCCCAGCGCAGCGACTCCTCGACCGCGCCCGGCAGCAGCCCCGGGTCGGCCCGCACCAGCGCCAGTTGCTCCGGGTGGGTCAGCAGCGCGAACACCGACAGGCCGAGCAGCCCGGCGGTCGTCTCGAAGCCGGCGACGAAGACCAGCAGCAGCAGGTCGGCCAACTCGCCGTCGGTGAGCTCCGGTTCGGCGGCGCCCGGACGGGCCAGCAGGGCCGAGGCGAGGTCCTCGGCCGGCCGCGCCCGCCGTGCGCGCAGCAGGCCGGCGAAGTACGCGCGCAGCTCGGTCACCGCCCGGTCGGCGAGCGCCCAGTCGTCCTCGGTGCGGACCGGCTCCAGCAGGCGCGTTGCTCCCTGCCCGAGCCGGTGGAACTGCTCCTGCTCCTCCCGGGGGACGCCGATCAGCTCGCCCATCACGGCAACCGGCAGCGGATACCCCACCAGCGCCTGGAAGTCGGCCACACCGCCGTCCGACGTGGCATCGGCGAACCGGTCGAGCAGTTCCTCGGCGAGCTTCTCCACACCCGCCGTCAACGCCGCCACCCGGCGGGCGGCGAACGCCCCCATCAGCGGCCGCCGCAGCCGTGCGTGGGCGTCCGCGTTCGTGCCGAGCAGGGAGGAGTAGAAGAAGTCCGCCGCCGGGTACCCCAGCCACCCGGGCCGCTCCCGGACGAGCCAGCTCCGGTCCGGGACCACGAAGCCGGGGTCGGTCAGCACGGCCTGGCAGTCGTCGAAGCGGGTCAGGAAGCGGGTGCCGAGGGCTTCCTCGTGATGGACGGGCGCGGCGCTGCGGAGCCGTGCGAGCGCGGGGTAGGGGTTTGCGCGACCCTCCGGGGCCAAGGCCGCCTGGAGGATCGCGGTCGGATCTGCCGGATCCGCCGGACCGTCCGGTGGATTGTTCAATGCGGTGGTCAATTGCGCTCGCTCGCCTTCGACTGCGGCCGTGCACGCTGGAACTACCGGTTGGGGATTGACCAGTTCGTCAACGCCCGGAATTCAGCGTACCGCCAAATGCACCGCGGCTACACCATGGCACATATGCCCGAACGAATATCCGGATGCCTATCTGATAATGAGCGATCGCTTCAGAATGTTGTATTCCTGCGACCGCGATTCAGGGTGTAGTTCCCGTACAGCCCCGCACACGGGCTCAGTGGCTCGCAGGATCCGGGCTGCACAGCCAGCCGTTGACCGCGAAGCGGCTGTCGGCGTGCTGCCCGCTCGGGCAGCCGACCGGCCGCACCTCGTGCCAGGCGGTGGGCAGGAAGAACACGATGCTGTCGTGCTCGGGCTCCCAGTCCCGCCAGGTGCGCTCCTCCCACGCGCCGGTCGTCCCGCCGTACAGCGGCAGCGCGGCGTCGAAGACGCGCAGCTCGCCGCCGTCGAACGGCCGGGGCGTGCGGTGCAGGTAGTACACGAAGGTGAGCAGCCGCCGGGGGGCGAACTCGGCGCTGGTGTCCTGGTGCGCCCGGTAGAAATCGCCGTCGTTGTGCACGTTGAGGCCGTAGCTGGGTACGGTGTGCCGGCAGGAGACGCCCAGCGTGTGCTCGACCGCCTCCAGCACCTCGTGGATGGCCGCGATCAGCTCGGGCGCCGCGAAGTCCGGGCAGGAGCGGGACCGGCGGAGGTCGGGGTCAAGCTCCCGGTCGCGGACCATGGAGGGTCTCAGGGTGTCGCCGGCCGCGGTGATGGCGCGCTCCAGCAGGGCGCCGGCCGTCCGCTCGCCGAGGAACCCGGTGATCCGGCAGACCGTCACCGGCTGCCGCCAGATCGCGTCCGTGGACACCGGCGACTCCTGGTCCGCCGCCTGGCCCATCGGCTGGTCCATCGGCTCGGATGGCCCCGTCTCGGAGTCCGGCCGTGCCGCTGTGTCCTGCGCTGTCATGGTGCCCTGCTCTTCCGGATCGCGATCAGTCACTAGCAGACGGCGCACGGGTTGCCCGGGACGCCGGGCCCCTGGTCGGTGCCGATGGTGATCGCACCGTGGGCCCCGACCGGGGCGTGGACGCCGTCGCCGACCATCGCGGCTTCGTAACCGCCCAGCAGCTCCTGGAGGGTTCCGGGACCCAGGTTCTCGGGTGCGGTGATAGCGGCGATGCCGTAGTAGTCCGTATACGCGATCCCGAGCGTGCGACCGCCCATGGTGGCGAAGACGATCTCCGCACCGCGGATGGGCTCCCCGGTCACCGCGTCGGACGCCATCGCGTTGATGTTCTCGAGTTGCATCTGGGTGACGTTCAGGCTTGCCTGACTCACCGTGAGCCTGGTCGGCTGCAGGGAGGCGGTCGCGGACGCCGTGACGCCACTCCCCGCGCCCAGTGATGCCAGAGCCGCGGTCATCACGGCGACGGTCTTACGACCTACAGAACTCATGTCCACTCCCAAGGGAACCGCCCGAGCGTGATCGCTACGAGGCACACCGACCGTATCCACGCCCATCCGGCCCAACCAGCCGATAAGCGTGAGTTCGCGCGATCTGATGAACGGCCAGCGGGAGCGGTGACGAACGCGATCGACGCACACAAACCAATGAGCGATCGACTCGCTCGAGTCGATCGCTCATTGGGCGCGGCGGTCAGGAGGGCAGCGTCCATTTCTGGTTGGCGTTGCCCGTGCAGTCCCAGATCTCCACCTGGGTCCCCGGCGTGGTGGACCAACCGGTGTCGTCCAGGCACTT
Organism: Kitasatospora sp. NEAU-69; assembly: GCF_057158765.1. Taxonomy (NCBI): domain Bacteria; kingdom Bacillati; phylum Actinomycetota; class Actinomycetes; order Kitasatosporales; family Streptomycetaceae; genus Kitasatospora; species Kitasatospora sp. NEAU-69. The sequence goes on from NZ_JBWXUE010000038.1 coordinate 70,388, forward strand.
GTTGGACGCCGGGTTGTACAACGACCCGTCGGAGCGCGGGATCCAGACCTGCGCGCCGGTGTTGTTGCAGTCGTAGAGGTCGACCAGGGTGCCGTTCGCGGTGCCACCGCCGTTGATGTCAAGGCACTTGCCGAGCACGTGCAGCGTGGTGCCGGCCTGGACGAAGGTCCACTGCTGGGCGCCGGTCCCGTTGCAGGTGTAGACCTGAACCGGGTTGTAGTTCGCGGTGCTCGCGCTGCGGTCGTCCAGGCAGAGGCCGCCGTATCCGGTGACCGCGCTTCCCCCGCCGCCACCGCCGCCGCCACCGGTGGTGGTGTACGCGGCGACGTACCCGACGCTCATCGTCGCCCCCGAACTGGTCGAACCCGTCGGCGTCGTACAGCCGCAGACGCCGTTCGGGAACCCACCGCCCATGGCCAGGTCGAAGATGATGGACAGGTTGTGGTCGAACGCCGCCTGCCAGGTGGCCGTGCCGACCTGGCTCTCGCTCACGCTGAAGTACGCGCTGCCGTCCAGGTACCAGGTGATCGACTCGGCCGAGGTGTTCGTCCGGTCCAGGATCATCGAGTACGTGTGGTAGCCGCCCTGGCAGCCCGCACAGGCGCGCAGGCCGCTGCCGATGCCGTTGCCCTCGTTGCACGGGCCGCCCGGCGAGGTGCCGCAGTGGATCGTGCCCGCGACCTCGGAGAGCGCGTTGACGTCCTCCATGATGTCGATCTCGCCGCTCGTAGGCCACTGCCCCGGGCCCAGCATCCAGAAGGCGGGCCAGTAGCCCTGACCGCTGCCCGGGTTCGGCTGCATGATCGACGCGGTGACCTCCAGCTTGCCCCCGGCCGGGGCGCCGACGTTCGCGCTCGGCGTCTGGATCCGGCCGGACGTCCAACCGCCGCCGTTCTGCAGCGCGGTGATGTCCAGGTGGCCGTTGCCGTCGAGGTGGACGTTGTCGGTCGAGTTCGTCATCGTCTCGATCTCACCGGTGCCGAAGTTCGACCCGGGACCGGTGTCGTACATCCAGTTGGCCGAGTTCGGCGCGCTGCCCGCCGGTCCCGCGAAGTCGTCACTGAACACCGTCGTCCACTGCGCGGGAGGCGCGGGCACGGTCACGGCGCCGGCACCGGCGGCGCTCGGCAACAACAGCATGAACGCGGCGAGCGCAAGAGCCACGGCCGCCGCGGCGACGCGTCGGAGGGGCCGTCGCAGGCGTCGCGCGCGCGGGCGCAGAGCCCGGGTCCGACGTCGGGGCAGGAATGCGGTCTTCATCTGCGGCTCCCAGGGATTACCCGCCCGAGGCTCAATCAGGCGCATCGGCCGATGTGTTGGGAGTATTGGGGGTAAGGCATATACACGTCAAGATGCACGTCGTCAGTGACTGCGGGAGACCTGACGCAGTGTGGGTGAGGCGCTGGCAGGTCGGTGAGGTCCTCCGGCAGGATGATGGTCCGCCTCCGGCGCGATCCGACGTGAGCCGGCACGATCCGGTGGATCAGCGCGCGGTCCCCGGTGAAGCGGAGCGCCCTACGCCGCCTTTGCGGCGCGGCGCATGGGGGGACCGCCCCCATATTCCCGCCGGCGTGCCCGCAGGCCCGGTCCCCCGGCACCGCGCCTGCCGCCGAATCGGCCGCCCAATCACGTCTCAAACCCCCTCATAGTGCCGGCCGCACCGCTCTGACCTGCACCATTAAAAGGTGGGTAGCCACCTCCCATGCGGGGTGCGACCGCTCGCGCACATGCTCTCCATTGACAGGTTCTTAGAGATACCGAGCCAGGAGGAGCCCATGGGGGCACCCGTCCGAGTCAGCATCGTCGCGATGGATCCCGTGCTGGAGGCCGGTACCAGGAGCACCCTGCAGAGCAGCCCGGATGTCGCCGTGGTGCTGCCCGAGGAGCAGGCCGAGGTCGCCGTCGTGATCGCCGACCGGGTGGCGGACCAGGTGCTCGAGGTGGTGCGGGCGACCCGGAACGCCGCCCACCGACCGGAGATCGTGCTGGTCGCCACCGACCTGACCCCCGCCGAGGCGATGCACGCGATCGCGGCGGGCGCTCGCGGTCTGCTGCGCCGTGGCGAGGCCAGCGCCAACCGGCTGGCCCGGGCGGTGCTGGCCGCCGCCGGCGGGGACTGCACCGTGCCGCCCGGCCTGCTGGACGGCCTGCTGGAGCAGGGCGGCGCTCCCCGGACGCCCGCCTCGGCCCGGGCCCCGTGGGCCGCCTCCAGCCTCAGCGACCGCGAGCGCGCGGTGCTGCGGCTGGTCGCCGAGGGCCGCGAGACCGGTGAGATCGCCCGCGAGCTGTGCTATTCGCCGCGCACCGTGACGACCGTGGTGCACGACATCACCCAGCGGTTCCAACTGCGCAACCGGGCCCACGCGGTGGCGTACGTCCTGCGGGCCGGGCTGCTGTGAGCGCCACCCTCGCGGCCCGCCCGGCGCGGCCGCCGGTCCAGGTGAGCGCCACCGACACGCTGCTGCGCGACTCGGTGGTGGCGCGGCTGCGGTGCGCCGGTCTCACCGTGCAGGAGCCGGACCGCTCCCCGCACGCCGTGCTGGTCGCGGCCGGACCGACGGTGGACGAGGCGATCAACGCCTGTCAGGGCGAACTGCCCGGCGGCGAACGGCGGTTGCTGGTGGTCGCCGACGTGCTGTCGCTGAACGGCGTGCTGCGGGCGGTCCAGGCCGGTGCCCGCACGATGCTCCGCTCGGCCGAGGCGTCCGGCGAGCGGCTCGCCGACGCCGTGGACTCCGCGCAGCTCGGCGAGGGCCGGCTGCCGTACGGCGTGCTGGCCCGCCTGCTCAGCGGTGGCCCGACAGCCTCGCCGGCCGGGCCGGACCCCGCGGCCGGCCCGGCCGTGGGCCCGGCGACAGGCCCGGTAACAGGCTCGGCAACGGGCCAGGGCCCGGGCTCCGTCACGCCTTCCGCCGGCCTGGCCACACCGCTGACCACCCGGCAGACCGAGGTGCTCGCACTGATCGCCGAGGGCCACGGCAACGCGGCGATCGCCCGCTCGCTCGGCTGCTCGGAACACACGGTGAAGAACGTGATCTACGAGCTGATGGCCCGTCTCCAGGTCCGCAACCGGGCGCACGCCGTCGCCCAGGCGGTCCGACTCGGTCTGATCTGACCTGTCGCCTGATCACATGATCGCTTGATCACCTGTCACCGGCCCGCACGGGGTACCGCACCGGGCTGCCCACAGCGTGCGCGCCCGGCGGCGGCCGGCGTAGAGACAAACGCGCAGCAGGTCCGGCGCCGGACGGCTGCCGCTCCTTCCCTGGTGCCGGCCGACCGCCGGTCGGCACCCTGATTTCTGCCCCCGTCCGTCCTGGACGCGGAGCGCTCGAACTAAGAGCGTCCGCCAGTAGGTCATCGGATGCGGGGGCTGTGGGGGCGTGTGTCCCAGCGGTGGGTGAACCATGCTCGTCGTATCAGGCTGCGGATGGTGACGATGGCCGTAGCCAGGGCGATGTAGAACTCGACGCACGCCCGGCGGCGCTCGGTGCAGCGGCGGAGCTTGCCGAAGTTGTTCAGCCACGAGTTCGTTCTCTCCACCACCCAGCGGCCGTCCGCCTGGATCGGGGTCTGCTGGCCGCGTTTGGCGATCCGCGGAGCGATCTGGCGTTCTGTCAGGTCCTCGTAGACGATGCGGTAGTCGTATCCGGCGTCCAGGCTGAGGCTGGGGTGCTCGGGCAGCGGGCCGAGTTCCTTGCCAAGGTCGCGGTACTGGTCGAGGGTCGTCGGAAGGAGCGTGTGGTCGCGGATGTTGGCCGGGGCCGGGTGAGTGACCAGCGGGATGCCGTAGGCCTCGGTCAACTGCGAGCGTTTGACGCCTTGTTTGGCACGGTCAACCGGGCTCCTGCCGGCGCATTCGCCTCCGGACGGTGCCTTGGTCTGGCAGCCGTCGGCAGCCAGATGCTCCAGCTCCAAGCCGACCATGCGGTCGTAAGCGGCCAGAGCCGCCAGGCGCAGGACCTCGCCCATCCCCAGGGCGATCCAGTGGTCCCGGCGGCGTCGGATCGTGGTGGCTGAGCAGGCCTGGTCCGCCACGCGCTCGTAGCCCATGCCGGACACCAGGACCAGGATGAGCCTGTCGAAGACCAGCGCGTCGGGGATGCGCGGGTTGTGGCAGCCCAGCGGGTGGTCGTCCCGGTGTTCCGGCAGCAGCGCGAGGAACTCCTTGCGCAGCGGATCCAGGATGCAGGCAGGAACGACAGGCACGAGCCCTCCCCGAACACGCGGACGTCACAGCGCCGCGCCCGGGCGGTTCAGCGCAGCGCGCCGGCCCTGGTGTGCAGTTCGGCCCGGTCGGCGGCGGCCGTGCCGTGGGCCCACCCCTCGCGGTCGTTGGCGTATGCCGAACCGTGACTGTACGACAGCTCGCCGAACAGCTCGTCCACCTGGTCGTCCACGGCTTCGGCCCGCGAGGCCAGCACCGGCAGCAGCCCTGCCGTCCGGCCGACTTTTCCGGCCGCCTTCACCGCCTGCTCGGCGACCCGCCCGAGCCGCTCCTCGATCCTGGCGGCGTAGGCCACCAGGAACGACTGCCTGAAGGACCGGGTGCGCGAGCTACCGTCCCCACGCTTGCGCGCGCCCGCCGCCTGCAGCGCCGCCTGGGCCTGGACCAGCAGCGAGGTGAACAGCAACTCGACCGCCTCCACATCGGAGGCGAAGCCGACCACCGTGGAGAACCCCAGGTTCCTCGACCACACCGTGCGACAGCGGTTCGCCTCCGCCACCGCCTGCAGCAGCACCACCTTCGGCTCCTCATACGGGGCATCCACCGCCACCCGCACCCCGCCCGGCGTCTGCCGCTCACCCCGCTCCACCGCCAGCAGCGCCATGTCGATGCTGTGCTGGGACATCAACTGCTGCGCCTTGGCCGTCAGCGCTTCCGCCTCCTCGGGGAAAGAGGTCGACTCGGCCTTCGCGAGCAGTGCCCGAATCTTGCCCAGCAGCGAAGACTCCACCCCGCCGGCCTCGACCATCCCAGCGCTGCCGGTCTCACAGGGCACCGGCATCAGCCGCGGCACCTCGGGAAGCCGGCTCAGCAGTTCGAACAGTTCAACGACGGCCCGTCCCAGCACCACCGGATCGCTCTTCTCCCGCGCGGCCGCACCGTCGACGTAGGCGTCGTCGTCACCCCACCACGCCGTAGCCGATGCCTCCGCAAGCTGCTCGGCCCAGCGATTGGGCAACCGCCTCGCCGGATACTCGCGGTGCTCCGCGGCGACCAGATCGGCGGCGATCCGCGCGTGCCGCACGGCCAGCTCCCGGCGTGCGACACGCACCACATCCATTGGCTGCCAGCCACGGTGCCACAGATCGTGCACCACCACTCCACCCACCTGGAGCACCGCACGGCCGATACCGCGCCGGGCGAACAGCGCAGCGGCTCGCTCAAGCGCCGCTGCGCGACGCCCGGCGTCTCCAGCCGGCACAGCACACAACCGTGCCATCGCCTCATCCAGGAGATCCGCGACAGTCCGCGCACCACCCGGCCGAGGAACGGGCCCGCCACTACCCAGGCAGAACGGATCACCGCACTCGCAGGAAGCGAACCCGAAAGCCGCCCCTTGCCCCGCCCCGCTCCGCCCTCTCGCGTCCCGCTGCTTCTTCTTGGCCCGCCGACGCTCCTGGTTGCGCTTACCCAACCCAGTTCCCCAAGCCCTCTATCGCTGTCCCACTGCCGATACCGAGCGTAGCGGCAAACCGGAGCACACCACCTGCCGACAACGGAACAGAGCACCAGCGCGAGCGATCACCGGACCTACTGGCGGACGCTCT
>NZ_JBWXUE010000039.1:0-73887 GCF_057158765.1 Kitasatospora sp. NEAU-69
CGAACACCAGACCAGAGCCACTGTCAGCCACTACGACCGACGCGACGACCCACTCCCCGCAAGACTCCGCGCCTGGCGACGAAACGAACCGACTCGATCACAACTTCAAGATCTGAGGCTGTAGTACTGGTGGCGCTCATCGTTGGTCACTCTCCTTCACCAGAGCGGTGGGGCGCGAGATAGACCGTAGGAGTTCCAGGCGGCTACTCTCCAGTAAGTTTCACGGAGTTGCACACCTAGCGGATGGACGCGAGGGCAGCCCTGATCAGGGCCCGCGCATCGGCGCCATAAAGCGCGTCCGTGGCCAACTCCTTGAAGCGGCTCACGTACATGCCTACCTCGGACGGCTGGGTGATCTGGAGATACCCGGAGACAAGCTCCACGTTGACCTGCACTGCGTCATAGATCGAGAACCCCTCCACCTGCATGGAGTGACGCGAGAGGTTTCTTGGGATGATCCCCAGGCTCAGGTTCGCCAGGGAGGTGAGGGCAATCAGGTGGGTGAGCTGACCAGCTGTTATCTCCGGACCACCGAGGCCATTGTACAGGCTGGCTTCTTCGGTGAGGAAAGCAAACGTCTTGCCATGGTCGTACAGGATGAGTTGCCGCTCCATGCGGACCTGGACCGCTTCTTCCACGTCGTCTACTGCCACCCGTCTGCGCTGGGTGACCTGGAGTACTGACCGGGTGTAGTCCCTCGTCTGAAGAAGCCCGGAGATGATGCCGGGCGTGTATGCCTGAAAGCGGGTCGTCCGCTCGAACAGCGGCAGAACCATCTGCTGGGCGTGCTTGAGCCCGCTCCGTTCCATGCGTCGCCATTCGGTGAACATGCTCTCTACCGAGCGCAGGGAGGCCACCAAGTTCTCGGCCTGGTCGTCCGCGTCGCAAGCTCGGCACCAATCCCGGATGTCCTGCTCGGACGGTGCGGTGATCGCGTTCTCGATGCGGGAGCACTTGGACTTGCTCCAACCGCAGAGCAGCGCGAGCGCAGGCCCGGTCAGCTGGGCATCCTGGCGGATCTCCCGTAGCCGGTCGGCGAGAGCTTTCCGGGCCTGCTGGACGCTCGATGAGCGAGAGGTACGCATGTTGGTTCGACTACTCGGGCTTGTACTCCTGGTGGGGAGTCCCGAGATCCCAAACAGCTTCGAAGGCTGATGCGAACAACTGTGTCACCCCAGGGGTGGAGGTGACCTCACGGTCTACGAGCTCGCCGTCGCCGGCGAAGTAGTGAACCAAGGCCAACTCGCCATCAAACAGCCAGAAGTCGTTACCGGGCAGCGCGATCCCGGTTGTCTTCCGCCGGGGGAACCACCGCACCTGCTCACCAAAGGCGAGGTTCAGGAAGGTCACGTGATGCTCATACCGGATGTAGTCCGTCACCGGCTCCGAGATGATCCGAGCCCGACGCACGACCACACCACGGTTGACGGCATCCTGCACCGTGTCGCCCCAACCCTGGAACCACTCTGGACGGTCCTCCGGCTGGTACCGGTGACCTTCCAGCCACCTGCTGAACTCCGGATCGCTGGCACCGTAGGCGTCCCGCATCTCAAGGTGTACGGCGCTTCGGCTGGCCTTTGCCAGGGCCTCACGGGCGCGAATCACGTTACTCCTTCTGCTGGGTGTAGTGGTCCACGATGAACTTGATCATGACCTCGGGGAGACGGATCACCGTCTCGTGGTCGGGCACGTCGGTCGAGTGGCCGGGGATGGAGCCGACCTCCCGGCAGCGCCTCAGATCCTCCTCGTTGGCCTTGTACGACTGAATGAGCAGGTCCCCGGTCTCGGGGTCCAGCCAGATGGTAGGGCTCTCGTCTACCGGCGTGTTGGGGATGATCCCGAGAAAGGTTAGAGGCTTCACGCGTCCTCCTGATGAATTGGTTCCGCAGGGTTGCACGTTTGCGTGTCCGTCATCTTGGCGTGTGCACGTAGGGTGCATCAGGCATTTGGGCAAAGTGGGAGAACCTCCTCCTGTCGGAGGAACCTGGCGGCGATGACCAGCTCGACCACGCGGCGGCGCACCCGCCGGCCCTTGGCGTCCGGGCGGGTGGGGCAGGTGGCCCGGTCATCGGCGGCGCCGCCGGTGACTGCTCTTCCTGCCCCTGGGGTAGGTGTGGTCAGGCTTGGTGAGGCGGGCAGTCGAGGTTCTCGTTGGCCGGGCGCACGATCAGCCAGTGCTGGACGCGGTCGAGCGCGAAGGGCAGCCTCGCCTGACCGTCGCGCGTGATGCGCGCGATCATGCGCTGTTCGGAGTCCGGCTGGTTGAGGATCAGGTCATAGGCCACGCGGTGGGCGGTGTTCGGCCTGAGGGCCTGGATGGAGTCCCAGGTGGCGGCCAGGGCCTGGGCGAGGGTGGGGTACGTCGTCGGGGGCAGGAGATCGGTCAACTCCACGATGACCGGCCCGATGTCGATGCGGTCGCTGCTTTCGTTCACCGGGCGTCCTCGCTCGCCGGGGTGGACGGGCTGATCAGGGTCCAGACCCGCTTGCCGATTCCGTTGCGGGGCTCGCAGCCCCACTCGTCGGTCAGTGCCTGGACGAGGAGGAGCCCCCGGCCCCTCTGCTGGCTGACGGTCGCCGGACGCGGACTGGGGTGGATGCGGCTCGCGTCCTCGACGGCGATGTAGAGCTGCGGCGGGCGCAGCTCGAAGCCGACCCAGATCCGCTGATCCGGCAGCGTGGCGTGCTGGATCGCGTTCGTGACGAGCTCGCTGACCACCAGCTCGCCAGCCTCGGCGAACCGGCCTCCGCCGTCGACGGAGCTGAGCAGTTCGCGCAAGGCCCGGCGCGCGATGCCCGGCGATTGCGGGCTGCGCAGCAGCCAACCCTCGCTCTTCCCGGGCTGCTTGGACGGTCTCATCAAGGTTTCAGGCATGGCGAAGCTCCCTCGCGACGCAGCAACTGAATGGAGAAGGCGCAACAGGAGCGCCCGCCGAACGGCCGGACCAAGGCATGGGAATGCCCGGTGACGAGCCGTCAAGATCACTTACGGCAACGACAGTTCATCTATCCGTTAGATTGCTCGCACTCAGCGCAGATTGCAACATCTACAGTTTGTCGTTGTTGCGTTCGATCGCTCCGGGCTACCCTGGCCTCGCCGATCTCCGGCAGACTTGGGCCACCACAGAGGAGGCACCCGGTATGACGGCCGCACATCCACCACAGCCGAGCATTCGACGGCGCAGGCTCGGGTCACAGCTGCGACGGCTGCGCGAGGAGGCGGCGAAGACGGTGGAGGAGGCCGCGGCGCTGCTCGAAGTGCACAAGGCGACCGTCAGTCGCGTCGAACTCGGGCAAACCGGGATCCGGCCGCGCGATGTCGAGGAGCTCGCACATTTCTACGGGGTGGCGGATCCTGATGTGATCAGCGCGCTTGCGGCATTGGCGCGTGACGGGCGAAAGCGCGGCTGGTGGCAGAAATACGCAGACACGCTGCCTCCCGCGTACGCAGATCTCATCGGCCTTGAATCGGAAGCATCACAGATTCGCACGTTCGAGATCGCCCTGATCCCAGGTCTGCTGCAGACGGAAGGATATGCACGCGCGGTCACGCGGGCGAACCCTTCGATCCTTGACAGCAAGTCGCTTGATGCATTCACCAAGGTTCGAATGGCGCGACAAGAAGTCCTGACGTCTCAAAATCCTGCCCGCATCTCGGCGGTCATCGGCGAAACTGCCTTGCGTACACCGGTTGGTGGGAGTGCCGTCATGCAGGCACAGCTGGAGCGCCTGCTCAGCGTGGCGGACATGCAGAACGCTTCGATCCAGGTGCTCCCGTTCGCTGCGGGTGCCCACGCCGGGATGTCGGGCCCGTTCGTCATCTTCTCCTATCCGACTCCCGCCGCTGGTGACGTCGTCTACCTGGAGAATCTGACGTCCTCCCTCTACCTGGACAGCGCAGAGGATGCCGAAGAGTACCGAACGGTCTTTGAGAGTCTGCGGTCCTGTGCGCTCAGTTCAGAGGACAGCTGCCAGCTGATCAGCGACATAAATGACGCCCTGAAAGGATCCAAGGAATGAGTTCCCCCGATTTCTCCACGGCTACCTGGCGGAAGTCCAGCTACAGCGGCTCTACGAACAACTGCATCGAGGTGGCCGATGGGGTCCCCGGTGTGCTGCCTGTCCGTGATTCGAAGGATCCCAGCGGGCCCGCCCTGACTTTCTCCTCCGCTGCCTGGTCGGCGTTCGTCGTGGGGATCAAGAGCGGCAGCATCTGACCAAGTCGATGATCGGTCGATAACGGTCGCCAGCCCCGGCAGGCTTCGCCTGTCGGGGCTGCTTGCTGCCCAGGCCAGCCACGGTCCGCTGCCGGTGCCCGGGCTGACGGGGCGGCAGGGGCTGTGATTGAGTTTGCGTGACGACTAACGTGGGGGTTGAAGGGTGGAGCAGTCCGAGGTGGCCTCCTGGATGAGGCCGGCCGAGCACGAGTCGATACCGGCGGTCGATCTGCAGACCGACCGTGCGCATCCGGCTCGGGTGTACGACTACCTGCTGGGCGGGAAGACCAACTTCACGGCGGACCGGGCGGCCGGGGACCAGATCCTCGCGGAGTGGCCGGGTTCGCGGGCCTCGACCCGGGCGGCGCGGGCCGTCATGCACCGGATGACCCGGCGGCTGGCGGCGGTGCACGGGGTGCGGCAGTTCCTCGATGTCGGGACCGGGATCCCCACTGCGCCCAACCTGCACGAGGTGGCCCAGGGTGTCGATCCGGCCTGCCGGGTGGTCTACGTGGACAACGACCCGATCGTGCTCGCCCATGCGCGTGCCCTGCTCAGCAGCGCGCCCGAGGGGCGCACCGCGTACATCGACTGTGATCTGCGCGAACCCGAGAAGCTGCTCGCCGATCCGGCACTGACCGGGACGCTGGACCTGAGCCGGCCGGTCGCGCTGACCCTGATCAACATCGTGCATTTCCTCTCCGACGAGGTCGCACTCCCGCTGGTCGCCCAACTGCTGGACGCGCTGCCGGCCGGTAGCTTCCTCGCGCTGACCGCCGGCACCGCCGACTCCGCGCCGGAGCGGGCCGCGCTGGCCTCGCAGCGGTACCGCGAGGCGGGCATCGAGAACCACCTGCGAACCCAGGCGGGGGTGGCGCGGTTCTTCACCGGGCTGGAGCTGGACGAGCCCGGGGTGGCGCTGATCAACCGGTGGCACCCGGAGCTGGACGACGAACCGGTGCTGGCGGACCACGAGGTGATGGCGTACGCGGGGCTGGGCCGCAAGGCGTAGCGAAAGTTCTTCGGATTCTTCGGATCAGGTCGCAACCTCGGCGGGAGTCGCACGTCTGGTGGGTTGAAGGCGCCCTTCAGCTCATGTTCCAGACCTTGTGTCACTTCCTCGGGAGAATCCGATGTCCTTCCACGCCAAGATGAACTACCGTCCGCGCACCAGGGTCCTGGGTGTCGTCACGGGTGTCGCGCTGCTGCTGGGCGGCGGCTTCGCCGCGCAGGCCATGGCCGACTCCGGCACGTCGCCGGCCCCCGCCGCGCCGACGGTCACCTCGACCGGTGACTCGGGCGCGCCGGCGGTCAGCACCCCGTCGGCCGGTGCTCCGGCGGTCGGCGCCCCTGCGGCGGGCGCGCCGAGCGTCGTCGCCCCGGGTAAGTCGGGCGGGTCGGGTAGCTCGGGCGGGGCGGGCGCGCCTGCTGTGACGGGAACCTCCGGTGGCTCGGGTGCGCCTGCCGTCACGAGCACCCCCGGCGGCGGGGCCGCGCCGAGTGGGGACGCGCCGCGGGTGATCAAGCCCGGCAGCGGCGTCAAGCAGTAGTAGCAGCAGCGGTAGCAGAACGGGGCGGGCCGGCCTCCTGACGGGCCGGCCCGCCCCTCCCGCAACGGATCGAGGCTCATGCAGTACGCCATTCCCGCTTTCGCTCCCGCAACAATGCCCCTGTGGTCCCGGCTGCTCTCGCGCGTGTCCGGCGCGTCCCGGATCGACGACGCGCCGGTCCGGGGGCGTCGGCTGCGGGCGGTCGACACGCCGTACGAGGACGAGCCGCCGCCCACGCTGCCCGAGCTCTACCAGGCGCGGCGGCTCGACATGGTGCGGCTCGCGCTCTTCCTGGTGGACGATCTGCACACCGCCGAGGACGTCGTCCAGGACGCCTTCGCCGCCGTCTGCCGCAGCTACGGCACCTCGCTGGCCGGGCTCCAGGACCCTGGCGCCTACCTGCACACCGCCGTGGTCAACGCGGCCCGCTCGGTGCTGCGCAGGCGTCGCACCGCCCGCGCCTACACGCCGCCGCACCAGGGGTACGGACCGCCCGTCGATGAGGGGCTGCTGCTCGCCGAGGAGCACCGCCAGGTCCTGGCGGCGATGGCCGAGCTGACGCAGCGGCAGCGTGAGGTGCTGGTGCTGCGCTACTGGTCGGAGCTGACCGAGGCGCAGATCGCGCAGACGCTGGGGCTGTCGCGCGGCACCGTGAAGTCCACCGCGAGCCGCGCGCTGGACGCCCTGGAGAAGAAGTTGGGGGCGGGCCGATGAGACCGGACGCCGAAGACCGCCGGTCCGCGACCGAGGACCGGCTGCGCGCCGCGCTGGCCGCCCGCGCCGCGCTCGTCACGCACCACGATCTGCGCATCGCCGCACCGCCGACGGGACGCGAGTGGGGTGCGCGCCGGGTGCGCGGGGTCGCGTTCGCCATACTCGGGGTGGCCGCCGCCGTCGCGGCCGGGGTCCTGCTGGTGGTGCTGCCGGGTGGCAGGCCAGGTCCGGCGCCGGTGCAGCCGGCCCGCCCGCCGGCCGTCACCGAGTCACCGTCGCCGACGCCCGCTCCCGTGCGCTCGGCGGACCCGTCCAGCCCGTCGAGTCCGTCCGTGCTGCATCCGGGGTAGCGCAGCGGCCGACCGGTGTCACAGGGTGCCGGGTGGACGCGGGATAATCCCGGTATGAACGATCAGCCACGCGAAGCACCCACCTCAGCCATCGAACGCCGCGCCCAGCTCCTCCAGGCGATGCGGCAGGGCGGCGGGCAGTGGGACTGGCAGCGCGCCCGCGAGACCTACTACGAGCACCCCGACCCGCGCACCGTCCGCCGGGACCTGGAGCAGCTGCGCAAGGCCGGCTCGATCCAGCGCGACCGCGAGACGAACAAGTACGAGGCCGGGTACTGAATCGGGGAGGCAGCCGCTTGGAGGGGCCGATCAGTCGAACAGCTCCTCCGGCGTGCTGCCCGCGATCCGGGCGAGCGTGTCGAGTGCCCGGGTCAGGACCGGGAGCGGCGGCGAGGCGAGCCCGACCCGGACCGCCGACGGGGTGGCCCGGCCGCCGACGGCGAACGCGGCGGCCGGCGTGACGGCGATGCCCTCGCGTGCGGCGGCCGCGACGAACGTCTCCGCGCGCCAGGCGGGCGGCAGCTCCCACCAGAGGTAGTACGAGCACGGGTCGGAGCGCAGCGCCTGGCCGGCCAGCGAACGGCGGGCCAGCAGTTGACGCTCCGTCGCGTCCGCCCGCTTGGCCGCCGCCACGGTGGCGACCGTGCCGTCGCCGATCCAGCGCACCGCGGCCTCCAGCGCGAAGCCGCCGGGCGTCCAGCCACCGGAGCGCAGGGCAGCGGCGACGGCGGCGCGGAGCGGGCTGGGGACGACTGCGAACCCCGTGGTCAGGCCGGGGGCCAGGCGCTTCGAGAGGCTGTCTACGAGGACGGTCCGCTCCGGCGCGGCGGCCGCCAGCGGCGCGGTGTCGGCACGCAGGAAGGACCAGATCGCGTCCTCGACGACCGGCAGGTCGAGCCGGCGCAGTTCGGCGACCAGAGCCTCGCGCCGCTCGGGCGGCAGGGTGGCGCCGAGCGGGTTCTGCAGGCGCGGCTGGAGGTAGAGCGCCCGCAGCGGCGCGGCCCGGTGGGCGGCCGCGAGGGCGTCGGGGAGCAGCCCGTGCTCGTCCACCGGCAGCGGCACGAGTGTGATGCCCAGGCGCTGGGCGAGCGCCTTGACCACGGGGTAGGTGAGCTCCTCGACGCCGAGGCGCTGGCCGGGCGGCACCAGCGCGGCCAGGGCGGCGGCCACGGCCTGGCGGCCGTTGGCGGCGAAGAGCACGTCGTCGGGATGTGCCCGCCAGGCCGGCGCGGCGGCGGTGCGTGAGCCGTGGGAGTCGAACGAGGCGAGCGAGGCGAAGGCCTCGCGGGCGGCGCCGGTGCCCGCCGCACCGACCGGGCGCAGCGCGTCGTCCAGAACCTGCGCCCGCAGCAGCGGTGCGAGTCCGGCGGCGAGCAGCGCGGACTGCTCGGGGACGACGGGATAGTTGAGCTCCAGGTCGACCGGGGCGCCCGCGGGCTCGGCGAGCGGGACGCCGGCACCGGGTGCGCCACTGCCTGCGCGGACGAAGGTGCCGCGGCCGACCTCGCCGACGACCAGGCCGCGCCGGACCAGTTCGCGGTAGACCCGGCCGGCCGTCGAGCCCGCGATGCCGTGCCGGCGGGCGAACGCGCGCTGCGTCGGCAGCTGGGTGCCGGGCCGCAGCCGTCCGTCGGCGATGGCGGCGGCGATCTCGTCGGCGAGCAGGCGGTAGTCGTCCATCGGCGTCCTCGGTGTCATGGGTTTCCTCGGGGTATTTCTCCGCATTGCACCGAGTGCAAAGTTATCATTGCACCGAGGCGGGAGCGGCCCCTAGCCTCGCCGTATGGACGCACTCACCGCCGCCGTGGACGCGCACGCCATGCTCGGAGTCGCCGCCGTGGCGACCGGCATGGTGCTGACGCCGGGGCCGAACATGATCTACCTGGTCTCGCGCTCGATCGCGCAGGGGCGCGGTGCGGGGCTGCTCTCGCTGGCGGGTGTCGCCACGGCCTTCCTGGTCTACCTCGCCGCGGTGACCGCCGGGATCGCCACGGTCTTCGCCGTGGTGCCGCTGCTCTACACCGCGATCAAGCTCGGCGGCGCGGCCTACCTGCTCCGGCTCGCCTGGCAGGCCGTCAAACCGGGCGGGACGGCCGTCTTCGCACCGCGGCAGCTGCCGCCGGACCCGCCGCGCCGGCTCTTCGCGATGGGCTTCCTGACCTGTCTGCTCAATCCGAAGATCGCGATCATGTACGTCTCGCTGCTGCCGCAGTTCGTCGTCCCGGCCCGTGGTCATGTCGCGGCGCAGAGCTTCGTGCTGGGCCTGACCCAGATCGGCATCGCGGTCGCCGTCAACGGCCTGATCGCGCTGGGCGCGGGCAGCATCGCGTCGTTCCTGGCCAGGCGGCCCGGGTGGCTGCGGTTCCAGCGGTACGCGATGGGCACGGTGCTCGCGGGTCTCGCCCTGCACATCGCCGCGGACCGGGCCAAGGCGGTCGCGGCCTGAGCGGTGCCTGGGACGCCGGCGGTTCGCGGCGCCGGCGTCCCAGGCGTGCGGTGTCAGGCGTGCAGCCAGCTGATGCTGAAACTCCCGCCGGTCAGCGCGGAGTTCTTGGTCAGCAGCGTGGTGTTGCGCTCGATGCTGGTGGGGTTGACGGTTCCGGCGCTCGCCATCGGGACGTTGTTGGCCGTCAGGTTCGTGAAGTTGACCGACCCGAAGTTGGCGACGGCCGGTATGTTGCTGCCGAGATCCTCCACTATCGCCTCGGCGGAGGAGAGTTGGTCGCTGCCGGACTTGTGGTACGTCTTGGTCCAGCCCTGCGTGGTGTCGGACTCGACGAGCGTGAACGAGGTGCCGCTCACCACGACGGACGCGTTGATCTTGTCGCCGGCCTTGACGGTCTCGGTGAAGTAGATCGAGTTCGCCGGGTACATCTCGACCCAGGGGAAGTAGCCCGCAACGCCGTTGGTGCAGTCCTGGTCGAAGCCGATCTGCTCGACGGTGTCGCTGCTCCAGCCGTCCAGCCCGACCCACGGCGAGACCGCGCTGTTCCGGGTGGCCGAGCAGTTGAGCGTCGGAACGGTCCAGCTCCCGCTGACCGAGGTGTACGTCTGGCCGGTGACGGCGTACCCGCCCCAGATCTGGCTGGCGTGCCGGGCGTGGTCGTAGTGCGGGAACGCCGGGCCGGCGGCCGCGCTCGCCGGCACGGCCGTGGCCAGTGCCGCCGCGAGCAGCACCGGGGTGACGGCGGCCAGCGCGGTGAGCGCGCGTTGTCCGTGGATCGTCATGTGATCTCCTCCAAGTGTGGGGTGACATGGGGGGATTGGAAGGGTGCGCACACGATGGCGTCAGGCCCCGGGGTGCCTGTACTCGGGCATGGCGGAGGACAGCGATCGCGGTGCGTGGGTGCGAGAAAGCCGCTTCGATCGCCCAGTGCGCTCCGAAAGGCTATGGAGCCGTCTGCGGCCACACAAGAGGCAAAGTAGGCAAATCTTCAGGGTGTTGGGCGAGTGTTGGGGCTTCTGCAAAGCGGGCCGCGAGTGTGGTGCCGGATGTCGCGTCGACGAAGATCGCGCTGGTGGCCGGGGCTCCCGCGTGCGAGCAGGGGCGTGCGAAGACGCGTAGGTGGGCCCGGGTGTGCGGCGCCGTGGAGCCCGAGATGTTGTTACCGGCCGACCATGCGGTTGAGCCTGTGGGGCCGACTGGCACGTCGGTGGGCAGGGTGGCCCTGGGGCCTGGCGGGAATCGGCGGGCGGGGAGAACTCGTTGCACCTGAGGGGGCGCAGCTGAGGAGGCCCGTCCGGATGGAGTGCAGCAACGAGTTCCGCGCGAGTCGCCGTCCGCATGGGCGAGGGGGACACGGTGCGTGACATCCTCGGCGAGGTGCTCCCGTGGTACCTGGCCGGCGAGAGCTTCGGGCTCGCCACCGTGGTCAGTACGTTCCGCAGCGCGCCGCGCCGGCCCGGGGCCGCGATGGCGGTCTCCGCCGACGGCGTGGTGGTCGGCAGCGTGTCGGGCGGCTGCGTCGAGGGCGCGGTGTACGAGGAGGCCCGCGAGGCGCTGAGCTCGGGGCACGCGGTGCTGCGCAGCTACGGGGTGAGCGACGACGACGCGTTCGAGGTGGGGCTGACCTGCGGTGGCACGATCCAGGTCTTCGTCGAACCGGTCTCCCGCCGCACGTTCACCGAACTACCGGACGTGCTGCGCTCGTTGACGGACGGCGAGCCGGTCGCCGTGGCCACCGTGGTGATCGGCCCGGACGCCCGAGCGAGCGCGCTCGGCGGTCGGCTGGTGGTCTGGCCCGACCGTGCGCGCGGCACGCTGGGCTCGGTCGGGCTCGACCGCGCGGTGACCATCGACGTCCGCGGTCTGCTCGACCACGGCACGACCGCGCTGCGCCGCTACGACCGGACGGGCCGCTGCACCGACGGGCTCGGCGAACCGGCCGAGCCGGCTGAATTGGGTGAACTCGCCGTCTTCGTGGCCTCGTTCGCCGCACCACCGCGGATGCTGGTGTTCGGCGCGATCGACTTCGCGGCGGCCGTCGCCGAGGTGGGTGGCTTCCTGGGCTACCGGGTCACGGTGTGCGACGCCCGTGCGGTGTTCGCCACCGCCGACCGGTTCCCGCACGCGGACGAGGTCGTGGTGCGGTGGCCGCACGAGTACCTGGCCGAGGAGGCCGCGGCGGGCCGGCTCGACGAGCGGACGGTGGTGGCCGTGCTGACGCATGACCCCAAGTTCGACGTGCCGCTGCTGACCTGCGCGCTGCGCCTGCCCCGGCTCGGCTACGTCGGCGCGCTCGGCTCGCGCCGCACCCACCGCGACCGGCTCGCCCGGTTGCGTGAAGCCGGCCTGGGCGAGGCCGAGTTGGCCAGGCTCCGGGCCCCGGCCGGGCTCGACCTCGGCGCCGGCAGCCCGCAGGAGACCGCGATCTCGATCGCCGCCGAGATCATCGCCACCCGCTGGGGCGGCACCGGCCGGCCCCTCGCCGGCACCGAGGGGCCCATCCACGCCGGCCACCCGCCGCAGCCCGGCCGCTGAGCAGCCCGGCCATCGAGACGTGTCAGACGTTCGGCCGGCGCTGGCTCGACCCCGGGGTGCCCACATCCGCCCGAGCACACCGCGTCGTCATGCCGTCCCGCCCGAACCGCCGACCCGCAGCCGCCGCGTTGTTCTGCCCGCGCATGTCTCTCCTCCTCCGTGACAGGTGGACCGGAGCCGTCGGCTCCGGTCCGCCCGGAACGCCATCCCCGTGCGCGTCCCGGCGATCTCCATCCTGGGTGGTCGGCGCCCCCGACTCCATGGCGTTCATCTGGCGTTTCGCTGACCTATCGACTGGTGTTCAAGGCCACCGGCGCCGTAAGGTCGACGATCATGGGCGTCGGCACGCCGCGCAGCGGGACCGCGTGACTGCCGCGGCCGAACGGCGTTCACGAACGGCGTTCGGCTGTCCGAATCGGCTGTCCGAGGGGCGAGAGTGGCGGTTTTCGGCGCGCTGCTGCGGGAGTTCCGGCACCGAGCCGGCTGGACCCAGGAGGAGCTGGCGCAGCGGTCAGGGCTGTCACCGCACGCGATCAGCGTGCTGGAGACCGGTCGCCGCCAGCCAAGGCTCTCCTCGGTGGCGCTGCTCGTCAAGGCCTTGGGCCTGGACCCGGCGGGGCGCGACCAGCTGCTCTCGGCGGCGCAGGACCAGGCCCGGTCCGCCGAGCAGCCGGCGGCCGGCCCCGAATCAACCGGCTCCACCGGATCCACCGACGCCACCGCGAACCGTTTCGTGCCGCGCCTGCTGCCGTACGCCGTCGCCGACTTCACCGGCCGCACCGCCGAGGTGGCGCGGCTGCTGGAGCTGGCGGGCGGCGCGGGGCAGCCGTCCGGCGCGGCCGTGGTGATCTCCGCCATCGACGGGATGGCCGGGGTGGGCAAGACCGCCCTCGCCGTCAAGGTCGGCCACGCGCTGGCCGACCGGTTCCCGGACGGGCAGATCTTCCTCGACCTGCACGGCTTCACGCCGGGCCAGCACCCGCTGGACCCCGGCGCCGCGCTGGCCCGCCTGCTGCGCGCGGTCGGCGTGGACGAGGCGCGGCTGCCCGAGCGGACCGAGGACCGGATCAACCTCTGGCTCAGCGAGGTCGCGCAGCGCCGGATGCTGATCGTGCTGGACAACGCGCTCGACCCCGAGCAGGTCCGTCCGCTGATCCCGGGACACCCCGGAAGCCTGGTGCTGATCACCTCCCGGCGCCGGCTGCCCACCCTCGACGGCGCGGTCAGCCTCTCGCTGGACGTGCTGACGCAGGACGAGGCGGTGGCGCTCTTCACCGAGATCGTCGGCAGCGGGCGGGTCGCCGACCACGCCGACGCGGTGTCCGAGATCGTCGCGCTGTGCGGCCGGCTGCCGCTGGCGGTCCGGATCGCGGCCGCGCGCCTCGCGCACCGCAGCACCTGGACGCCGGCCCACCTGCTGACCCGGCTGCGGGACCAGCACCAGCGGTTAGCGGAACTCTCCGCGGAGCGGCCGGGCACCGAGCAGAGTGGCGGCGAGCAGGGCGGCGCCGAGCACGCAGGCACCGAGCAGATCGGTGTCGCCGCGGCGTTCGCCGTCTCCTACGAAGCCCTCGCGCCCGAGCAGCGGCGCGCGTTCCGGCTCGCCGGCCTGCACCCGGGGGAGGACTTCTGCGCCTACGCCGTGGGCGCGCTCTCCGGCATCCCCTCGGCCCGCGCCGAGGAGCTGCTGGAGGACCTGCTCGACCACCACCTGCTGATCGAACGCGCCCCCGGCCGCTACACCTTCCACGACCTGCTGCGCCAGCACGCCCTGGGGACGGCCGAGGCCACCGAGCCCGCGACCGTGCGCCGGGCCGCGGTCGAAGCGCTGCTCGTCCACTACCGCTACACCGCCGGCGAAGCCGTCACCGCGCTGTACCCGCCGGATCCGCTCTGGCTGCCCCGGCTCGACCCACCCGGCACCGAGCGGGTCGCCGTCGCCGAGGAGGCCGCCGCCGCGGCCTGGCTGCTGGCCGAGCGGTTCAACCTGATCGCGTGCGCCCGGTGCCCGCAGGCCGGCGGGCTGCCGCGCTACGCCCGCGACCTGTCCAGCATCCTCTACCGCTACCTGGACCACCGCGGCTTCTACTCCGACGCGCTGACGCTGCACAGCACGGCCCTGCGCGCGGCCCGCGCCCAGCGGGACTGGATCGGCGAGGTCCGGGCGCTGATCGGCCTCGGCGGCGCCTACTGGCGGCTCGGCCGGTACCCGGAGGTGCTCGACCGCTGCGAGCGGGCGCTCGCCCTCGCCCGCGAACTCGGCGACCGGATGGGCGAGGTGCGCTCCCTGAGCAACATCGGCATGACCTACCTCCAGATGGGCCGCTACCAGGACGTCATCGAGGTCTGCCGGCAGTCCCTCACGGTGGCCGAGGAGATCGGCGACCGGGTCGGCCGTGGCAACATGCTGGTCACCATCGCGCTCGCCCACGACCGGCTCGGCCACTACGCCGAGGCCCGTGAGCAGCACCTGCAGGCGCTGGAGTCCGGCCGCGAGACCGGCAGCCGGATGCTCCAGGCGCGCTCGCTCTGCAACATCGGTATGGCCGACTTCCGGATCGGGCACTTCCAGGACGCTCTGGACCACCTCGCCCAGGCCGTCACGCTGGCCAGGGAGATCGGCGACCCCAGCGTCGAGGCGATCAGCCTGACCAACATGGGTGCCGCGCACGAGCGCCTCGGCCAGTACCCCGAGGCGCTGGAGCACCACCAGCGCAGTCTCGACATCTTCCGCGCGCTCGACGACCGCGTCTGGGAGGCCCGGATCACCAACCTGCTCTGCCGGGTGTACACCGTGCTGGGCCGCTACCAGGAGGCGGCCGAGCGGCAGGCCTGGGCGCTGGCCACCGCCCGGGAGTTCGGCGACGGGAGCCTGGAGGCGGAGGCACTCCTCGCGCTCGGCGACAACGCCCGGGCCGCCGGCGCGCCGGCCGAGTCGCTCGACCGGCACCGGGAGGCGCTCGCGCTGGGCACGAAGCAGACCGACCTGCTCGTCCAGGCCCGCGCGCACGACGGCCTCGGCGACGCGTCCCACGACCTCGGGCAGCTCGCGGACGCCGCGAGCCACTGGCGCCGGGCTCACGCGCTCTTCAGTCAACTGGGCGCCCCCGAGGCCGAGTCGCTCCCGCCGAAGCTCCGCTCCCTCGGCGAGGACGTCTCCGAGGCGGATGCCGTCAGCTGCCCATGATCCGGGCGAAGGCCGCCGGGTCGGCGTCGAAACCACGGACGCCGGTGCGCAGTCCCCAGGCACCCGAGGAGTCCCGGACGAACTCCGCGACGCGCGCGGCCGTCGCCCCGCCGACGCTGCGGAAGTCCACGGCCGCGAGCTGCTCGCGCTTCTCCCGGATCCGCACTTCGGGGGCGGCTATGTCCGCGAAGGTCAGCCGGCCGGCGCGCTGCTGGATGACGACGCCGACGACGACGCGCAGGTAGCGGGAGGCCAGCCGGTCGAGCTCCAGGGTGATCCGCTCGTCGTCGCCGAAGCCCTTGCCGTCGCGGCTGTCCCGGTTGAGCGTGATGGTGCCGTCGGGGGAGAAGCGGCTGTCGAAGTGCACGAGGTAGGCGGGCTCGGCCTGCGGGGTGTCGGCGGTGTACGTCGCCGCGATCAGGTCCAGGTCGTGGGGCGCCGCACCCGTCGGACTCGGATCCCACATCAGGGCCACCTCGACCCGGTCCAGACCCTTGCTGAAGCCGCTCACAGGACTCTCCGATCGTAGGCACACCGGCATCCCACAATGCCACGGGGAAGCGGCCGTCCGAAGGGGAACGGTCGGATCCTGACGCGGTTCTGACACGGACTCAGCCGTTCCGATCCCGATGGACAGTGCCTCCGTTGCCCGGCTGCGCGGTGCTCTCGCGCTAATGTGCGCAGGTGAACCTTCATGTCGTCATAGGCTCCGGGCCCGCCGGGGCCGCCACCGCCCGACTGCTGGTCGAACAGGGCCACTCGGTACGGGTCGTCACCAGATCGGCCCGCAGCCCGCAGCCCGGGATCGAGCACGTCGCGCTGGACGCGGCGGACAGCGGGCAGTTGACCGAGGCCGTGCGGGGCGCGGTCGCGATCTACGGCTGCGCCGCGCCGCTCTACCACCGCTGGGTGACCGAATGGCCGCCGCTGGCCGCCTCGCTCTGTACGGCGGCCGAGGCGAGCGGGGCCGTGCTGGTCATGCTGGGCAACCTGTACGGCTACGGACCGGTGGACGGTCCGCTCACCGAGCAGCTGCCGCTCGCGGCGACCGGCCCCAAGGGGCGGGTGCGGGCGGCCGGTTGGGAGCGGGCGGCGAGGCTGACCGAGCTGGGGCGGATCAGGGCGGTGGAAGTCCGGGCCTCCGACTTCTTCGGGCCCGGCGTCACGGATGCCGGCCACCTGGCCGCGCGGGTGATGCCACGGCTGCTGCGCGGCAAGCCGGTCTCCGTGCTCGGCGATCCGGATGCCCCGCACAGCTGGAGCTATCTGCCCGACGTGGCCAGGGCGCTGGTCGAGGTCGCGGGCGAGGAACGGGCCTGGGGGCGGGCCTGGCACGTGCCGACCGCGCCGGCGCTGCCGATCCGGGAGATGGTGAACCGCCTTGCCGCACAGGCGCGGACGGCGCCGGTCGCGGTGCGCCGGGTGCCGCCGGCGCTGCTGGGCCTGTCGGCGCTCTTCTCCCCGCTGAACCGCGAACTGAAGGAGATCCTTTACCAGTTCGACCGGCCGTTCGTCCTCGACTCCAGCGCGTACGAAGCGGAGTTCGCCCTCCGGGCCACGCCGCTCGACGAGCAGGTCGAGGCGACGGTCGAGTGGTGGCGGGCGCGACTGGGCACTGCTGGGTGACGGCCGAAGGGCCGGCCCCGCCGATCGCGGGGCCGGCCCGAGCCGTGCCGGACTCAGCCCACCGGATGGTCGCTGCGTCGGCTCCGGTGGCTGTCGAGGTCGTGGACGTCCGCATCCGCCGAGTGCGATGCCCGCGCGTGCTCCAGCCGCTCGCCCTCGATGTCGAGGTTCGGCAGCAGCCGGGCCAGCCACGCCGGCAGCCACCAGGCCGCGTGCCGGGTGAGCGCGAGCACGGCCGGCACGAAGGTCATCCGGATCACGAACGCGTCGATCAGCACTCCGACGGCCAGCGCGAACGCGATCTGCTTAAGCATCACGCTGTCCGAGCCGAGGAACGAGGCGAAGACGGAGATCATGATCAGCGCCGCGGCGGTGACCACCCGCCCGCTGTGCCGCGCACCGCTGTGCACGGCGCCGAGCGGCTCCCTGGTGCGGACGTACGCCTCGCGCATCCGGGAGACCAGGAACACCTCGTAGTCCATCGCGAGCCCGAACAGCACCGCGAGCAGCAGGATCGGCAGGAAGCTGCTGACCGGACCGGCCGTGTCGACGCCGATCAGCCCCGAGAGGTGGCCCAGCTGGAACACGCTCACCACGGCGCCCAGCGTCGCGGCGATCGAGAGCAGGAACCCCGCGGCGGCCTTGAGCGGGACGACGATCGAGCGGAAGACCAGCAACAGCAGGAGCAGCGAGAGCCCGACCACGACGGCGGCGAACGGGATCAGCGCGGAGTTGAGCTTCGCCGCGACGTCGATGCTCACGGCGGTGCTGCCGGTGACCTGGACGGTGGCGCCGGTCTGCTGCCGCAGTGCGTCCCGGTCGCCGCGGATCGTGTTGACCAGCGTCCTGGTCGCCTGGTCGCTGGGGCCGCTGTCCGGGATCACCTGGATCAGCGCGGTGTGGGTGGCCGGGTTGACGGCCGGCTTGCCGACGGCCGCGACATCCGGCAGGCCGTGCAGCGCGGTGGCCAACTGCTGGGCGGTGGCAGTGGGATCGGCGCTCTGGCCGGTGTCGGCCAGCACCAGCAGCGGGCCGTTGAAGCCGGGGCCGAACTCCTGGCTGATCCGGTCGTAGGCGAGTCGCTGGGAGGAGGCGGCGGGCGCGGTGGCGTTGTCGGGCAGCGCAAGCCGCAGGCTGTGCGCGGGCCAGGCGAGGGCGCCGACGGCGGCGACCACCGCGATCAGGGTGAGCAGCGGGCGGCGGGTGACCAGCCGGAACCACCGCTCGGCGGCGTTCGCGGGCTTGCCCGCTGCGCCCGAGCTGCCCGGGTGGCCCGCTGCGTCCTGGTGACCCGCGCCCACGGCCTGCTCGCGGCGCATCGCGCGGGAGCCCGGCTTGGGTGTCAGCCGCGTCCCGGCGAAGCCGAGGATCGCGGGCAGCAGCGTGATCGCGACCAGCACCCCGGTCAGCACCGCCCCGGCGGCGGCCAGCCCCATCGCGGTCAGGAACGGGACGCCGATGACGGTGAGTCCGGCCATCGCGATCACGACGGTCAGCCCGGCGAACACCACCGCGCTGCCCGCCGTGCCGACCGCCAGCGCGGCCGACTCCTGCGGGTCCATGCCGTGCGCGAGCTGGGAGCGGTGCCGGCTGACGATGAAGAGCGCGTAGTCGATGCCGACCGCCAGTCCGATCATCAGCGCCAGGCTCTGGGCGGTCGAGGATATCGACGTCACCCCGGTCAGCGAGAGCAGGCCGAAGATCGCGGTGGCGACGCCGAAGATCGCGGTGACCATCGGCATCCCGGCGGTGAGCAGCGAACCGAAGGTCAGCGTCAGGATGAGCAGCGCGACGCCGACGCCGATCAGGTCGCTGTTGGACTTCGACGGCGCGTTGCCGAACGCGGCGCCGCCGACCTGCACCTGCATCCCGCCGTGGTCGGCGCCGGCGACGGCGGACTTCAGCGCGTCGAGCGCGTCGGGCTGCAGTGCGCTCTGCGGGACCTCGTACTGCACCTGCGCGACGGCGGTGCTGCCGTCGGGGGAGACGGTGTGGGTCGCGAAGGGGCTGATCACCTTGGCGACCTGCGGCGCTGTCTGGGCGGCCGCGAGGGTGGCGGTGACGGCCGCGGTGTCGGCGGGGTCGGTCACCTTCTGGCCGGCCGGTGCGGTGAAGACGAGTTGCGCGCTGGTGCCGGCGGAGGAGGGGAAGTCGGTCTTCATCCGGTCGATCGCCTGCTGCGACTCCGAGCCCGGGATGGTGAAGGTGTTGTCGAGCTTGCCGGTGCCGCCGAAGGCGACCATGCAGGCCACGACGCCCGCGACCACCGCCAGCCAGAGCGCCAGTACGCGTCGCCGGTGGCGGAAGGCGAGGCTCCCGAGGCGGTGCAGGAAGGTGGGCATGGGGGCTCCGTGTTTCCGCTGGTCCGCCAACCGGGGAAGTTGGCAGTCCTGCCAGATTAGCAATATGGCAGGACTGCCAACTTCTTCAGGGGGTGAGAAAAGGGGGTGAGATACTCCAACGGTGGAGACCGCAACAGAACCGGGGCGCAGGGAACAGAACAGGCAGCGCACCCACCAGGCGCTGATCCAGGCCGCGGCGCAGCTGTTCCAGGAGAACGGCTACGAGGCGACCACGGTGCGCGACATCGCCGCGGCCGCGGGGGTGGGGGAGCGGACGTTCTTCCGCTACTTCCCGTCCAAGGAGAGCCTGGTCCTCCAGCAGGCCCGCGACCTGGTGCCGCTCGTCCGGGACGAGGTCCGGGCCCGACCGGCGGCGGAGCCGCCGCTCGCCGCGCTGCGCAACGCCGTGCTCGCACTCTCCCGGGGCGACGTCTCGACGATCCTGCTGGCCGGGCCGCGGCCGCTGGTCGCCAATCCGCCCGGCCGCGGCGACCGGCTGCTGCTCTTCGACATGGAGGAGTCGGTGGCGGACGCCTTCCTGGACCGGCTGGCCGCGGCCGGCGCCGATGCCGCGGACATCGACACCGTGCTCCGCGCGGCCGTGCTGGCGCGGGCCGGCGTGGGGGTGCTGCGCGCGATCCGGCTCACCTACGCCCGGCTGCCGGAATCGGAGCGCAGGTCGCTGGACCTCGCCGAGTTCGCCGACAAGGCCTTCGCGGTCCTCATCGACCAGCCCGCGCCCGCGAGTTGAGAAAGCACGGCCGCGCGGTGGTGGGCCGTTGGGTACCGGCTCAGCCGGCGAACAGGCCGTTCAGCCGGCCGTAGTCCAGCCCGTCTTCCAGTGCGCCGTACGTGCCGGTCGCGTAGATCTCCCGGGCGGCGCGCTCGACCGCCGCGTACGCCGCCTTGGCCAGACCGGGGCCGAGGCTGATCCGGGCCACGCCGAGCGCGGCCAGCTCGGCGATGGTCGGGCTGCCCGGCCCGGCCAGCACGTTCAGCGGCGCGGGGATCGCCTCGACCAGGGCCGCGATGGTCGCGGCGTCCGCGACGCCGGGCACGAAGACGCCGTCCGCACCCGCCGCGATGAAGGCGCGGGCCCGCGACACCGTCTCGTCGAACCGCCCGGCCGGTTCGCCGTGGCCGTAGAGGAAGACGTCCGTACGGGCGTTCAGGAAGAGCGGCACCCCTGCGGCGTCGGCCGCGGCCCGCGCCGCGGCGACCCGCTCGGCCGCCTCGGGGGTCGGGCGCAGCGCGTCCTCCAGGTTCATCCCGACGGCGCCGGTGGCCAGCAGCGCGGTGACCGTCTCGCCCACCTCGGCCGCCGTCCGCCCGAAGCCGCCCTCCAGGTCGGCGCTGACCGGGAGTTGTACCGCGTTCGCGATCAGCGCGGTCTGGGCGAGCGCTCGCTCCCGGCTCAGCCGCTCGCCGTCCGGCACGCCGAGCGTCCAGCTGACGCTGGCGCTGGCGGTGGCGATCGCCGCGGCTCCGCTCTGCTCCACCAGCCGGGCGCCGACGGCGTCCCAGACGTTGGCGAGCACCAAGGGCGTGTCGCTGTGGTGCAACTTGTGAAGGAGCTGGGCCTTTTCCTGCTGGCTCGTCATGGTGAAGTCCTGTCGCAGCGATCGGAGTGTGCCGGCGAGGTGTGCCGGTGGGCTTGCGCCCGCCCGGAGACCGGGTCGTGTGATCAACCGTAGTGGCCCGGTGGCCCACCGCGCAGGTGCATTCGGCGGCCGGGATCATGGGCCACTTCGACCCGGCAAGTCCGCCCAATCAGCGGCATTCGGCGCCAGTCGGAACAAATCGCCCGAGGGAAATGGCGACCGATTGCCGCGCCACACATACCGGGCCGGGAAATGTGGAACGTGTGCATATTCTGATGCCCGGTCAGTTTCACCCTTGACATGATCGGGTGGCCGGTGTGACGGTTGTAGGCATCCGCACAAACAACCCGAAGGAGCAATCATGCAGTTCGAGACCGTCGCGCTCGAGGACATCATCGAGGAGATGCAGGCGCTGCCGCAGATGTTCATCAGCAAGGGCGTTTGTGACGACGTCGTCAACTCCGGCGCCGCTCCAGAGAGCCTCTAGTATTCCTTGTGCCCGCAGAGCTCGACTCTGCGGGCACAATCTTTCCTCATGTCGGGCACGGGAGAGCGGGCGGTCCGGGTAGTGCGAGTATTAGCCGTGTGCAAGTTTCCACCGCTGCAGGGCGGTGTGAGCGTGGACGCACTGCGCGTCTGCCAGGGGCTGGCCGAGCGGGGGCACGAGGTCACGGTGGTGACCGACGCGCTGAGTGCCACACCCGCCGAACGTGTCAACGAGGGGCTCGCCGAGCTCCGTGCCCACCTGCACCCGCGCGTGCGGGTGCGGTACGCGGAGACGGCCGGGTTCTTCTACCGGCGCCACCCGATGTCGCGGCCCGCGGTCAGCCAGCTGGTCGGACTCGGCCTGGCCGAGGCGGCTGAGCAGCCGTTCGACGTCATCTGGTCGAACTTCCTGGAGCCGTACGGAGTCGCGGCCCACCAACTGCACTGCCTGACCGGGACCCGGCTGGTCCTCGGGCACTCGGGCAGCGACGTGGGCCGGCTGATGGGCGCCCGCGACCCGCAGTTCCTCTACCACGAGCTGCTCGCGCGGTACCCCGTCATCAGCACCCAGGGGCACATTGCGCACTGGCGCCTGCTGGGGCGCGAGGTCGGCAACCTGCTGGCCCCGCCGATCC
Organism: Kitasatospora sp. NEAU-69; assembly: GCF_057158765.1. Taxonomy (NCBI): domain Bacteria; kingdom Bacillati; phylum Actinomycetota; class Actinomycetes; order Kitasatosporales; family Streptomycetaceae; genus Kitasatospora; species Kitasatospora sp. NEAU-69. Next base: position 21,690 of record NZ_JBWXUE010000039.1, read on the forward strand.
CGGTCGCGCCCTGGCTGGACGCGCCGCTCGGCCTCGATGCCCCGCTCGGCCTCGACGCCCCGCTCGGCCTCGACTCGCAGCCGGACGCGGAGCAGCCGACGGACGGCCCGCCGCGGGTCCTGGTGATCGGCAAGCGCGCCTGGGTGAGCCCCGAGGTGCTGGCGGCCGCGGCGCGCGGCGCGATCGAGCTCACCGTTGTGAACGGCACGCCCCTCCCGCCGGAGCAGGCCCCCTTCCTCACCCAGCTGCCCTACGTCTGGCCCTGGCAGGTGCCCGGGCTCATGCGGGCGCACGACCTGGTCAACCTCGTGCGCGACGGCGACAAGCAGATCGACGGCCACATGTCGATGCTCGGCATCGAGGCGATGTCCGCCGGCGTGGCCGTCTCCTGCACCCCCGACCTGGCCGAGAACTACCGGTTCCCGGCCGACGTGCTCGCCCCGCTCGGCGAGGTCCTCGACGGCTTGCTGTCGCGCGCCCGGCTGGCCGGCCTCGGCCGCAGCGGGCGAGCCTGGCTGAAGTCCGTGGTCGACGGCGGTGGGCACCTGGTGTCGAACGACGCCTATCTGGACTGGCACGAGGACGTTTTCCGCGGAAACACCCCGGCCGCGCTGGACGTGAACGAGATCGCGCTTGTCGACGGCCTGCGGGACGAACACGTCGCGGCGACTCCCGGTGCGCATTCCCCTGATTTCTACGTCCGGGACAGCGGCGGTGAAACGGAACCGGGAATGCTGATAACCCGGCGCGGGACGATATCCTGGTGGCGTGCCGCGGAAAAGGTCCACCTGCTGTTGCACGGCGCCGGACTCCAACGCCGTCAGTGGGTCGTCGACGACGTCGTGCTGAATCTGCTCGAAATGGCGACCGGCCGGCCGTACGAGGAGATCCGTGACGAACTCCGCCCGGTGATGCCGGACGAGTTCTTCGAGAAGCTCGTGCACCGGCTGCGATTCCACGGACTCCTGGCGCTGCACCGTGACGAGGAGCCGGTCGAATCGGTCCCGGAGCTCGCGGAGATCGCGTATGCCGACGCCTGAGGTCACGCTCGGGCCGGCGGCCGGAGCCCTCGGCGTCGGTCTCTCCTACCGGAGCTGGTTCGCCGACGCCCTGCGCACCGGGCGGCTGCACGCCGACCACCTGGAGGTCGCGGTCGAGGCCGCCGTGTTCGACGGCGCGCCGCTGCACGAGCTGCTCCGGCTGCGACTGCCCGTCATCCTGCACACCATCTCCTACTCCCCGGCATCCGGCACGGCGCCCGCTCGCGCGCAGACGGTCGCGGACATCAGGACACTGGCCGCTCGACTCCCGGTCGAATGGTGCGGCGAGCACCTGGCCACCACCGCGCTCGACGGTCACCATCTGCGCGACCTGGTCGGAGCCGAGCCGGGTGCGGCCGCGGAGCAGGCCCTGGTCCGCGGGCTCGCCGCGTTCCGGCGGGAGGCGGGCCTGCCCTGCGTCGCGGAGTACGCCGTGCTGCCCGACGCACCCCAGGACCCGGCCGGGCACGGCCGGTTCATCCGCCGGGTGCTGGAGCGGACGGGCTGCGGGTTCCTGCTCGACCTGCACAACGTGTTCGCGAACGCGCTCAACTGGGGCGTTCCCGCCGAGGTGCTGCTGGATCGGCTGCCGCTCGAGTACGCCGTTCAGGTGCACCTCTCGGGCGGGCGCTGGCACGAGGGCGTCTACCACGACTCGCACGACCGGCCCGTCCCGGACGAGGTCTGGCGGCTGCTGGAGCGCACGCTGCGCCGGGTCCGGCCACAGGCGATCACCATCGAGCGGGACGACGAGCAGTGCGATCTCGACCTCCTAGCGGCGGAGCTCGGACGAGCGCGCACGCTGCTCGCGGACTGCTCGGCGCCGGCCGCCCGCCTCCCGGAGCCGACTGAGGCGACCGAGCCGGTTGCGTTCGCTGAGGCGACCCCGGCCGTCCGGGCCGAGCGCACCCGTTCGCAGGATGCCGCCGACCAGCACGGGACCGTCCGCCGCGCCTGGGAGCTGCGGCTCTCCCCGATGCTGCGCCGAGCGCTGCCGCTGAGCTGGAACGGCATCTGCGCCCGGCTGGAGTCCGACTGGCTGCACGTCATGGAGCTGACCGACGGCGCCACCGCGCTGCCCGACCTGATCGACCGGCTGACCCCGAGTGCGCGGGAGGCGCTGCCGGCCGCCGAGTTCTGGCGCTGGGAGGCGGACCGCGCGTTCGCCGTACTGCCGTACGCGGGCGCGCCGGGCACCGCCGTCCGGCTGCGGACCCCGGGCGGCGAGCTGGCCGTCTCGCTCGACGAGAGCGGCAAGCGGATCATCACCCGCGTGAACCGGTAACTCCCCTGACAGCAAGGCTTGGAGGCGCAAGGCCATGCAGGAACCGCGCGAACTGCTCACCGGGGACGGCTACATCGCCCCGAGGCAGCTGCTGACCCCCGGCGAGCTGGACGCCATGCGCGAGGCCGTCCGCCGGCTGGAGCTGCCGCCCACCGAGATCGACATCAGCGAGCACGCGAGCGGCGGATACGCCACCAAGGGCTACGGCTACAGCCAAGTGCGGCCGGGAGTGGCGGCGTTGCGCCTGGTGCACGCCGTCTGGCGGCAAGCGCCCACCACGGCGGCCCTGATGGGGCACCCGGAGCTGCTGGCCACGGCGATGGACATCCTCGGCGAGCCGTTCCTCGCCTGGGGTCTCGATCTGGCCGTCAAACGCGCCGGCGACCAGCGCGGTCTGTGGTGGCACCGCGATCCCCAGGACGTCAGCACCGGCCTGCCGTGGCCCGGTTCGGGCGCCTCGCTGCTGGCCGGGATCTACCTCGACGATGCGAGCGCCGACGCCGGCTGCCTGCGGGTGATGCCCGGCTCATGGGACCGGCGGGTCACTCTGACTCCCGAGCAACTCGGCGACTTCGCCCTCGAATCCGCCGTGTCCGTACCGGCCAGGGCCGGTGACGTGGTGTGGCACCGGGGCGATCTGCTGCACGCCTCCGGGCCCAACCCCTCGGCCGAGGACCGGCAGACGATCTACCTGCCGTTCCGTCCGGTCCGCACACTCGTCGCGGCGGGCATCGACGCGGGAGTGCTCCGCCAGCACGCCCGCCTGATGCTCAAGGCGGCCTCGCTCTTCCCGCAGCCGCTGCGCGCGGAGATCCGTGCGGAGTTGGAGCGGCTCGCCCAGCCGCAGCCGCAGCCGCAGGCGCAAGCACAGCCGCAAGCACAGCCGCAGCCGCAGCCCGCGCCGACGGTGGCGGGAAGGTAGACCGACCACGATGCCACGCTCCCTGCACCGTACGACGCCGCGCCCGACGACCCGCCCGGCGCCGAGGCGGCCGCTGCTCCCCGGCGGGCGGAGCTTCGCGCTGCTGCTCGCCGGGGTGTGCACGTCGTCCGCGGGCGATGCGGCCTTCCAGACCGCGCTGCTGTGGAGCGTGCTCCGAAGTACCCGCTCCGGCGCGTCCCTCGGCGCGATCACGGCGACCGGGCTGATCGTGCTGCTGGTCGCGGCGCCGTTCAGCGGAGTGCTGCTGGACCGGTCCGACCGGCGCGCGGTGATGATCACCACCGACCTGCTGCGGCTCGGCGCGCTGCTCGGCTTCGCGGCCGTGAGCTCGGCGGCACCGCCGCTGTGGGCGGCGATCGCCTGCTACGCCGTGATCTCGCTGGGCGGCGCGTTCTTCACCCCCGGGATCGCCACGCTCTGGCAGGAGTTGCTCCCGCAGGAGGACCGGGTCCGCGGCCGGTCCGCGATCACCACCGGCCAGAAGCTCGCCGCCATGCTCGGCGCCGCGGCCGGCGGCTCGCTGGTGGCGGCCGTCGGGCTGCGCGCGGTCACGCTCGCCGACGCGGCGACGTTCGGCGTCTCGGCGGCGGCGCTCGCCGGCGCGGGCGCCATCGGCCGGACCCGCCGCACCGGTGCGCGGCGCGGGGTGCTGCAGGACCTGCGTGGCGGGGCCGACATCCTGCGGAACACGCCGGCGCTGCGCCTGACGGTCTCGATCGCGCTGGTCTCCAACCTGGCGACCGCGCTCTTCGCCGTCTCCATCCCACTGATCGCCTTCGCGCTGCCACATGCGGGCGGGAGCGGCTACGGCCTCATGCAGGCCGGCTACCAGGGCGGGATGGTGGCGGCCGGACTGCTGCTGACCCTGCTGGGCCGGCGGTGGACGCCCGGCCGGAGCAGACGCTGGCTGGTCGGCACGCTGCTCGCCCTGGCCGTCACGTACGGGCTGCTCGCCGCAGCCACCGGCACGCTCACCGCCTGCGCGGTCACGGTGCTGGCCGGGATCGCGCTGATCGCGACCTCCTCGGTGGCCGACGCGGCGCTGATGGACGCGGTGCCACCGGATTTCGCGGGCCGCATCTTCGGTCTCGTCGTCACCCTCGGCGGCGTGCTGAAACCTGCCGGGCAGGCGCTGGGCGGCTGGCTCGCCGACGTCGGATCCGCCCGGTTCGCGCCGCTGGCCGCGGGGTTGGTCCTGCTGGCGGTGGCAGCCGCGGCGGCCGTCACGCGCTTGTCCGCCGGTACGCCGCAGCCCGACGACGCAGGCTGATCCGCACGCCACCTCCCCGGCGGCGCCTCCCCAGGAGTCGCCCGGCAATCCCCAGGAAAGAGTGGACCGCTTGCTTCCCGGACACCTCCACTGCGGCTGCGAACTGCTGGTGCTGCCGAGCTCGCAGGCACTGATCATCGGCCGCCACGGCACGCCCGCGGCGGACGTCCCCGCGCTGCTCGCCACGCAGGCCGCCGGCCCCGCAGAACTCCCGGAGCCGCCGGAGCTGCCAGAGCTGCCAGAGCTACTGGAGCTACCCGAGGGCCACCCGGCCGCCGGCCAGGCGCTGTTCGCGCTGCCCGGGCGGGGAGTCCTCACCTCCTCGCTGCGGGCACTGGGCCAGTGGCTGCCCGACTGGACCGCCCAGCCGCAGCGCGACCACCCGCAGGCGTTCGGCTGGAACCAGCCGTTCGCCTGCGGCGTGCGCGAGGCGGTCGCGGCCGGCCCGGCGGCGGCGCTGAGCCTGCCGCCCCGCGAGGGCGAACCGACCGCGGCCATGCTGGAGGAGCGGCTCTGTGCGGCGCTCGCCCGCCGCTGCGCCGACGGCACGGCGCTGCTGCTCCTCTCCGGCGGCGTGGACTCGACGGTCCTGCTCTGGTGCTGCCGCCGGGCCGGCATCGACGTGCGCTGCCTCTGCCTCTACGAACACCCCACGGCCACCGAGGACTTGCAGCACGCAGCTGCGGTCTGCGCCGAACTCGAGGTCCCGCTGACGGCGGTCGACACGAGCCGGACCGATTGGCCCGCGGGAATCAGCCGACTGCAGCGGCTGCTTGAGGATCCGCGCCCCGAACTGCTCTCACTGGTACCCGCGTTCCAGGCCACCCTGGCCCACGGCCGCCCCGGCGACTGCCTGCTGATCGGCGAACCGGCCGACGCCCTGTTCGGCGCGACCGCGGACCTGCGAACCGGCGAGCCGACCGAGCGCCGGCTCTCGCTCCGCGCCGCGTACAGCCTGGCGGTCGAACTGCCCTGGCAGCAAAGGGCCTACGGAGCGGTCGCCGAATCGGCCGGCCTGGCCCACAGCCTGGCCTACGCGGAACCCGAACCGCTCTCCCTGCTGCTGGCCGCCCGCTGGCCCCGACTGCGCGCCACCGGCCAGGACAAGCTCCTGCTCAAGCAGATCCTGCTCGACTCGGGACACCCGAGCCTCGCGGCCGTCGCCCGCCGCCCGAAGCTGGGCCTGCCCTCGGCCGGCCGGCGCGGGCTGCGGGAGTTCCTCGACGCGCAGGGTCTGGAGTCCGTCCAGGACCTCGCCTGGCGCTGCTACGCCGAGGCCATGGCGACGGCGTAGCAGGGCAGGAGCTAGGCCGCCGGGGTGTGGACCAGGCGGAAGACCGTGGTCCGGCGCAGGGTGAAGCCGATGGCCTCGTAGAGCCGGATGGCTTCGGTGTTCGTGGCGGAGGCGTGCAGGAAGGGCGTGTCCCCGCGTTCCCTGATGCCCGCCGCGACCGCGCGGACCAGCCTGGTGCCCAGGCCCCGGCCGCGGTGTTCCGGGTCGGTGCAGACCGCGCTGATCTCCGTCCAGCCGGGCGGGCGCAGCCGCTCACCGGCCATGGCGATCAGCCGGCCGCCGTGCCTGATGCCGAGGTAGTCGCCGAGTGCGATGGTCCGGGGCAGGAACGGGCCCGGCCTGGTGCGGGCGATCAGGTCGAGGATCTCGGGCACGTCGTCCGGGCCGAGTCGCACTGCCTCCGGGGCGGGTTCGGCGCGCAGCGCGGTGTCGACCAGCTGGACGCCCTGGATCGAGTCCCCGGTCCGCCACCCGTCCGGCACGTCGAACGCTCCGGGGACCACAGTGGGCGAGTCCGGTCCGAGCAGCGTGGCGAGGTCGGCCCAGGCGCGCGGATCGGCCGGATCGGCGAGAGCGGTGAACGGGGAGACGTCCACCGGGTAGCGGGCGGCCCGGCCGACGCGCTCGGCGAGCCGGGAGTGCGGACCGGTGAGCGCGGCCCAGACGGGGTTGTCGAGCACGTGCGGCGCGGCTGCGCCGGGCGGCCGGGTCGGGTGGTGGTGGACGCTGGTGCTGCACATGGGGTCGCGGATCTCCTTGCCTCGGAGGAGGATTGACGTGGCATCACGAATTGCTGAGCGGCAGACCGGGTGGATTGACCTGCGAGCTGCTGACGGCCTCGTTGGACAGGTTCCAGGCGGCCAGCCACTGCGCGTACTGCCCGTGCTCGATCAGGTAGTTGATCGCGTCCGCGATCGGCTTGGCCAAGCCGCTGTCCTTCTTCGTGGCCGCGCCGATCAGCCCCTGGAGCGTCGCGCCGGCTCCGGAGAACTTGCCGGCGTTGCGCGTCGGGTTGGTGGTCGCCGCGTCCTGCGTGATGTGGTACGAAATGCCGGGGTTGGGACCGAAGTAGGCATCGATCTTACCGCCGGCCAGCGCGAGGTAGACGGCGTTGTTGTCGGGGAAGTACTTGACGGTCAGGTCCTTGCCCGCCGCCCTGAGCTCGGACTGCCACTCCAGCAGGATCTTCTCCTGGTTGGTTCCGGAGCCGACCGCGACCGTCTTGCCGGCCAGGCTCCGGTAGTCGCCGTCGAAGTTCCAGTTGCTGGTCTTGAGCACCTCGAACGCCAGGTTGTCCTGGCGGTAGGAGGCGAAGTCGTACTTCTTCTTGCGCTCCTCGGTGTCGGTGATGTTGGAGAAGCCGACATCGGTCCTGCCGCTGTCGATGCCGACGAAGAGGTTCTCCCAGGTGGCGTTGGACACCACCGGCTTGAGGCCGAGGACCGCCGCCACCAGTCGGCCGAAGTCGGGCTCGGCGCCGGTCAGGGTCTGCTGGTCGCTGCCGACGTACGCCAGCGGTGCGAAGCCGGCGGGCAGTGCTCCGACTCCGATGGCCAGCTTGCCGCTGCTGAGCACCGGCTGCGGCAACTCGGCGCGGATCGCGGCCACTTCGGAGACCTTGAGATCGGCCTGCCGGCCGGCGCCGTTGGACACCGCGGCCACGGTGACAACGCCGGGTGGCGCCTTGTCGGTGCCTGTGGCGGTCGAGCCGGCGTCGCTCCCGCATGCGGCGAGACCGAGGGCCAAGGCGGTGACGGTGGCGGTGGCGGAGAGGCGGCGGATGGCACTGGTGCGCAAGCCGGGCATGGTTGTCCTCGATCGTTCGATGTGCGGGAGCGGGTGACGGGATGTGGGCGTGGGTACGGGCACCAGGGAAGTGGGCAGTGGGCACTGGGCAGCGGGTAGTGATTCAGCGGACCTTGCTCGGGGCCTGCGGCGCACGCAGCGCGCCACGCGCGTAGTGGCGCTCCACGTAGAACTGGGCGACCGAGACCACGCTGGTGAGGATCACGTACCAGACGGTTGCGACCAGCAGCAGCGGCACGATGTCGCCGGGATAGGTGCTGCCCATGCTCTGCACCGAGCCGAACAGGTCGAGCAGCGAGACGTAGAAGACCAGCGAGGTGCCCTTCACGAGGCCGATCAGCTGGTTGACGTAGGACGGGACGATGGCCCGCAGCGCCTGGGGGAAGACGATCCGGGTGAACTGGTGGCGCCTGGGCAGTCCGAGGGCGGCGGCCGCTTCGTGCTGGCCCTGATCGACCGAGAGGATGCCGGCCCGCACCACCTCGGCAGCGTAGGCGGCTTCGTTCAGGCTGAGTCCGACGACCGCCACCACCATGTCGGTGGCCAGCCTCGATTCGTCGAAGTGCACGAAGGCGGGGCCGAACGGCACTCCGAGGCTCAAACTGTGGTACAGCGCACTGAAGTTGTAGAGGAACAGCAGTACCACGATCAGCGGCACCGAGCGGAACAGCCAGATGTAGACCCAACTGCAGGCCCGCAGAACCGGGTTCCGGGACTGGCGGCCCAGTGCGAGCAGGATGCCGCCGAGCAGTCCGAGGACGGCGCTGTAGGCCGTCACCTCCAGCGTGACGAGCAGTCCGTGCAGGATCACCGGGCGGGCGAACCAGTACTGGAACCGGTCCCACTGGTAGAACCGGTTGGTCACCAGCCCGTGCGAGATCTGGGCGGCCAGCACCAGGACGACCGCGGTGCCGATCCAGCGGCCCGGGCGGCGGCGCGGAACGACGTGCGCCCAGCCTGCGGCCGCGAGTGCGGCGGGTGCGGTGGCTGCCGCGGCGCGTTCGGGTCCGGCAGGTTCGGTGGGTTCGGCGCCCAACGGCGCGGCGGGGAGGAGGGATTCACTCATCGGGGACTCCAGTGAACTCCCGCGCTCCGCCCGCCGCGTGGTCGCGGTACGGCGGAGCGAAGGCACCCGGGGCGTGGCACAGCACGCCGCACCGGGCGGGATGGACGGAAGCGGGATGGACGGGAGCGGAACGCCGCGAACGGCGTTGCGTCAGGAAGCCGTCAGCCCAGACAGAGGGCGCCGGCCCGCGCACTGCGGGCGGCCGTACAGAGCGCGCTGCTGACCCGGAGCAGGTCGATGTGGCGGTTCAGGTACGGCAGGGCGCGGCAATGACGCCGACAGACCGCCGTCCCCGCACCTGCGTACATCGCCGCCACCGTGACCATTCCGCCCCGCAGGGCCTCGCGCTGACCGAACGTGCGTCGGCCGGCCGTCACCTGGGACCTGTCGCCGACACTCATGACCGTTCTGCGCCGGACAGTAGGCCCCGGTCAGGACTCGCGTCAACGCCTGCCTGCCAGAGTGTGAGACGGCCACCGCGCCTGCCTGAACAGGATTGTGTCCGACCCTGATGCCGGGTTACGGTGCTGGCAGGTCATGAGTGTCACAGGCTCATGAATGTCACAGGTCATGAGTGTCAGTGGGGAGGTGGCGACAGTGCGGGCACACGTTGGGCCCTCCACCGCGTACTCGCGGCGCCACATCGACCTGCAGCGCGTCGCCGCCGCACTCTGTCCGGCGTGCCGGCACCTCGTCTAGCGCTGCCTGGTTCCCGCCGCACCGCCTCGCCTGGCCCACCCCATCTCGCCGAGTCTCCACCCGTCCCCCGGACGGTCGTTGACGCGATTCGGCACGCCCACAGGGAGCAGTACGCCCATGCCCGGACCCGTACCCGGAGCCACACCCGACCACCTCCACCTGGCCGTCGCCCTCGACGGCGCCGGCTGGCATCCCGCGGCCTGGCGCGAGCCCGGCGCCCGCCCCGGTGAACTGCTGACCGCGTCCTACTGGTCCGACCTGGTCGCCGAGGCCGAGCGCGGCCTGCTGGACCTGGTGACCATCGAGGACTCGCTGAGCCTGCAGTCCTCCCGCCGGACCGAGCCGGACGAGCGAACCGACCAGGTCAGGGGGCGGCTGGACGCCGTGCTGATCGCCGCCCGGGTGGCGCCGCTGACCCGGCACATCGGGCTGGTGCCGACCGCCGTGGTCACCCACACCGAACCGTTCCACGTCTCCAAGGCGATCGCGACGCTCGACTACGTCAGCACCGGCCGGGCCGGGGTCCGGGTGAAGGCGTCCGCCCGCACCGACGAGGCCGCGCACTTCGGCCGCCGGACCGTGCCACCGCTGCGGATCGGGGAACCGGCCTCGGCGGCCCAACAGGCCCTGTTCCAGGAGCTCTTCGACGAGACCGGTGACTACGTCGAGGTGCTGCGGCGGCTCTGGGACAGCTGGGAGGACGACGCGGAGATCCGCGACACCGCCACCGGCCGCTTCATCGACCGCGGCAAGTTGCACTACATCGACTTCGAGGGCGCCAAGTTCAGCGTGCGGGGCCCGTCCATCACACCGCGCCCGCCGCAGGGCCAGCCCGTGGTCGCCGCGCTGGCGCACGACACCGGGTCGTACCGGCTGATCGCCCGCTCGGCCGATCTCGGCTTCGTCACCCCGCGGGACGCCGAACACGCCCGGTCGATCGTCGGCGAGATCCGGACCGAGCAGGCCGCGGCCGACCGCGCCGACGAGACGGTGCACGTCTTCGGTGACCTGCTGGTCTTCCTCGACGCCGACCCCGGCGCCGCCGCCGAGCGCCGCGCCCGGCTGGACCAGAGCGCCGGTAGCGCCGGTGCCGAAGTCCCCGGCGACGCCCGGGTCTTCACCGGGACGCCTGCCCAGCTCGCCGATCTGCTGCAGGAGTGGCAGCAGGCCGGTCTCAGCGGATTCCGACTGCGGCCCGCCGCCCTGCCGCACGACCTGGAGCAGATCACCCGCCACCTGGTGCCCGAGCTCCAGCGCCGCGACGCCTTCCGCACCGCCTACCGGGCGGACACCCTGCGCGGGCTGCTCGGTCTGCCCCGACCCGCCAACCGCTACGCCGCCGCAGCCCGCTGAACCGGAAGGACCGTACGAGCCGATGAGCAAGCCGCTCAAGCAGATCCACCTCGCCGCGCACTTCCCCGGGGTGAACAACACCACCGTCTGGAGCGACCCCGAGGCGGGCAGCCACGTCGAGTTCAGCTCGTTCGCGCACTTCGCGCGGACCGCCGAGCGGGCCAAGTTCGACTTCCTTTTTCTCGCCGAAGGACTACGGCTGCGTGAACAGGGCGGTGAGATATACGACTTGGACGTCGTCGGCCGGCCCGACACCTTCACCGTGCTGGCCGCGCTCGCCGCCGTCACCGAACGCCTCGGCCTGACCGGCACGATCAACTCCACCTTCAACGAGCCGTACGAGGTGGCCCGCCAGTTCGCCAGTCTCGACCACCTGTCGGGCGGCCGCGCCGCCTGGAACGTCGTCACCTCCTGGGACGCCTTCACCGGCGAGAACTTCCGCCGCGGCGGCTTCCTCCCACAGGCCGAGCGCTACTCGCGGGCGAAGGAGTTCCTCGGCACCGCAACGGAGTTGTTCGACTCGTGGCAGGGCGACGAGATCGTCGCCGACCAGGCGTCCGGCAGCTTCCTGCGGGACGCGCGGGCCGGCGCCTTCGTCCACCAGGGTCAGCATTTCGACATCGCCGGCCGGTTCAACGTGCCGCGCAGTCCGCAGGGCCGCCCGGTGATCTTCCAGGCCGGCGACTCCGACGAGGGCCGCGAGTTCGCCGCCTCCAGCGCGGACGCGATCTTCAGCCGCTACAGCACCCTCGCGGAGGGCCGCGCCTTCTACACGGACGTCAAGGACCGCCTCGCCCGTTACGGCCGCAGCCACGACCAGCTGCTGATCCTGCCCGCCGCGACCTTCGTGCTCGGCGACACGGATGCCGAGGCGCGCGAACTGGCCCGCGAGGTGCGGCGCCAGCAGGTCAGCGGCGCCACCGCGATCAAGCACCTCGAGTTCGTCTGGAACCGCGACCTCTCCGCCTACGACCCGGACGGCCCGCTCCCCGAGGTGGACCCGGACCCCGGCGAGCACGCCATCGCGCAGGGCCGCGCCCAGGTGCGGATGTACCGCGACCCGGTGGCCACCGCCCGGGAGTGGCGCGAGCTCGCCGCCGCGAACAAGTGGTCGATCCGGGACCTGGTCATCGAGACCGGCAACCGGCAGTCCTTCGTCGGCTCCCCGGCCACCGTGGCGCAGACCATCGACGCCTTCGTCCAGCAGGACGCGAGCGACGGCTTCATCCTCGTCCCGCACATCACGCCGGGCGGGCTGGACGCCTTCGCCGACACCGTGGTCCCGCTGCTCCAGGAGCGCGGCGTCTTCCGCGCGGACTACGAGGGCACCACCCTGCGCGACCACCTCGGCCTGGCCCACCCCGACGCCAAAGGCTGACGCCACGCACTGAGACCACGCACTGGGGCGGGCCGGGTCAGCCGGTGAAGCCCGGCACCACCAGGCCGGACTCGTACGCGATCACCACCGCGTGGGTCCGGTTCTGCGCGCCGAGCTTGAGGAGCACGTTGCCGACGTGCGTCTTCACCGTCTCCAGGCTCACCCTGAGCGTCTCCGCGATCTCCGGGTTGGACAGGCCGGTGGCCATCAGGCGCAGCACCTCCTCCTCCCGCCCCGTCAACGCGGCCTTCGGCAGCGCCTCGGCGCAGGCCAGCGGACGGGCGGCGACCATGCGGCGCAGGGCCGCCGGGAAGAGGATCGCCTCGCCGGCCGCCACCACCCGCACCGCCTCGGCGATCTGCCGGACCGGCAGGCGCTTGAGCACGAATCCGCTGGCCCCCGCGCCGAGCGCGGCGGTGACGTAGTCGTCGTTCTCGAAGGTGGTGATCACCACGACCTTCGGCGGCTCGGCCGAGTCGGCCAGCAGCTGCCGGGTGGCCTCGATCCCGTTGCGGCGCGGCATCCGCACGTCCATCAGGACCACGTCGGGCCGCAGCCGGCGTGCCTGCTCGACCGCCTCGACGCCGTCGGCGGCCTCGCCGACCACCGCGAGCCCCGGCTGTACCGAGAGCAGGGTGCGCAGGCCGCTGCGGGTGACCTCGTCGTCGTCCGCGATCAGGAGGGTGATCGGGGCGGCGGCGGAGCTGGGCTCGCCCGCGTCGGGGCCGATCACGCCGACAACCGTGCCGGCAGCCGGACCGCCAGCCGCCAGTGCTGCGAACCGTCCGGGCCGGCCTCGATCTCACCGTGCAGCAGCCGCACCCGCTCGGCCAGCCCGGGCAGACCGTGGCCGGAGGTCGGGAAACCACCTGTCCCCGTCTTCGTGCCGGTCCGGTTGACCACACTGAGCTCCAGCCCGTCCGACCCGGCCACCACCCGGACCTCGATCGGACCGCCCGCGCCGTGCCGCAGCGCGTTCGTCAGCCCCTCCTGCAGGATCCGGTACGCCGCCCGGGAGAGCGTCCCCTGCACCTGCGCCAACTCGCCCGACAGCTCCGGCTCCAGCACGGCGCCCGCGTGCCGCAGCCGGTCCAGCAGCTCGGGCAGGTCGGCCAGGGTCCGGGTCGGCGCCGCCCCCGCCTGCTCCTCGCGCAGCACACCGAGCACGTAGTCCAGGTCCTCCAGCGCCGCCCGGGTCGACTCCTCGATGCTGCGCATGGCGGCCCGCGCGGCGACCGGGTCGGCGGCGAGCACCTCGCCGGCCACCGCGGCCTGGATCGTGGCCGCCGTCAGCGTGTGCCCGATCGAGTCGTGCAACTCGTGGGCCAGTCGGTTGCGTTCGGCCAGCAGCAGCTCACGCTCGGCCGCCAGCGCGAGCAGTTCGGCCGACGACGGCCCCAACAGCCGTGGCGCCAGCCAACGCAGAGCGCTCGTCACCAGCGCGCAGACGGCCGCCGCCAGCAGCAGACAGGCGAGCGCTGTCACCCAGGTCCAGCCACCCGCAGGCCGTACCGACCAGCCGAACAGACTCACCCGCGCCTCGCCGCCGAGCAGGCCCCCGGGCAGGGTCACGCCCGCGACCACCAGCACGACGGTCAGCAGACCCGCCGTCCACCCCAGGGCCACGTGCAGCAGCAGCCAGAGCGGCGTCCGCCAGCGGTCGGTGCCGGACGGCGCGGCGGAGGCCGGGGCGGCGGAGGCTGAGCTGCCGCCGGGCGGGCTCGCGGGCCGGCGGCGGGTCACCGGATCCGGCAGCGGCACCCCCAGCAGCCGACGGGCGGCCGCGATCAGCGCCCGCCGCGTGAGGGGGACGAGCCCGACCAGGCCGAGCAGTGCCGCCCAGATCGCCAGGGTCACGACGGCCTGCACCGCATAGGGCGCCGAGCGCAGGGCCAGTGCCGGTGCGATCGCGAAAGGCAGCAGCGGAAAGCTCACCAAGGCGCCGCAATAGGCGAACAGCACACCCGAGTACGTGGAGCCGCGCAGCAGCGGCCGGATTCCCCTGATCATGATCGACAGTATGGCCGGGCAGCTCAGCGGCGGCCTCCCCCGATCGGGGGAGCGGTTTCTCCCGCCTTTCCGCGATGTGCGGCCGAGGGTCCGAACGTCAGGATCGTGTCCCATCCAATCGAATTGACGGGAGAACGGCTGATGAACACCCAGGAGACCTACGCCCCACGTCCGCAGGCCGCCGGCCTCGACCGCGGCATCGGGTTTGACCCCGGCCCCGGCCGTGGCATCGACACCGGCGCCGGCCGGCAGGATCCGGCCGGCGGGAACCGCCTGGCCGACACCGCCGCCGAACTGGGCCTCGGCAGCCTGATCGGCTCGCTCTTCCTGATCGGGGGTCTGCTCGGCGGCGTCGGGCTGATCCTGGGCCTCGTCGCCCTGCGGAGGTCCGGGCGGACCGGCGCCGGCCGGCGCCGCGCCATCGCCGCGCTGGTGATGTCGTCGCTCGCGATCGCGGTGTCCGCCCTGGTCGTCGTCTTCCTGGTCTGGTATGCCCACCGGACGCAGAGCTGCTACCAGTTCAACCACATCGGGCAGTACGAGCGGTGCGTCGGCCGGCAGTTCTTCGGGACCCACTGACCTGCCCCGACTCGGCCCCGATGACTGCTATCGGTGCCTGATCGCACACCCTCCGTGCGCCTCGCCGGCCGAATCGCGCCGAGGAGCGGGAAGGCTGACGATCGACTCATGAGAGCCTTACCCACCCGCAGAGCAATCGCGGCTGCCACGCTGGCCCTCGCCGGGCTGTTGCAGGTGGCCGCCGTCCCGGCTCAGGCCACCGCTCCCGTCCGGGCGCTCCAGCAGGACCAGCCCGGGACGGAGGCGAGCAGGCTCGACAGCGCCATCCAGCAGGCGATGCAACAGGCCGGTGTGCCCGGTGCGATCGTCGGGCTGTGGCAGCCGGGGCAGCCCGACTACGTGCGCACGTTCGGCTTCGCCGACACCGCCGCCAAGACCCCGATGAACCAGAACCTCAACATGCGGATCGGCAGTGAGACCAAGACCTTCACCGCCACCGCCGTCCTGCAACTCGTCGACCAGGGCAAGGCCGGCCTGGACGACCCGATCTCCAAGTACGTCTCCGGCGTGCCGAACGGCGACAACATCACGCTGCGCCAGCTGCTGGAGATGCGCAGCGGTCTGTTCCCGTACTCGTCCGACCAGACCTTCATCAACAAGTTCCTCGCCGACCCGACCCAGCCGTGGACCCCGCAGCAGCTGCTCGCCTTCGGGTTCAGCCACCCGAACCTGTTCGCGCCCGGCAGCCAGTTCCTGTATGACAACACCAACTACATCCTGCTCGGCCTGGTGGTCGAGAAGCTGTCCGGCCAGGATCTGGCGAGCTACCTGCAGGACCACGTGACCGGCCCCGCCGGGCTCAGCCACACCTTCCTCCCCAGCGGCGCCGAGTTCCCCGACCCGCACGCCCAGGGCTACACCACCCAGACCCCGAACGGGCAGCAGGCCATCTCCACGAACTGGAACCCCAGTTGGGGCTGGGCGGCGGGCGCTGTCATCTCGACGCTGGACGACCTGCACAAGTGGGCCTTCGACGTCGCGACCGGCACGCTGCTCAGCAGCGGCGTCCAGGCGCAGCGGACCGAGTTCCTGCCACCGGGCGCAAGTGTGGGCTACGGCCTGGGCCTGTTCGACACCAACGGCTGGATCGGGCACAACGGCTCCCTCCCGGGCTACGAGAGCGTCACCGTCTACCTGCCCTCCCAGCAGGCCACGCTGGTCGTGATGATCAACACTGACACCACGTCCGCCCAGGGCGTCGAGCCGAGCACCGTGATCGCGCAGGCGATCACCAGCATCGCCACGCCGAACAACGTCTACACCGTTCCGCCGGCCGGCTGAGCGTCTGCGGTCGCCGTCGCCGTCGCCGTCCCCGAACCCGAACCCGCGCCTGAGCTCGCGCCTGAGCCCGGGCTCGGGTCGGCGGGCAGGCCATCGTCCGTGAGCGAGAGCGCTCTGCGGGCGGTGGTCTCGGCGACCGAGGGGGCGTTGGTCCGCAGCGCCGCCTGGAAGGCCGCCACCGGGTCGGCGGTGTTGTCCCGGGCGGCGTTCCAGACCGTCACGTCGGCGTTGAAGCTGCTCACCAGCGCGTCGATGGTGCCCTTGTCCTCGGCCGGCCACTGCGTCCTGCCGAGCGTCTCCACGGTGTCGACGAGTGCCTGGGCGACGCTCCCGGACGTCTCGGTCGCCATCGCGGCGTCGTCCACCGGGATGGCCAGCAGCCGGTCCTCGAGTGCGATCTCGCTGGTGTCGTCCACGAAGGCCTGCTGCACCTGGGGCAGATCGGTGGGGCCGCCCGAGCTGCCTGAGCCGCCCGAGCCGGCCGAGCTGCCGGGGGCGTCGGGGGCGTCGGGGGTGCTGGGGGCGTCGGGGGTGCTGGGGGCGTCGGGGGCGCTGGGGGTGTCGCTGGGCAGGGGCAGTATCGGTCCTGGAACAGCGGCACCGGTGGTGGGGGAGACGTGGAAGTGCAGGGAGCCGGTGATCGCGCCCAGCGTCGCCGCGATCAGCCCGAGCGTCCCGAGGACGACCCCCGCGATGGCCACCCCGCGCCCGCGCTGGTGGCGGCGCCGGAGCTGGACCAGCGCGGCGATCCCGAAGCCCAGCGCGGCCGGCCAGAGACAGCAGGTGATGCCGGTGACCAGCGAGGTGATGGCCAGCCCGTTGGTTCCCTCGACGACGCGGCGCTCGTCGGGCCGGTAGCCGTACGGTCCGGCCTGTCCGTAGCCGTACGCGTACCCGTAGCCGTGCTGGCTGTACTGGCCGGGCGGGCCGTACGGCAGCCCCGGAGCAGGGCCGGGGCCGGGGCCGGGAGCGGTCGGGGCACCCAGGGCACCCGGTGCCGCCCACGGACTTGCGGGAGGGACGTCCTGCGGCGGTGCCCATGGATCACCGGCGCCGGCCCCGGGCGGAACGGCCGCCGGCGGCACCGGGCCCTGCGGTACCGCGTCCTGCGGTACCGCGTCCTGCGGCACAGCGCTTTGCGGCACCGCGTCCTCGGGTTGCCCTGCATCCGTCATGATTCCCCCAAGCCCGCTGCCGGTTGCCCGTTGCCCGCGCAGCCGTTCGATCGTGGCCGGACTCTAGCGGCAGCGCGTGGATCTTGTCAGATCGAGGCGTCCAACGCACCCGGCAGCCAGGAGACTTACCGGGCCACCGGGCCACCGGATAACCGGGTAGTACCGCGGTACTACGCGAGCGCCCCGGTTCAGCCCTGGGTACCACGGGTTGGCCCGTCCCCCACTCCTAGCCTGGTCATGATGTCGGCCGGAACGTCCGCCGGCCCAAGGCTAGGTGGGAAGCACCCGATGATCGAGGCACAGCAACTGACCAAGCGGTACGGGGAGAAGACGGCCGTGGACCGGCTGGACTTCTCCGTCAAGCCGGGCATGGTCACCGGCTTCCTGGGCCCCAACGGGGCGGGCAAGTCGACCACGATGCGCATGATCGTGGGCCTGGACGCGCCGACCAGCGGCTCGGTCACCGTCAACGGCCGCCGCTACGCCGAGCACGGTGCCCCGCTCCAGGAGGTCGGCGCGCTGCTGGAGGCGAAGTCGATCCACCCGGGCCGCTCGGCCTTCAACCACCTCAACACCCTGGCGCTGACCCACGGGATCCCGCGCCGCCGGGTGGATGAGGTGATCGAGCTGACCGGCCTGCAGTCCGTGGCGCGCAAGCGCGCGGGCGCCTTCTCGCTGGGCATGGGCCAGCGGCTGGGCATCGCGGCCGCGCTGCTGGGCGACCCCGCCACGGTGATGCTGGACGAGCCGGTCAACGGCCTGGACCCGGAGGGCGTGCTGTGGATCCGCAACCTGCTCACCGGTCTGGCGGCCGAGGGCCGCACGGTCTTCGTCTCCTCGCACCTGATGAGCGAGATGGCGCTGACCGCCGAGCACCTGATCATCGTCGGGCGCGGCCGGCTGCTGGCCGACACCACCGTCAAGGACCTGATCCGGCAGTCCGGCGGTGACACCGTGAAGGTGGCCAGCTCCGACCCGGCACGCCTGCGCGAGGTGCTGGCCGGTCCCGGTGTGGACATCACCGGACGCTCCGGTTCCGAGGAGCTCCTGGTCACCGGCCTGGCGGCGCGGGCGATCGGCCTGAAGGCGGCTGAGCACGGCATCGCGCTGTTCGAGCTGGCCACCAAGGGCGTCTCGCTGGAGGAGGCGTTCATGGAGCTGACCCGGGACGCCGTGGAGTACCACGGCAACACCACCACCCCGAGCGTCCAGGCCGCCGAGCCCGCCGACAGCGCCGAGCCCGTTGGGAGCGCAGCATGAGCACCGCCACCGTCACCACCACGACCCCGGCGGCGCCCGCGCGTCCCGTGTACAAGGTCACCGCCGCGCGCGTCGTGCGCTCGGAGTGGGCCAAGTTCTGGTCGCTGCGTTCCAGCTGGATCACGCTGACGCTGGCCCTGGTCTTCATCCTGGCCTTCGGCCTGATCCGGGCCTGGCGCTACAAGGCCAACCTCACGGCCGGCCGTCCGATGGACGACCCCGAGATGCTGGCGGCCAACGCGGTCAGCCTCTCCCTCTTCGGGCTGAACTTCGGCCAGCTGGCCGTCGGCGTCCTGGGCGTGCTGGTCGCCGCGGGCGAGTACTCGACCGGGATGATCCGCTCGACGCTGGCCTCCGTGCCGCGCCGGCTGCCGGTGCTCTGGTCGAAGGCCCTGGTCTTCGGTGTGGTCGCCCTGATCGTCGGCACGATCGGCGCGTTCGCCGCCTTCGGGTTCGGGCACGGCATCGTGTCGGGCACCCGTGCGGCGCTGACCTTCTCCGACGCCGGTGTGCTGCGCAGCATGTTCATGGCCGGCCTCTACCTGGCGCTGATCGGGGTCTGCGGGGTGGCCCTGGGCGCGCTGCTGCGTTCGGTCGCCGGTGGCATCGCCGTCCTGGTCGGCACCCTGCTGCTGGTGCCCGGTCTGATCGAGCTGCTGCCGACGAGCTGGCAGAACAACGTCAGCCAGTACCTGCCCAGCCACGCCGGCGACTCGATGTACGCGCTGCACCAGGACGCGCACACCCTCTCGCCGGGGATGGGCCTGCTGGTCCTCGCGCTGTGGGCGGTCCTCGCACTGGCCGGCGCCGCCTACCGGCTCAAGCGCACCGACGCCTGAGAATCGTTGCGGCTGCGATGATGGACGGGTGACACCCATGACCAGCCCGGACGCGCCGCCCGACGGCGCCGCGGGAGACCCGCTCTGGGGGCACCCCCTGGTGTCCGGGCTGATGCGGGCGGGCCGGCGGATGCAGCGGTCCGACCGGGCCCGGCCCTGGCTGCTGGACGCGGCCGGGGTCCTGGCCGTCCTGTTGCTCTTCGGACTGCCGGACCTGCTGCACGGCGAGGACCGGCCGGGGATCGTGCACGCCAACGGGCTGCCGCTGGTCGCGGTGGTCGGCCTGCAGCTGGGGCTGGCGCTGCCGCTGCTGTGGCGGCGCCGGCACCCCACCGCCGTGTTCGCCGTGATCGCGGCGGTCTTCGTCGCGCAGTGGGGGCTCGACGTCTGGCTGCACGCCGACATCGCCCTCTTCGTGGCCCTCTACAGCGTCGCCCGCCACGGCCGCCTGCGTCGCCTGCCCTGGGTCGGGGCGGCGGCGCTGGCGGCGCTGGTGCTGGTCGTGGCCCGGGTGTCGGTGGTGGTCTCGCCGCTGGTCGCCATGTTCTTCCTCTGCTGCGCGGCCACCGCGGCGGCCGCGCTGGGCCTCGCCGTCCGCGTCGGCACGGCCTACCTCGGCGCGCTGCGCGAACGGGCGGCGCGGCTGGAGGTCGAACGCGACCAGCGCAGCCGACTGGCGGCGGCCACCGAGCGGACCCGGGTCGCCCGCGAGATGCACGACATCATCGGCCACAACCTGTCCGTCATCATCGGTCTGGCCGACGGCGGCGCCTACGCGGCGGACCTCGCACCGCAGCGCAGCAAGGAGGCGCTCCAGCTGATCGCCGGCACCGGCCGCCAGGCCCTCGGCGAGCTGCGCCGGATGCTCGGCGTGCTGCGCGAGGAGCAGGCGGACGGCCTGGAGCTCACCCCGCAGCCGGGCGTCGCCGATCTGGAGGCGCTCTGCGCGCGCGTGCGCGCCGCCGGGCCCGGCGTCACCTACCGCACGGTCGGTGACGTGGAGGCCCTCGACCGCGGCCTGCAGCTGACCGTCTACCGGATCGCGCAGGAGGCCCTCACCAACACCCTCAAGCACGCGGGCCCGGACACCACGGCGAAGCTCACCGTGTGCGTGGCCGAGCGGGAGATCCAGGTCACCATCGAGGACACCGGCCGCGCCGACAGCCAAGGCCTTGCCGCATTCGCATCGCCATCCGCAACCCCGTCCCCATTCCCATCCCCGTCTGACACCGACTCCGCCGGCCAGGGCATCACCGGCATGCGTGAGCGGGCCGCCCTCTACGGCGGGCGGCTGACCGCCGGACGCCGCCCGGGCGGCGGCTGGCGAGTGGCGGCCGTCCTCGACCCGGCACCCCTCGACCGTCCGCGGACCCCCAGCGCCGGGGCCGTGTCATGACGACCGTGCTCATCGTGGACGACCAGCCGCTGCAGCGCTTCGGCTTCCGGATGCTGCTGGAGAGCGTCCCCGGCACCGAGGTGCTCGGCGAGGCGGAGAACGGCGTCCAGGCCGTCCGCCAGGTCGCCGAACTGCGGCCGGACGTGGTGCTGATGGACGTGCGGATGCCCGGCATGGACGGCATCGAGGCGACCCGCCGGATCGTCGCCGCCGGCGGCCGCTCCCGCGTGCTGGTGCTCACCACCTTCGACCTCGACGAGTACGCGCACGCCGCACTGCGCGCCGGAGCCAGCGGCTTCCTCCTCAAGGACGCCCTCCCCGAGGAACTGCTGGCCGGGATCCGCGCGGTGGCCTCCGGCGACGCCGTCATCGCCCCCGGACTCACCCGCCGCCTGCTCGACACCTACGCCCACCGCCTCCCCGGCCACCCGTCGGACACACCCCCGACCGCCGACCCCCGCCTGCGCACCCTGACCGAGCGCGAGCACGAGATCCTCCTCGCGATCGGCCGTGGCTGGAGCAACGGCGAGATCGCCGAACGCCTGGTCCTCTCCGAGAGCACGGTCAAGACCCACGTCGGCCGCGTGCTGGCCAAGATCGGCGCCCGCGACCGCATCCAGGCCGTGATCCTCGCCTACGACCTGGGCCTGACCCACCCCCGCCCCGACCGCTCGCCCTCCTGACCGGCCGCGGCCCCTACCCGGCGGCCCCGGACCACACCTTCTTCGAGGTGACGGACGGGGTGGGCGGCGCGGCGGGGGAGGTCATGAGCGGGTTTTCTCGGCGGGTGCGGGGCGGCCGAACAGTGCAGCGCCCAGGGTGATGCCGACGGCCAGGCCGATCAGCTGGGCGGCGACGAACGGCAGGACGGAGGCGGGGGCGATGCCGGCGAAGCTGTCGGTGAAGGTCCGGCCGATCGTGACGGCGGGGTTGGCGAAGCTGGTCGAGGAGGTGAACCAGCACGCCGCGCCGATGTAGGAGGCGACCGCGACCGGGGCGAGCTGCGAGCGGCGGGTGCGGGCCAGGCCGAAGATCAGCAGCACCAGGCCGGCGGTCGCCACGACCTCGCCCAGCCAGAGGTGACCGGCGAACCGGGCGTGGGTGGAGAGGCGCACCAGCGGGTGCGCGAACATCGCGTTCGCGAGCACCGTGCCGCCGACCGCGCCGGCGATCTGGGCCGCGATGTAGGCGGCGGCCTCGCGCGGGCTCGGGCCGTGCCCTTCGTGGCGGCCGCTCCACCAGGCGGTCAGCGTGACGACCGGGTTGAGGTGGGAGCCGGAGACCGGGCCCAGCAGCGCGATCAGCACGCCCAGCCCGAGGACGGTGGCCAGCGAACCGGCGAGCAGCTGCACGCCGACGTCGCTCGACAGCTCGGTGGCCTGGATGCCGGAGCCGACCACGACGGCGACCAGCGCGCCGGTGCCGACGAACTCGACCGCGACCCGGCGGCTCAGCGAAGCCGGCGCGGTCATATGTTCTCCCCAGTGGCGGCCGGGCCGGTCGTGGCCTGGAGCAGGGAGGACAGCCTGGCCAGGGCCGCGGGCAGCACCCAGTAGTAGACCCAGGTGCCACGCCGCTCGGAGCCGACCAGGCCGGCCTCGCGGAGCACCTTCAGGTGGTGCGAGATGGTCGGCTGCGACACGTCGAACGGGCCGGTCAGGTCGCAGACACAGGCCTCCCCGCCCTCGTGCGAGGCGATCAGCGACAGCAGCCGCAGTCGCACCGGGTCCGAGAGGGCCTTGAACGTCTTCGCCAGGTCGACGGCGGCCTCCTCGTCCAGCGGTTCGCGGACCATCGGCGAACAGCACGCTCCGGCGTCGTCCCGGCCGAGGACGACCAGCTCTGATTTCGACATATGTCTATGTTGACAGTTGTCTAATCATATAGGCAAGCCCAAGCAGGCGGGTGGACGAGTCGTTGACGACACGGATCGCTGTCAACGTCGAGCGGCGCCCTGCGCAGCCTGGTGGCATTCCCTGGAGAGCGTTGCCAGCCTCCGGCACCCGGAAATATCGTCAGCGACATCACCGAGCGGAGCCGACAGCGCTATCCGAAATCGTTTCTCGGTGTTCACGACGAGCAGGAGGATTTTCGATGGGCGAGCAGGAAAACCTGAACCCGGCGGCCGATGTGAACGAGTTCGGCGAGATCCTGGACGAGGACCTCGAGGGGATTGCCGGCGGCGAGCACGACCTGATCTGACACTCGGTTCGAGCCGGCCGCGTTCCGGGCCGCAAGCCCGAAACGCGGCCCCGTGGCAGGCGAGATCTTCCGCCGCCGGTCAGGAGGGTACACCCGTGATGCACAGTTCTCCGTCCGATGTGAAGCGTGAAGTGGCGGAAATCGGCGAGAAGCTGAACCGATTCCTGGGGTCGGCCCGTTACGCCGAGAAGCGGGCGGAAATCGAGAAACTCGTCGAATTCGACGGTGCGGTCGCCGCCGAACGCCTCGACCGAATCCTGGCGCACGCCCGGGACCGGGTTCCCCGTTACCGGCCACTGGCCGGCCTGGAGAATCCGGCGATCGAGGATTTCCCGCTGACCCACAAGGCGGATCTGCGTGACCGGTTCATCGACTCGATCAGCAGGGACGAGACCGGCAGGATGGAGCCGGGCCACTACTTCATCCACGAGACCAGCGGCAGCACCGGCCAGCCGGTGCGGCTGCTGACGACCACGGAGACCGGTGGGCTGTCCAGCCTGGTGATCGCCGAGCGGATCAACGGCTACCTCGAACTGCCCGCCACCGGAACCGAACTGAACCTGGGGCTGCACTACGACGGAACGGCGCTGGTCGAGGCCGGCTACCTGCCCCGCCCGTACGTGCGGTGCAACCTGAAGGCCTTCGACCCGACCTCCCCCCGCATCGTGGAGACCTACGAGGCGGTCGTCGGCGCCTTTCCCGTCGACCGGATCGTCGGTACCTCGAGTCGGCTGGTCAGCCTGGCGCGGTACTGCCTGGACTGGGGCGTCCGCGTGCGGCCCCGAGCAGTCGTGGCCTCGTTCGAGCACCTGGCCGACGAGGGACGCCGGCTGATCGAGGAGGCCTTCCAGTGCCGCGTCACGATGATCTACGTGACCTCCGAGACCGGGTCCGCGGCCTGGGAGTGCCGACGGGGGAACCTGCACTTCCAGGACGACTTCGTCACCCCCGAACTGCTGCCGTACCCCGGTGATGGTGACCTGCGCAGCGTCGTCCTGACCGGACTGCTCTCCCGGGCGATGCCGGTGATCCGCTACGTCACGGGCGATCTGTGCACCCCGCCGACGGCCTGCGGCTGCGGTCTGCCGGGGACGGCGATCGGCTCGCTGGTCGGCCGGTCGAAGGCGACCCTGGTGGGAGCCGACGGCCTCGTCTACTCGCCCTACGCACTGCTGGCCGCGCTCTCCGACGCGGGGCTGGCGGACTTCCAGGTCGTCCAGGACCGCCCGGGGATCCTGCGACTCGTGGTGCCGCACGCGACCGACGAGACCCGCAGCCGCGTCGAGCAGATCAACCGCGAGCTCGCCTCGTACTTCCGCGACAGCGACAGCGACAGCGACGCTGACGGTGACGGCGACGGACGTGGCTTCCGCGTTCAGCTCTCGGCGACGAGCGCGTTCGTCCTCAGCGGCCAGGGCAAGCGCAATCCCGTCGTGCAACGGCTTGACGTCGCGCCAGGGGTCCCGGAGGGCACCGGCTACCTGAGGTCCGGAGTACGAAGCCGCGCGTTCGCAGGCGCCGGTGCCGGCGCCGGTGCTGCGACACAGAACCCTTCCGTCTCGTAGAGGAGCTTGTGCTGTGAACGGATCGCCTCTCCAGCTCGGATCACTGCATGTCGTCGGATCGCTGGAGGAAGTCCCGCCCGCACCGGACGCGCTGACGGTGTTCCTGGCCGGCGGCATGCGCAACTGCCCCGACTGGCGGCAGCAGGCGATCGAGGCACTCGCCGACGAGTGGAGCCGGGTGGGGACCGCCCGCCCGGTCACCGTGTTCAGCCCCAGCCGGGTCGTCTCCGCCTGCGCGTTCAGCCACGAGCTGGTGCGCTGGGAGCACGACGCCCTGCAAGCCTGTGACGTGGTGCTCTTCTGGTTCCCCCGGGGCAACGAGAAGGCGCCCGAGCAGCCGATCGCGCTCTACGAACTCGGCGTCGCCGCTGCGACGTACAAGCCGATCGCGGTGGGCACCGAGCCCGGCTACGTGCGGCACGACGACGTGGCGGCCCAGCTGCGGCTGATCCGTCCGGGCCTCCCCGTGCGCCGCGACCTGAGGAGCACGGTCGGCGACGTGGTCCGGGCGCTTCGCCACACCGAGAAGGCGCTGGTCGAGGCGTATTCGGCGGCCGGCGCGCTGCAAGCCGTCTGACCCCGCAAGCCGCGCGAGCCCGCAAGCCGCCTGTCACCCAGAGAGGGAAACCCAACCGTGCAGTTCCGTGAGCAGGCCCTGGCCAAGCTCCAGTCCACCTCCGACCTCGGGACGGCGGCCACGCTGGCCAAGCCGCGCAGCCTGGTCGCGCTGCTCACGGTCACCGTGCTCGTCGCCTTCGCCACGCTGTGGGCGTTCACCGGGTCGATACCGCGTCAGGTCACCGTCCCCGGCATCCTCACCTACGGCCAGGGCAGTTACACCCTGGACAGCCCGGTCTCCGGGCAGATCACCGGGGTCTTCGCCCAGCAGGGCACGACCTTCCCGGCGCAGACCCCGCTCTTCACCGTGCAGGTCGACTCGACCCTGCAGACCGTCCGCGCGTTCAGTGGCGGCCGCACCACCGCGATCCTGGCGCAGGTCGGCCAGGTGGTCACGGCGGGCACGAGCCTCGCGGTGGTCGAGCGCGTCAGCGGTCCGAGCGATCCGCTGATCGCGGTGCTGTACGTGCCGACGAGCAGCGCCGGGCTCATCGCGCCGGGCCGCAGCGTGGACCTCGACCTGCGGTCCGCGCCGGCCCAGGAGTACGGGGTGCTGCGCGGCGTCGTCCAGTCGGTCAGCCAGTTCTCGCAGACCGAGGGGCAGATAGCGAGCTTCCTCGGCGACGACCAACTGGCCCGGCAGTTCTCCGGTCAGGGCCAACCGATGCAGGTGGTCGTGCAGTTGCTGACCGCGCCCGGCACCACGAGCGGGTTCCAGTGGTCCACCCGCAGCGGTCCGCCGTATCTGATCGATTCCCGCACGCTGGTGAGCGCTTCCGTGCACCTGCCGGCGGTCAAGCCGACGAGCTGGGTGTTGTCGTAGATGTCTGTGCTCGCCAAGATGCTCACCAAGATAAGGGCGTGGCTGAAGCGCCGTCCGGCCCGCCGGGTCAAGCCACCGGTGATCTTCCAGATGGAGGCACTGGAGTGCGGGGCGGCCAGCCTCGCCATGATGCTCGCCTACTACAAGCGCTATGTCCCGCTGGAGGAACTGCGGGTCGCCTGCGGGGTCTCGCGCGATGGCTCGAAGGCCTCGAACGTCCTGAAGGCGGCCCGCCGTTACGGCCTGGTGGCGACCGGACGCCGGATGGACACCGAGGCGCTCGCGAAGCTGGCGCCCCCGGCGATCCTGTTCTGGGAGTTCAACCACTTCGTGGTCCTCAACGGGTTCGGCCGGCGCCTGGGCAAGGACGTCGTCTACCTCAACGACCCCGGCAGCGGCCTTCGGGTCGTCAACCTCGCGGACTTCAACGAGAGTTTCACCGGTGTGGTGCTCACCATGGCGCCGGGCGATGAGTTCCGCCCCGGTGGCCGGCGCCCCGGCGTCCTGGCGAGCATGCCGGCCCGGCTGCGCGGCAGTTGGGGTCTGCTCGCGCTGAGCACCTACGTCAGCGTGCTGCTCGCGATCGTCGGCGTCGCGTACCCGGCCCTCACCCGGGCGTTCGTCAACGACATCCTGCTGGGCGGCGACAGCTCGTTCCTGGTGCCGTTCTTCGGCATGATGGCCGCGACCATCATGGTGACGGGGGCGCTCACCTTCCTGCGCCAGTCCTTCCTGCTCCGCCTGCGGATCTCGAACGCGACGATCAACAGCACCCGCTTCCTGCGCCACGTCCTCAGGCTGCCGATCAACTTCTTCGTCCAGCGCAGTCCGGCGGACATCGGCAGTCGCATGCAGTCCAACGACCAGGTCGCCGTGACCCTGTCCAACGACCTGTCGAGCACGCTGGTCAACGGGCTGGTCGTGGTGCTCTACGCAGCCCTGCTGTGGACGTACGACCCCTGGCTGACGGTGCTGAGCGTCACGCTGTCGCTGCTCAACATCGTGGCCCTGCGCACGGTGGCCCGGATCAGGGCCGGCGGCGTCAGCCGGCTGGCCACCGACGAGGCGCAGCTGCTGATCACCAGCTACAGCGGCCTGCAGCTCATCGAGACGATGAAGGCCACGGGCGGCGAGCACGCCTTCTTCCGGCGCTGGGCCAAGGAACAGTCCGTGGTCGTCACCGGGCAGCAGAAGCTCGGCGTCCCGAGTGCCGTCATGGCCGTGGTCGCTCCCACCATCGCCTCCGTCACCACCTCGCTGCTGCTGCTGATCGGCGGCCTCCAGGCGGTGCAGGGGAACCTGACGGTGGGTCTGCTCGTCGCGTTCCAGGCGCTGGTCTCGGCCTTCGTCAGCCCCATCACCCAGCTGATCGCGGTGGCGCAGCGCGTCCAGGACTTCGCCGTGCAGGTGACCCGGCTGCGCGACGTGGAGAACTACCAGCCGGAGCCGCGCCCGGCCGTCGCCGAATCCGCACCGGGGCGGCTGGCCGGCAACCTGACCTTCGACGGGGTCACCTTCGGCTACAACCCGCTGGACACCCCGCTGGTCAGCGAGTTCTCCTTCTCGGTGGGTCCCGGCCGGCAGATCGCCCTGGTCGGTGGCTCGGGGAGCGGCAAGTCCACCGCGGTGCGCCTCATCTCGGGCCTGTACCGGCCCTGGGAGGGCTCGGTGCACATCGACGGCCTCCCGCGCGACGGCATCGCGCCGGACGTGCTCAGCGCCTCACTGGGCTTCGTCGACCAGGACGTCTTCCTCTTCGAGGGGACGGTCCGGGACAACATCACGCTCTGGGACACCTCGGTCTCCGACGAGCAGGTCATCGCCGCGCTCCGGGACGCCGCCGTGTACGACGTGGTCTCCTCGCGGCCGGGCGGCATCTACGCGCAGGTGGAGGAGGACGGCCGCAACTTCTCCGGCGGGCAGCGCCAGCGCCTGGAGATCGCCCGAGCGCTCGTCCGGCACCCGCGCCTGCTCGTCCTGGACGAGGCGACCAGCGCCCTGGACGCCGAGACCGAGCTCGTGATCATGAACAACATCCGCCGCCGCGGCTGCGCCACGGTCGTCGTGGCACACCGGCTGAGCACCATTCGCGACAGCGACGAGATCGTCGTGCTGAGCCGGGGCGACGTGGTCGAGCGGGGCTCGCACGACGACCTGTGCGCGGCCGGTGGCGCCTATGCCCAGCTCATCAGGGAGCACTGACGCATGACCACGACATTCTCCAGGTCCGAGCTGCTGCCGGCAGTCCCTACAGCCCCGCTGGCCCCTACAGCCTCACCGGCCTGGCTGCCGCCCGCCGGAACCGGCGCCGAGGTCGACTTCAGCGCGGGACACGTGCGGCTGGCAGGCGAGAACGCGCTGTGGCTGGTGACCGAAGGCGCCGTCGACATGTTCGTCATGGAGGCCGCCGAGGGCGGTCCGTGGCACTTCGTCAGCCGCTTCACCCCCGGCACCCTCATCGCCGCGCCACCGTCCTGCCCCGCCGGCATACCGGTCCTGCGGACCGTCCAGGGCGCCCGCGTGCTGCGACTGGACGCCGAGGACGTCGCGGGGCTCCTGCCCGGCGACGCCCACCCCGCGGCGGCGGACGGGCCGTCCGGTCACCGCGAGGCCGTGGCCCGCGGCATCGACGCCGGGCTCGACGGCCTGCTGGCCTTCGTCGCCGCCCAGCCCGCACCGCGGGAGCACGTGCTCCTGACGGCCGGCGGCCGGGCCGAGCTGACACAGGAGCAGTGCGGCCGCCCGGCCGCGGGACTGCTCTGGGCCGAGGTCCTCGACGGCCGGCTCTGGGTGGGAACGGCCGACAGCGGCGAGTGGCTCTGTGCCGGGGACGCCTTCGTGGTCAACGAGACCAGCTTCGTCCGCGGCGATCCCTCGGTCTCGTTCACCACCCGCACGAGCGCTGGCCTGCTCGCCGAGGGCCGGCTGTGGAGCCGCCTGGCCGAGGTGAACGAGCGCGCGCTGCGGATGGCCGACCGGGTCATCGCCGCCGAAGCCGAGCAGGCCGAAGCCCGGATCCGGGCCGTGCGCGAGATGGACGAGGCGGTGACCGACAAGGCCGACCGGGTCCTGCGAGCGGTGCTCGACCCGGCCGAGCACGTCTCGCGCAGCGGACCCGTCCACAGCGAGGACTCCACCGAGGCGGCCTGCCGCATCGTGGCCGACGAGCTGGGGATCCCCATCCTGCCGGCGCGCGGCGCCGCGGTCGGCGGCCGGATGGGCCCGATCGAGGCTATCGCGGTGCGCTCGCGCTTCCGCATCCGCGCGGTGAGCCTGGGCGAGCGCTGGTGGCGCACCAACATCGGGCCGTTCGTCGGACGCCGCAGCGACTCCTTCGAGCCGGTGGCGTTCGTCTGGCGGCGCGGCCGGTACGTGGCCTGGGATCCCGTCACCGGCGCCAAGAGCCCGGTGAGCCCCCAGACGGCGGCCGGCTTCGACGACACGGGTGTGCTGTTCTACCCGCCGCTGCCCGAACGCCCGATCGGCACCGGGCGGCTGATCCTGTTCGGCCTCAAGGGCAGCGCGCGGGACATCCGCAACCTGATCACCTTCTCGCTGGTCGCGGTCGCGGTCAGTACCACGGTGCCGATCGGCACCGGGCTGGTCCTGGGCACGTTCGTCCCGAACGCCGAGACGAACCTGATCGTGCAGCTGTGCGTCCTGATGCTGGTCGCCGCGCTCGCCTCGGCGGTCTTCGCGGTGCTGGAGAACCTCGCACTGCTGCGCGTCGGGGGCCGCTTCGAGGCCACCCTCCAGGCCGCCGTCTGGGACCGGCTGCTGCGCCTGCCCGCGCCCTTCTTCCGCCGCTACTCCACCGGCGAACTGGCCAGCGCGGCGCTGGGGGTGAAGAACATCCGCACGGTGCTGATGAACGTGAGCTACGTGGTGCTCTACTCCAGCGTGGTCGCGGTGGTGAACTTCGCCGTGATGTTCTGGTTCAGCGTGCCGCTGGCGCTGTTGACCGGGGCGTACGTGCTGGTCGGCGTCGGCTTCTTCGTCGTGCTGGGGGCGCGGCAGATGAAGTGGCAGACGCTCTCCCTGGAGCTGGAGCACAAGCTCGCGAACCGTGTCTACCAGCGGCTCCGGGGGCTCCCCAAGCTGCGGGTGGCGGCCGCCGAGAGCCGCGCCTTCGCTGCCTGGGCGAACGAGTTCGCGCAGCAGAAGGAGCTCCAGAAGCGCATCGGCAGGTACCAGAACACGGTGGTCACGTTCAACGCCGTCTATCCGCTCCTCTGCGTGCTGCTCACGTTCGTGGTCATCAGCGGGCCGGCCCGCGGGACGCTGTCGATGACCCGGTTCCTCTCCTTCAACGCGGGCCTGGGGATCGTCCTCGCGGCGGTCATCCAGGTGACCAACTCGCTCGCCTCGGCCTTCGCGGTGATCCCCATGTTCAACCGGATGAAGCCGCTGCTCGCCGAGTTGCCGGAGGCCTCGGAGGCCCACACGGTGCCGGACGAGCTGTCCGGGGACATCGAGGTGAACCGCGTGACGTTCCGCTACGACGAGAGCAGTCCGCCGGTCCTCGACAACGTCTCGCTGAGCATGCGGCCGGGCGAGTTCGTGGCGATCGTCGGCCCCAGCGGCTGCGGCAAGTCGACCCTGCTGCGACTGCTGCTGGGGTTCGAGCAGCCGTCCAGCGGCAACGTCCTGTACGACGGTCAGGACCTGGCCACCCTCGACCGGGTCGCGGTGCGACGCCAGTGCGGCGTCGTCATGCAGCAGACCAAGCCGTTCGCCGGCACCGTCTTCCAGGCCATCACCGGAGCACTCAACTACAGCCACGACGACGCCTGGGCCGCCGCCGAACTGGCGGGCATCGCCGCGGACATCCGCGCCATGCCGATGGGGATGCACACGCTGGTGAGTGACAGTGGGACCTTCTCCGGCGGCCAGCGGCAGCGCCTCGCCATCGCGCACGCCCTGATCCGCCGCCCCAGGATCCTGTTCTTCGACGAGGCCACCAGCGCGCTGGACAACGAGACCCAGCGGATCGTCACGGAGAGCACCCGGCGCCTGAACGCCACCCGGGTCGTCATCGCGCACCGGCTCTCGACCATCCTCGACGCCGACAAGGTCGTCGTCCTCGCCGAGGGACGGGTCGCCGAGTGCGGACAGCCGGCCGAGCTGCTCCGCGACCCCACCAGCTTCTTCCACCAACTGGTGCACAGGCAGATGCACGAATCAGAGAGGGCGACGACGTGAAGCGCAAGAAGAGAAGGCTCCGTCTGCCGGCCGCCGCGGCGATCCTCCTGCTGGGTCTCGGCTGCACGGCCGGCTGCGGCACCGTCCACAGCGGCGACACCGGCGCCCACGCGGCCCCGCCAGGGCCGGCGGTCTCCCAGAGCGACGCGGCCACCGCGGTCAGCCGCTACGACGACGCGAACAACCAGGTCAACGCCGCCCTCGACAGCACCGGCCTGACCCACATCGAAACCGGGCCGCTGCTCACGGCGGACACCGCGTGGATGCGCATCAGCAAGGAACTGAGCCAGACGGTCGCCCCCATCACCGACAAGGGCGTCACCGTCTACGCCCCCTCGGGCGCGGCCTTCCCGCACTGGTTCCTGGCCGTCTCCAGCCGGGCCCAGGCAGGGGTGCCGTTCCCCGGCCCGACGTACCGCGTCTTCGTCCAGGAAGCCGCCGGGGCGCCCTACTTGACCGCGTACTCACTCACCATCACCGGGCCGGTGCCGAAGATCGCCGTCGACGGCAACCAGGGCACCGCCTCCGCCGTGTCGAGCCCGGCCGGGCTGCTGGTGGCGCCGGGCGACCTGGCCGCCGACATTCTCGCTCACTACCGGCAGAACCTCGTCGGCAAGGACATGTTCGCCTACAGCAGCCCGCTGGACGACAACCTGTCCAACGGCTACGCGCTCGGCCAGAAAGTCCTGGCCGGCCGGGACACCACCCTGACCAGGGCGCTGAACCGGGCACTCCCCGACACCTACGCCCTGCGCACCTCGGACGGTGGCGTGCTCGCGTTCACCGCCAACGTCGTCACCGACACGCTGGCGCCGGCCAAGGCCGGAGGCACCGTCTCGCTGGCCGCGAAGAGCAACGACGCCGCGCAGTTCGGCAAGCCGGCCGGTGCGACGGCCGACCGGTTCGGCATCGACCGGCTGGAGACGTTCCTGACGTACATCCCGACCAGCGCCTCGGGGCAGAAGCTCCAGGTCCTCGGCTACAACGAGGTTCCGACAGCGGTCAGTTGACCATCACCAGGCATATCCGAGTACAGAAATCACCAGAGGAGATCACCACCATGAAGGACAGCACGTTCAAGCTCACCGACGCCGACGAGACCGCAGCGGTGAACGCCGAGGTCGACGAGGAGCTCTCCGACGGGGACCTGGACGACATCGGCGGTGGCGACGGGGGACAGCCGACCTACCCGCCGTACGTGTGAGACCCAGGGCCTGTCGTCAGACCCCCTTCTGACGACAGGCCCTGGTGCCCGCAGGCACCTACATGCTTGCTCCCCAGCCCTGTTGACCGTGCGGACCACGCGATCCACGGGCGTCGAACGCGGCCTGCGCCAGACCGGCGATCACCGCGTCCAGCTCCTCGTCCTGGAGCTCCACGTCCATCTCGAAGGCGTCCTCCGCCGCCTCGACGGCCTCGATCGCCCCGACGAGCAAGCTGTCGGGCGGAGTTGACGCCTCCCTGTGCGTCTTGGCCCGACCATCGGCCGAGTTCTCACTGGTTCGCGTCATCGGGGCTCCCGTTGTTCCCAGTCCGGCAGCCGTCAGCACGGCGCGGAATCGAGCCGAGCGCGAACTCGGCGATGGCAGGCTCCACCGCGCCGTCCAGGCCGGACATCACCTCGAAGGCATGCGAGTTACCGGCCCCCAGCGCGCAGGGCGCCAGCGACATCGCCGTGGCCACGAGGTACATCCACTCCGTGAGGACGCCGGAGTCCTTCAGGCACAGCACATAGGGGTTGCCGGAGTACCGCCACATCATCGGCTGGACCCGCGCGGTGATCACGAGGAGCACCTGCGGAGGGTTCGGCATGTCCGCGGCGGACCTGGCGAACGACAGCATCCGCGCCCCCGAGGGCCCCGCCGGTGCCACCTTCTCCAGCCGGTGGCCGACCGCGTCGTAGTGGTAGAGACCCGGGTCGAGACCCTCGCAGTGGGAGACGAGCGGATAGATCTCCAGCTCCCCGACCGAACCCGCACCCGGGTAGGGACGGCGCGGGCCGCGCGGTGAGCATTCGTCGGCGGGCGTGGCCGCGTCCTCCGGGGGCTCCGAACGCTGGACCCGGTACAGGAACTCGGCGAGCTGATCCACGGTGATCGGGCGGGTGTCGTCGTGGCGCCGGATGCTGCGCCGGCCGGCCGCCGTCCCCCAGAGGCCGCCGGGCGGCTCGGTGGGCGGCCCGGGTCGGGGCAGCGCCCGTACCTCGGCGTAGTCCCGCTGCGGAGGTGCGGGTTCGGGCCGGTCCCGGAATCGCAGGCTCTCACCGATCTGGTCGGCGTGCCGGTGATCGCGGCTCTGGTCGTGCAACCAGAGATCCGGCGCCGACCACATCGCCAGCCGCGACCCGGCCGCCTCCTCCTCGGCCTCCTCGGCGGTGACCAGCACCAGGGCGGCGCGCAGCTCCGAGATGAGTGCGTCCGCCGTGGGCGGGTCGACGTCGAGCCGGCGCACGAGCACGTCCCGGTCGCAGCCCGACGCCGCCGCTGTCGCGAGCACCTCGCCCAGCCGGCCGTCCGCGCAGGCGATCGCCCGGACGCTCAGTGGAGAGCCGACGACGAGCCGGTCGTCCTGGCGGCGGATCAGCGCGAAACGCGAGAGCCGCAGCCGCGCCACCGAGGCGACAGGGCGCAGCTCGCCGCGGGTCCGCTCGGCGCCGACGGCACGCGGCACCACCTCGATGAGCGGGCGCCCCTCGTACTCGATGCGCCGTTCGAGCCACAGGTGCGACACCAGATGCTTGACCAGCAGCTTCGCCTGGAGGGCGGCGGCCTCGCGGTCGAGCCCGCTCACCGCGTCGGGGATGTCCTGCTCGGCCAGCCAGCCCTGACCGAGCAGGGTGACGATCCGGCGCCGGCTCGCGTCCAGCCCGGCCAGGTCGACCCGGAAGCGGGCCTGTTCGAGCCGGACCGGCTGCCCGCTCTCCACGGTGACCCGGGCGTCGGTGCGCAGTCGGTAGCTCTCCGTCCGCCAGCCCGGAGCGGTGGGCGGCGACACACGTAGCGGGGCGGCGGGGCGGCGGTAGGCCGCAGCTGCCCGGCCGCTCCTGTTCAACTCCACTGCTGGGTCTCCTAGGGATAGTTTGCGGTGGCCGGCTTGACCGGCGCCGAGCGTGCCCGGGGGAGTGCGGGAGGGGGAGTCACCCGCTCAGGCCCGGGGCCGTCTCCTCCATGAAGAGGTCGAAGCCGTCGAAGGCGGACATGAACGTCTGCGCCGACTCCTCTCCGGAGCTCTCCACCGTCACCCGGAACAGGCTGATGAGCAGGTCCACGACCCCGGCGGTGAGCCCGGCGGACTGCGTCTCGTACTCCGCCCAGGTCAGCTCCGCCGACCCGCCGTCCGGCAGCCGGCGCCCCTGGGACCGCTCGTGGGAGAGACGCGTGACGGAGGTGTGGACCACCTGCCTCGCCATCTCGTCCATGCCGGCCAGCGCCTCGGCTGCGATCAGCAGGGCTCCTGCGGGGTTCACCCCGCACCGGCACAGGTGAAGGATCGCCCGGAGCACCGCGGGCCGGATGATCACCGGGGCTCCCGCGTCGTCGCGTCCGACCAGGCCCCGGGCGTGGAGCGTCGCGAGTGCGGAAGGGTTCTTCCGTTCCATCCCGAGCAGGCACGCGTTCACCCTGGCCACCATCGGATCCGACGGTCCGCGGCCCAGGATCGCGGCGATCGCGACCAGGTTGAAGCCCTGGAGCTGCAAGTCCACGATCTGTTCGAGGCACTGCACGTGCGTTTCGTCGTAGTAGGCGATCCGCGACTTCTTGAGGGGCGGCGGCATGAGCCGTCGTGCCTGGTGCGCCCGGATGTTCCGCTGTGACATGCCGACGAGCTCGGCGAGTTCGTCGATGGTGTACAGAGTGCGGCGATCCTGAGGCTTTCCGAAGACTCCGGTCACAACAACCTCCTCAAGTCGCTTGCGTCCCAGGAGCATCACAGGTTGCGATCTCCGTGCGATCTGCATCCGCGATCTCCACGCGATCTTCGAGCGATCCCCTCGTTGTCGAGGTGGCGGACCGTCAGCGCGTGTGGACCGCCGCGGGTTCGGGCAGGCCGAGATGGCCCCGGAGCGTGCCGGACTCGTACTCCGCGGGGAGCACACCACGGGACTGGAGCTCGGGCACCACGTGGTCCACGAAGTCGTCCAGCCCGCCGGGTGCCTGGTCGGGCACGACGATGTAACCGTCGCAGCCGCCCGCTTCCACGTACTCGATCATCGCGGTCGCGATGTCGGCCGGTGTCCCCGCCAGCGGCTTCGTGTCCGTGGCCACTGCGACGAGCTGCCGGATCGACAGCTTCCTGGACTCCGCGACCTCACGCAGGAACGCCACCCGCTCGGCCTGCCGCCGTGCGTCCGCGCCGGAGGGCCGTCCGGTGATGAACCCGATGCCATCCGGGTCAGGGGCGATGTCGGGCAGCGGGCCGTCCGGGTCGTAGGCGGAGAGGTCGCGCCCCCAGAGCTTCTCCAGGTGGCAGATCGCCATCTGCGGCGTCATGACGTCCAGCCGCCGCAGCCGCGCCAGCTCCTCGGCGTCGGCTCGTGATTGCCCCACCACGTAGGTGATCCCGGGCATGATCTTCAGCTGCTCCGGGGTACGGCCGTGGCGTGCCAGCCTGCCCTTCATGTCGGCGTGGAACTCACGGCCGGCCCGGCCCCTCTTCCTGCTGTAGATGAGCTCCGCGTGGGCGGCGGCGAACTCCCGTCCCTGTTCGGAGTCCCCTGCCTGCATCAGGACCGGCTCGTACCCGTCGGAGGCGGTGGCGGCGGGCCCGTCGGCGTGGAAGTGGCGTCCCTCGTGGTCCGGCAGCCCGCTGCGCGGTGCCCCACTGTCTGCTGCCCCGCCGGCGCTCCACATCGAGCGGCACAGCTGCACGAACTCCTCGGCGCGCTCGTAGCGTTGGGCGTGCGGGAGGAAGCCACCGCGACGGAAGTTCTGCCCCGTCCAGGCGTCCGAGGTCGTCACGGCGTTCCAGCCCACCCGGCCGTCCGAGAGGTGGTTGACGGTGGCGAGCTGGCGCGCGATGTCATAGGGCTCGTTGAACGTGGTGTTGACGGTGGCCACCAGCCCGAGCTTGTCGGTGACAGCCGCGACGGCGGAGATGATCGTCAGCAGATCGTGCCGGCCGGCCACGCCGACCTCGGCCACCTCGCCGTGCCGCTCGGGCAGGCGGAGGTCGTCGGCCAGCAGCAGGTAGTCGAACCGGCCACGCTCGGCGGTCGCGGCCAGGTGGGCGATCGCCGCGAAGTCGATCTGGCTGCCCGGTCGGGCGCCCTGCCACACCGTCGTGGTGGGATTGACCGGGAACAGAACACCCAGATGGAGTCGGCGCCGTCCAGCGTCCACGGTGAGCCACCTTCCTTGCTTCTTGCCTTGCCTCTTGCCTTGCTTTTTGCTTTGTTTCTTGCTTTGTCTCTCGCCCTGTTCCCGGCTACGGGACCAGGCTGTTGGGAGCCCGGTGGGGTAGCCCGAAGCGCTCGCGAAGGCTGCGGCAGCCCTCGCCCCAGGGGACGACCAGGCCGCGCGTCAGCAGCTCGGGAACGGTCTCCTCGACGAAGCGGGGCAGCTCCGTGGTCAGGTCGGCGAAGGCGAGACGGAATCCGTCCGTCCGGCCCGACTGCGCCCGCGCTTCGAGGAAGTCGGCGAATTCGCGGACACTCCCGATTTCGGCCGTGCCGCTCGCCGCCCACGCCCACTGCCCGGCCGGCAGTCCGCGGCAGTCCACGAAGAGGTCCGCGATGATCCTGGTCCCGTCCCTGAGCTTCGGACGGGCGTCGACGACCCGCTCCAGCCGGCCGAAAACCACATCGGCGCCGGCCGCGAGCGACAGATCACGGTCCGAGCCGATCCGCACCGCCGTCACCGGATGCCCCTGCGGCGGCCGCGGGACGAGGCCGGGGCCCTTCACCTGGAAGTACGTTCCCTTGTGGTTCACCTGGCGGATCATGTTCTTGTCCAGGAACCGCCCGGTGGCGGCGTCGCGGATCTCGGCGCCGTCCTCCCAGCTGTCCCAGAGCAGCGTGGCCACCTCGACGAACTCGACGGCCTCCTCGTACAGACCGGCGACGTCCCGGGGGGACCGGGCGCCGAAGAGCCGTGCCTCCTCGGCGCCGGTGGAGACCCGCACGCACCAGCCCGCCCGCCCGGAGCTGACGTGATCCAGCGTGGCCAGCGCCTTTGACACATGGAAGGGTTCGACATGGGTCACGGTCACGGTCGCGATGAGCCCGATCGACGTGGTCTGCGGTGCGACGTACGCGAGGGCCGCCACCGGGTTCAGCCTGCTCTGGCCGACCCCGTGCGAGTGCCGGGCTGACGGGGAGTCGGTCCGGGCCGTGAGGGTCTCGTCCAGCGTGACGAACGCCAGCGATCCGCGCTCCGCCAGCTTCGCGGCCCGCGCGCAGGCGGAGGCGGCGAGCGCCGGCCCTGAGCCGGGCCGCGCGGATTCCGGTTCGCCGATCTCCACACCCAGGAACACGGGGAAACTCCAAAAACTCACATATTTCCGCCTACGGGCAACGCGACACCGTGAATGCGGAGAGAAGAGGCCGATGACATGAAGCGCCACGGTCGGCGCGTCCCTTTATGCATCGTGACCCTAGTAGTGCAGCCGTCCGACAGTCACCAGGAATCAGCCCGATAACGCAGATCGGCAGAAATATCCCGCTCGGGATGACATCGATTCATGCGATACAGGTCGGCCCGGCGTACACCGGATCCCGACGCCAGGCCCGGCCGCAGTCCGCCCGCCCGCACCCCGGCGCGCCCCCGCCGGTTTCACCCGCTGCCGGGCGGGTCACCCTCGACCCGCCCCCCTGACCGCAGGCCGGTCCGCAAGGCCTCCTAATATCATCACGCATTCTTCGACGGACGCTGATGCCCGCTTGGCCGAGTGCCCGCCGTCCAGCGCCCCACATGACACAACGACTCCGCCGCCCGGCGCCGGAGTCGTGCATCGAGGAGGAACGTTCATGCACGCCCGGAGGATCGGCGCGGCCGCCGCGACAGCGGTGGCGGTTCTGGCTGCCCGCGACCTCATCCAGAAGAGGCACGCACTGCTACGGAACTTCCCGGTGGTCGGGCACGCCCGGTACCTGTTGGAGACGATCGGGCCGGAGCTGCGGCAGTACATCGTGACCTCCAACGAGGAGGAGCGCCCGTTCAGTCGTGACCAGCGCACCTGGATCTACGCGTCGGCGAAGGAGCAGAACAACTACTTCGGCTTCGGCACCGAGGTCGACGTCGAGCACGTGCAGGGCCACGCCTACGTGAAGCAGCGCACGTTCGCCGGCGCTCTGCCCGACGCGCACGACCCGCAGGCCCCGCTGCCCTCGGCCAAGGTGCTGGGCGGGCCGCGCGGGCGCGCCAAGGCGTTCCGGCCGGCGAGCGTGGTGAACATCTCGGCGATGAGCTTCGGATCGCTCTCCGGCGCGGCCATCACGGCGCTCAACAAGGGCGCGGCGCTGGCGGGCACGATGCACAACACGGGCGAGGGCGGCCTCTCGCCGTACCACCGCAACGGCGGCGACCTGATCCTCCAGATCGGTACGTCGTACTTCGGCTGCCGCAACGAGGACGGCACCTTCAACCTCGACAAGCTCAAGGACGTCGTCGCCGGCGCCCCGGTCAAGGCGATAGAGATCAAGCTCTCGCAGGGCGCCAAGCCGGGCCTGGGCGGGATGCTGCCGGGCGCGAAGGTGACCGCGGAGATCGCCGCGATCCGCGGCATCCCGGCCGGCGAGGACTGCGCCTCCCCGTCGCGGCACACCGCGTTCAGCGACGTGGACTCGCTGCTCGACTTCGTCGAGCTGCTCGCCACCGAGACCGGTCTGCCGGTCGGCATCAAGAGCGCGGTCGGCGAGATGAGCTTCTGGCAGGAGCTGGCCACGCTGATGGCGCGCGGTGACCGCGGAGTCGACTTCGTGACCATCGACGGCGGCGAGGGCGGCACCGGCGCGGCGCCGCGGATGTTCGCCGACTCGGTCTCGCTGCCGTTCCGGATGGGCTTCTCCCGGGTCTACGGCACCTTCGCCGAGCTGGGGCTGACCGACCAGCTGACCTTCATCGGCTCCGGCAAGCTCGGTCTGCCCGAGAACGCCGCGGTCGCCTTCGCCCTGGGCGTCGACATGATCAACGTCGCCCGTGAGGCGATGCTGTCCATCGGCTGCATCCAGGCGCAGAAGTGCCACACCGACAAGTGCCCCACCGGCATCGCCACCCAGAACCAGTGGCTGGCCCGCGGCCTCGACCCGGCCTCCAAGTCCACCCGGGCCGCCGTCTACCTGCGCACCCTGCGCAGGGAGCTGATCAAGGTCTCGTCGGCCGTCGGCGTCGCCCACCCGGCGCTCATCACGGCCAACGACATCGAGATCATGAACGGCGACTACGAGGCCCGCACCCTGGGCGGCGTCTACGGTTACAAGGACGGCTGGGGCGAGCTCGGCCCGCAGCTCGCCGAGGAGATCACGGCACTCGTCACCGCCAAGCCGGCCCACTGATGCGCCGACGGCGACGAACGCCGCGCCCCGGGCTCCCCACCGCGGAGCCCGGGGCGCGGCGCCGGCCGGTCCCTCCCGGCCCGTCACCCCTTCCGTCCACCTGCTCCTGCCCCACGAGCAGCCAACCTGCCGAGGCGATCACCACATGACCGAAGAAGTGCGATTCAAGAGCGTCGTCGGCCCCGAGCTGGCCGGGTCGATCGACCTGCCGGAGGGGGAGGTCCGGGGCTGGGGAATCTTCGTCCACGGATTCACCCTCGGCAAGGACTCGCCGGCCGCCTCGCGCGTCAGCAAGCAGCTGGCCCGCGAGGGGATCGGGATGCTGCGCTACGACAACCTCGGGATCGGGGACTCCGACGGCGACTGGGGCGACGGCTCCTTCACCATCAAGGTCCAGGACACCGTCCGTGCGGCAGCGCTGATGGCAGAGCGGGGCACCCCGGCGGACCTGCTGGTGGGCCACTCGTGGGGAGGCGCCGCCGCCATCGCCGCGGCGGCCGAGGCACCCGGCGTCCGCGCGGTCGCCACGATCGGGGCGCCCGCCGACCCCAGCCACGTCGAGCGGCAGTACGACGCGGTCATGGACCGCGTGCTCAGCGACGGATCGCACGAGTGGTTCGTCGGCGGGCGGACCCTGGTCCTCAAGCGCGCCTTCGTCGACGACGTCCACCACGCCCGCCTGGGCGACCGGGTGCGCGACCTGCACATGCCGCTGCTCGTCATGCACTCGCCCACCGACAACACCGTCGACATCACCAACGCCGCGGACATCTTCAACGAGGCACGGCACCCGCGGAGCTTCATCTCCCTCGAAGGCGCCGACCATCTCCTCACCGCCCGAGGGCAGGCGCGGCGAGCCGCTCACATCATCAGCGCCTGGGCCGACCAGTACATCGAGAGCCCACGGCTCGGCGCGAAGGGCCGCTGAGCAGCCCCGCCAACACAGGAAAATCGCGGATCGTGACCGTCTGGGGCCACGATCCGCGATTTCCTGTCTGCCGGTACCGCTACCGTCAGTCGAGCATCAGCGAGGAGGCCTGGTCGTTGAACGCGGCCGGCACGTCCGTACAGCGGTCGGGATCGACCGTGAAGGTCGCGCCTTCGAACCCGGGCGCCGAGTAGAGCGTGGCGGGGGTGCCGGTGTGGTTGCACACCGAGCTGACGATCTTGTCGAAGCCGTAGTCGGCGAGCCAGCCGATCTCCTCGTCGGCGAGCAGGACCCGGCCGTTCGCGGCGTTGAGACCGTAGTTCTCGTAGAGGCAGACGAATCCGTCACGGCAGAGACCGGCGCCCTGGCCGGTGATCACGTTGACGGTCTGCGGAGCGGCCGAGACCGACTGGACGGGCAGGACGGCCAGGCCGGCGACCATGGCGGTGCCCAGGACGAAGGAAAGACGACGCTTCAAGGATTGCTCCTCGGTCTGTGGGGGAGGTGCCCCCGACTGTCCACATCATGGACACGCGACCCGGCCGGGCCGTGGAGCCATGAACTCTGCGAACGAACAATCACCGGGATGGACGCCCCCCGCACCGGCGCTGCGGGGGTCCCCGCCCTGGTCGCCGCCGGGGGCTGCGTCAGGCTGCATCCGTGGCGCGGTAGCGGAGGCCGTCCATGAGGAGGTCGAGGAGGCGTCCCATCCGGGCGCGGTGCTCCGGTGCCGCGGCGGCCAGGGAGAGGCCGCTGAGGCTGAACAGGACGTCGTCCGGCTCGGCGTCGGGGCGCAGCACGCCTGCGGTCGTGCCGGCCTGCAGCAGTTCGGCTATCGCGGTGGTCAGCATCGTCCGGCTCTGGGCGAAGGGGTCGCCGCCGGAGGCGATGAGGGTGCGCAGTGCGTCGGCCATGCCGCGCTTGGTGGTCATGTAGTCGATGAAGCCGTCCATCCAGGCGCGCAGCGCCTCGTCCGGCGCCCGGGTCTTCAGGAGTTCGCCGGCGGCGTCGCAGAGCTTCGCCAGCTCGCTGCGGTAGGCCGCCTCCACGAGCTCCTCGCGGGTGGCGAAGTGGCGGTAGAGGGTGCCGATGCCGACGCTGGCCTGCTTGGCGATCGCGTCGAGCGTCACCTCGGGGCCGTCCTGGGAGAAGGCCCGTACGGCCACCTCCAGCAGTCGGTCGCGGTTGCGGCGCGCATCGGCGCGCATCGGCCTGGGGTCGGCGGCTGCCACGGCTGTTCTCTCCATTCTTCCGTCCGGCCTTCTTCCGTCCGGCCTTCTCTTGCCCGGTTGCAAACGGAGCTCCCTCCGCTTAGTCTCGATATACGGAGGGGCCTCCGGTTTCCACTCTACAGGCCCCCCGTGCCCCAGCTTCGGATCCCCAGCCAGACGGGAACGATCATGACTGCCCACACTCCCACCGCACGCATCACCACCCCCTTCGGCGCCGAGTCCACGGCTGCCGAGGTCATCTCGGGCATCGACCTGACCGGCCGTCGCGCCGTCGTCACCGGCGGGGCCTCCGGGATCGGCGTCGAAACCGCACGCGCCCTCGCCTCGGCCGGCGCGCAGGTCACCCTCGCGGTGCGGGACGTCGCCGCAGGGGCCCGCACGGCCGAGGAGATCAGCGCGACCACCGGCAACAAGGAGGTCCACACCGCTCCGCTGGACCTGGCCGACCAGTCCTCCGTCGCGGCGTTCGTGGCCGCCTGGGACGGGCCGCTGCACATCCTCGTCAACAACGCCGGGGTGATGGCCTCGCCGGAACTGCGCACGCCGCAGGGCTGGGAGCTCCAGTTCGCCACCAACCACCTGGGGCACTTCGCCCTGGCCACCGGACTGCACGGAGCGCTCGCCCGGGCGGGCGGCGCGCGCGTCGTGGCCGTCAGCTCCAGCGCCCACCACCGCTCGCCGGTCGTCTTCGAGGACATCCACTTCCGCGAGCGCCCGTACGAGCCCTGGTCCGCCTACGGCCAGTCCAAGACCGCCAACGTGCTGTTCGCGGTGGAGGCCGCCAAGCGCTGGGCCGCGGACCGGATCGCCGTCAACGCCCTGATGCCCGGC
Source organism: Kitasatospora sp. NEAU-69 (assembly GCF_057158765.1). Taxonomy (NCBI): domain Bacteria; kingdom Bacillati; phylum Actinomycetota; class Actinomycetes; order Kitasatosporales; family Streptomycetaceae; genus Kitasatospora; species Kitasatospora sp. NEAU-69. The sequence continues at coordinate 64,256 of NZ_JBWXUE010000039.1, forward strand.
GGGATCCGCACCAACCTCCAGCGCTACGTCTCCGAGGAGGAGCTCGCCCGGCTGCGCGCCCAGGCCGCCGGCGCCGCAGAGCTGAAGTGGAAGACGACCGAGCAGGGCGCCGCGACCTCCGTGCTGCTCGCGGCCTCCCCCCTGGTGGAGGGCGTCAGCGGACGGTACTTCGAGGACTGCAACGAGGCCGTCCGCGGCGAGCTCGGCGCACGCACCGGCGTTGCGGAGTACGCCCTCGACCCCGAGGCCGCCGCGCTGCTCTGGCAGGTGTCGCAGAACATGCTGGCCTCGCGCGACTGACCGTCCGCCGCAGCTCCCGGGCGAGCTCCGGCGAGCTCAGAGGACCAGCCTGCGGCCCTCCTCGAAGAACGCCAGCACGCCGTCCACACCGCCGAGTTCACCGATCGGGGCGGCCGCCCCGAACGGCGCGTTCCAGTACGCACCCTCCTGCCGGGTGTGCGGGCCGACGTAGGCGTACGGCTGCGCCAGGAAGTCGTCGCCGGGGGAGACCCCGTAGTTCACCGCGGCCACGGTGACGGCGATGTCGAAGTGCTCGGGCCAGATGACCGGCTCCGTCCCGGGAAACGCCCGGCGCAGCGCGGCGTCGCCGACCGCGAAGGCCTGCGCGATCAGGTGCGCCGACTCCGGGTCGGCCTCGATCATGTCATCGGGGGCGACGCCGGACCCGCCCGGATAGAGGCCTTCGGGCGCACCCGGCACCACCCCGATCGCGGCCCCCAGCGCGGCGCAGCTGGTCCACTCCAGGAAGAGACGCTGTCCGGGCACCACCAGGTCCGCGCCGACGACCTGCACGTTCGGCTCGGCCGCGGCCAGGGTGGCGAAGCCGCCGAGGGAGGCGCGCAGCCTGATCGTGCCGCCGGCGCGGAACTGCGGTCCCGCCATCACCAGTTCCGCGACGGCGTGCAGCGCGCGGCGGGTGCGTACGAGCGATTCGATGTCCATGGCTGCATGGTCCCGCACCGCTCACCTGCTCACCTGCTCGCCACGAAGGGCGCTACAGTTCCTCGTCACGCGCTGAGCCCCACGTCACGCCCTCGGCACGGCCACGTCACCCCCACTCGCAAGAACGTCGGAGCCCGAGAATGCACCCCTTCCTCGACCACCGGGGGCCGCTGGCCTTCGCCCACCGGGGAGGTGAGCTCGGCCACCCCGAGAACTCGCTCGCCGCGTTCTCGGCTGCGGTCGCACTCGGCTACCGCTACCTGGAGACGGACGTGCACGTCACCGCCGACGGCGTGCTGGTGGCCTTCCACGACTCCCGCCTCGACCGGGTCACCGACCGCGCCGGAGCCGTCGCCGAGCTGCCCTGGAGCACGGTCGGCGAGGCCCGGATCGGCGGCACCGAGCCCATCCCGCTGCTGGAGGACCTGCTCGGCGCGTTCCCCGAGGCCCGTTTCAACATCGACGTCAAGGCGGCCCCGGCCGTCCAGCCGCTGATCGAGGCGATCCGCCGCACCGGCGCGTGGGACCGGGTCTGCGTCGGCGGGTTCTCCGACACGCGGCTCGCGGCCGTCCGCGCCGCCGCCGGTCCCCGGCTGGCCACCTCGCTCGGCCCGCGCGAGGTGGCACGGCTGCGGCTGCGCTCGCTGGCCGGGCCGCTGCTCCCGGGCCGAGGGGCGCCGTGGGCCGGGCTGTGCGCGCAGGTTCCGGAGCGCCACCGGGGCGTGCGGGTGGTCGACCGGGCCTTCGTACGCGCCGCGCACCGCCTCGGCCTGCAGGTCCACGTCTGGACTGTGGACAACCCCACACGGATCAGGGCTCTCCTCGACCTGGGTGTGGATGGCATCATGGCCGATCGCATCGACGTCCTGCGGGACGTCCTCGAGGAGCGCGGCTGCTGGAACGACGGCAGCACAGTGATAGGAAACGCATGAGCACCGCGACCCACCCGCCGGACCAGCCGCCCGCCGACCCGCCGGCGCAGCCGTCCACCCACCCGGCGGCCGCCACCGACACCCGCGCCCTGCGCCGGATGCAGTTCGGCTGGTACATCAACGACTGGGCCAACGCCGCCTTCTCGGCCACGGTGCTGACGGTGTTCCTCGGGCCGTACCTCACCACCATCGCCAAGAACGCCGCCGACCCGGCCGGCAACATCCACCCGCTGGGCCTCTCGGTGCGCGCCGGGTCGTTCTTCCCGTACACCGTCTCGCTCTCCGTGCTGGTCTCGGTCGCGGTGATGCTGCTGGTCGGCACCATCGCCGACCGCACCGGGCGGCACAAGGAGCTGATGTGCGGCTTCGCGTACGTCGGCGCGGTCGCCACCATGGCGATGTTCTTCCTCGGCGGAAGCCGCTACCTGCTCGGCGCCGGACTGCTGGTGATCGCCAACATCGCGTACGCGGTGTCGGTCGCGCTCTCCTACGCCTTCCTCCCGGGCCTGGCGAGCCCCGACGAGCGTGACGCGGTCTCCTCCAAGGGCTGGGCCTACGGCTACGCGGGCGGCGGACTGCTGCTGATCGCCAACCTGGCGCTGTTCGAGGGCCACGACGCGCTCGGCCTGTCCTCCGGCACGGCGGTGCGGATCTGCCTGGCCTCGGCCGGTCTGTGGTGGGCGCTGTTCACGCTCGTCCCGCTGACCCGGCTGCCCTCCCGCGCCGGCGTGGCCCCCACCCCCACCCCGACCCGCACCGCGCCCGACCCCGAGGCCGTCCCCGGGTCCGCCGCCGAGCCCGCCCCCGGGAGCCTGCGCGAACTCGGCCGCACCCTGCGCGGCATGCGCCGCTACCCGCTCACCCTGCTCTTCCTGGCCGCCTTCCTCTGCTACAACGACGGCATCCAGACCGTGGTCTCCCAGGCCTCCCTCTACGGCAGCCAGGAACTCGGCATGGGCCAGACCACGCTGGTCGCCGCCGTGCTGATGGTCCAGATCGTGGCGATCGGCGGCGCGCTGCTGCTGGGCCGCATCGCCCGCCGCTACGGCGCCAAGCGGACCGTGCTCGGCTCCCTGGTCGGCTGGGTGATCACCCTCGCCCTCGGCTACCTCATGCCCGCCCACCAGCCGGCCTGGTTCTTCGCCCTGGCCTGCATGATCGGCCTGGTGCTCGGCGGCAGCCAGGCGCTCTCCCGTTCGCTGTTCTCCCACCTCATCCCGGCCGGCCGGGAGGCCGAGTACTTCAGCGTCTACAAGATCAGCGACCGCGGCACCAGCTGGATGGGACCGCTGGTCTTCGGCCTCGCCTACCAGGTCACCGGCAGTTACCGCTCGGCGATCATCTCGCTGCTGGTGTTCTTCGTCATCGGCTTCGCCGTCCTGGCCAAGGTCCCCGTCCGCCGCGCCATCGAGGCCGTCGGCAACCCGGTCCCCGAGCGCCTCTGACGGACCGCGTCCGACCAGGTCGGGTGAGCGCCGTGCGGTAGGGTCCGCCGACGAGACGGACGGGGGACACCATGAACGCTCCACAGGAATGGCACTCACCTGGGCTTCCGCAGCTGACGGGGGCTCAGCGCAGGGAGCTCGCCGAGGTCGGGTTCGACCTCGGCCGGCTCTACGGGCTGAGCCGCAGCAAGTACGGCGTCGCACAGATCCGCAGCGTCCTGCTCTGCTTCACCGACTGCTACCCGGGCGAGGCGCCCGGCATCGCGGACGTGGCCCGGGTGGGCGAGGCCTGGCGGATCGCGAGCCACCGGCCCGGCCCGGTGCTGCGCGCGCAGCTGAAGCAACGCGGCCTCGGCCACCTGGACCCGGACAACGGGCTGACGCGCTCGGCGCTCGGCGACAGCAAGCCGCTGGAGGGCCGGGAGCGGATACCGCTGCGCCCGCGCACGCGGCGGCGGGTGGTGCTGGGCTGGGCCGTGGTGCTGCTGGTGGTCGTGATCCAGGCACTGCTGGGCTTCCTGGACCTGGGCATCGGGATCGTGCTGGGCGGGATCGGGCTGGTCACCGCCTGGTTCCTGGCGGTGCGTCGGCTGGTCTACGGCAGGCGACCCGCACCGCGCCCGGTCAAGGTGGCATACGTGCTGGGCGCCCTCGCGCTCTGCTACGCGACCGCGGCCACCGGCGCGGTGGCGGTGATGGCACTGGGCACCCACGGGACGGTGCACATCGCCTACGAGGACACCGAGACCGGCAGCCACGGCACCCGCTACCGCCAGTGCTACCTCGACCTGCCCGGCGGCGACACCGAACCACTGCGCACCGTCGGCCCCTGCCCGGGCCCGGCCGGCGCCCCGGTCAGCGCGTACTACATGCCCGGCGTCGACTCGCCGCTGCGCCCGGTCCTGGCCGACTCGGCCTCCCTGCAGCACGCCGGCCTGCTGTGGGGCATCCCCACGGCCCTCGGCCTCGGCCTCCTCGGCTACGCGGCCACCGCCAGCAGCCGAGGCCTGGACCGACCGGTCCCCGGCCCCCACACCCGCCCCCGCCCGAAGCCACTCGGCCGCGCCACCCCCAAGGGCGGCCCGCGGCATTAGCGGGCTGACCTGTGCGAACGGGGATTCCGGCACGCACAAGCTCGTTCCCGACCCTGTCCGTCACGCGGTAGCCACCGGCTCAGCCTGTGGCGGTCAGCGGTCAGCGGTCAGCGGTCAGCGGTCAGCGGTCGGCGGTCGGCGGTCGGCGGCGGAGTGCGTTTGGGCGTCAGCTGTGCCCCGGAGTTGGGCGGTGAAGAGTCTCCACCTGTTGCTGGACGCTTGCGGTGGCTTGGTCTGTGGTCAGGAGGGTGACGCCGGGAGGTGGTGTGGTGAGGGAGGAGTTCACGGCGGTGAACCGGGCTGCGGGGTCAGCCTTGGCAAGGGTGGGGATGGCTTGGCCGAAGCTGGGGCCGATGGTGACGATGAGGTCACAGCGTTGGCTGATGAGGCCGGAGAGGTACGGCTGAGCCTGCTCGGCGCTGGTGACGGGTTGGATGACCTGTTGGACATTGGTTCCGCTCTGGGTGCCTGCGGTTTGCATGGCGGTCCAGATCTTGGTCACCTCGTCGCTCTTGCCGGCTGTGCTGGTGTCGGTGGCGAGGCATGCGGTGGCGCGGCCTGAGAAGTCGTTGGCGATGACTTTCGGGGGAGTGGGCGTGTGGTGAGCGGGCTGGAGCAGGATCACCGCTGTGATGGCGGCTGCGATGCCCGCGCACAGGCCGGTGGCGTAGCTTGCGCGGCGGCGGAGTGGGCTGACAGGCATGGGCTGCTTCCTTGGCTCAGGTGGTGGGTGGTCTCAGCGCGGGCGGTTGCCGGCTCGGGTCTTGGGCCGGGCGCTCTTTGCGGAGCTGGCTCGGGCCTTGGTGGGCGATTGCTCGCGTTTGCCCTTGGGCGCCTGCGGCTGTGCGTTCTTCTTCGGCGAGAAGGTCGGTGAGGTGCCGGCCTGCCGACGACGTCGGACAAACACAATGAGTGCGCCCACCAGAACCACAGCACCGAGGATGGCCGCGGCAACGGTCAAAGTACTGATGCTCCCAGTCGCGTCCACCGCCACGGCGTCAGAGTGGAGCAGAGGGTTGTCCGGGCTTCCGGGGACCGCGGTGGTGGTGAGGGCGGCGAGTGGGTCGAGTTCGCCGTAGCCCAGGCGGGGGTCGGGGTGCGTGTGGTGCTGGCTGGTGGTGGCGATGAGGCGCCGGATCACCTGGCCGGCCGTCAGGTGCGGTTCGTGGGAGCGGACGAGCGCGGCAGCCGCGGAAACGTACGCGGCCGCATAGCTGGTGCCATCGGCGTGAACGTACTGCTCTTGGTCGTTGGTGGAGTAGATGTCGGCCGCAGGCGCGGCAACGGTGACACCACGGCCGGACTCGCTGGGTGCCCAGAACCCGCCTGACTCATCGACACCGGAGACGGAGACGACACCGGGGAAGGCCGCCGGGTACATCGGGGCGTTACTGCCGGCTCCGTCGTTCCCGGCTGCGGCGACGAGCACGACGTCCTTGTGCAGCGCGTAGGTGACGGCTTGCCGCAAGACCGGATCGGGGTCGGGACTGCCCACCGAGGCATTGATGACCTGCGCCCCGTGGTCAGTAGCCCAGACGATTCCCTGGGCAATGGTGGAGGCGGACACCTGGCCACCGACGGAGATCCGGACGGGCAGGATCTTCGCCGCCGGGGCGAGGCCGAACATCCCGTCCGCGGGTGACGGCCCACCCGTGGCAGCGATGATCCCGGCGATGGCGGTGCCGTGGGAATCGCTGGATGTGTCGCTCCGCCCGTCCACGCCGTCGCCCAGGAGACTGGTGCCGGGCAGGACCTGGCCGGCGAGGTCCGGGTGAGCCGCGGAGACACCGCTGTCGATGATCGCGACCGTCACCCCGCCGCCGCGGGAGATCGCCCAGATTTTGTCGGCTTGAAAGTGATGGCCGTCCAGGGGCCATTCGCTGTCGCGCACCGGATCGGCGCAGGCCGATGGCGCCGCAAGCCACAACGTGGCGAGCACCAGGAATGCGGCCGCATATCGAATCGGCCCTATGCCTCTTTCGGGCATGTGAAAAGTCCTCGCTCATCGCCGGGTCGCACTTCGTCAGGTTGCCCCCTGTATTTCCGCATCCTGACGGTCCGACAGCTTGAGATAGCGATCGTACCCAGTGCGTCGGGATTTCGTGGCGGAAAGAGCCTGCCGCCATGCGCGAGGTTCTCCGACTCTCCGTCCTTACGCAGTAGGCAGAGTTTCGAGAAGATCATTCGCGGAGCAATGCACGCGGATTGGTAGGAATTGGATGGTCCGGTTGTGCTGAGCCCTGGACGGCACCATTCGACGAAGGGTAGAAGTTCCTGGCCTGCCCTGATTGGGTCGGGCTGTTTGGTCTGTACTCGTGGGGGGTCAGCCGTGCACCGCTCGTTGTCCAACTCGTCTGCCATTCGCGCCCGAAAGGCTTCGGGCGCGATCATGCGCTTGGTGGCGTGGGCCATGTGCCGCGTTCTGCCCGCCAGAGGTGGGCGGACCGTGCTGCGTTGGACGGCGATGTTGGTCGGTCTGGCACTGCTGCAGGTCACGGTGACGCAGCCCGCCAGTGCCTTCACGCTGTTACAGGCATCCAAGACCGCAGCCCAGCCGGCTCCGACCTCTCCCGAGCAGCTGAGCGGAACGGCAGAAGGGCGCGGCCACCAGGTGCCCGCCTCGAGCACATCCCGTGACCCTGCCGGTGTGGCGGGCGCGCATCAGCCGGGGGCCGGCGAACTTCCGGCGGCGAAGGACACGCCCCCGAACAGTCCCAGTCGGCAGTCCACCGACGCTCGACAGGTGGAGCCGGTGAAGCCGACAACTCCACCAGCCTCTCTTCAGGTTCGACCGCACACCAAGTCCGATCCACAAACAGTGAAGAACGCCAGGACCTCCGAGCAGAGCGACGGCCCGAGCGGCGCCGGTGATGCTGCCCAGTCGGGGATTCCGGGTCCTGCCGCCGACGGGCCGGAGGACATCGGCGCTCGGACGGCGTCGACCTCGACGTTCCTCAATGACGACGGCACCAAGACGATGCGTGTCTACCCACGTCCGGTGCACTTCCAGAAGCCGGACGGCACCTGGGCGAACATCGACACCGACTTCGCCGCGGGCGCTGATGGCCGTTGGTCCGAGGCAGCCAACAACCAGAGCGCTTCTTTCGCGGCCGGCGCGAATGACCCGGCGCTCATCACCTGGCAGGTGGACGCCGATCACCAGGTCTCCTACGGGCTTCAGGGAGCTGCACCGGTCAAGGCGACGGCTCAGGGAGACACGCTGACCTATGCCTCTGCCGAGCCCTCGGCAGATGTTGAGTACAACGGGCTCGCCGTCGGGGTCAAGGAGACGCTGGTTCTGCACGATGCCTCGGCTCCGGCGACCTGGGTCTTCCCACTGCGCCTCACGGGTTTGACGGCCGGTCTGAGTGCCTCGGGTGACGTCCAGTTCAAGGACGGTGCGGGCGCGGTCCGGGTGACCATGCCGCGTGGGTTCATGGAGGACGCCGCCAAGGACGCGCACTCCGGCCTGGGCGCGATGTCGAACGGGTTGACCTACCAGTTGACGACCGTCAACGGTCAGCCCGCGCTGCAGATGACGTTGGACTCGGCGTGGTTGCATGACGCCAAGTACTACAGCCTCAGATCATGTGACCGCTGATCGTTCCTGTCGTTGGAGTAGTCATGCTGGCTGATGTGACGCAGGAACAGGTCGAGGGGTGGGCTGAGGAGCTCGCGGTACTGACGGGAGAGCTCGGGCATCTGTTCGCCCGGCCGGAGCCGCGCGAGGTCTTCGCGGACCTGATCGAGGGCCTACTGTCCGGCCTGGGGCGCAAAAACGGCTGGACGATCTCGGAACGCGCAGGTCATGCCACCCCGCACCGAATCCAGAAGTTCCTGGGTGAGGCGTCATGGGACGCCGAGGCCCTGCTGGCCGAGCTACGAGTCTATGTAGCTGGGCAGTTGGGTGACCCGCGCTCCACGCTGGTCCTGGATGACACCCAAGCCCAGAAGAAGGGGAGCAAGTCGGTGGGCGTGGCCCACCAGCACTGCGGCGTGACGGGGGACGTACGCAACTGCCAAGTGATGGTGATGCTCACCTACGCTTCCCCGCTGGGGCACACCTTCATCGACCGGCGCCTGTACCTGCCCGAGTCCTGGACCGGGGATCGGGAGCGGTGCCGCGAGGCCGGCGTCCCCGACGAGGTCGCCTTCGCCACCAAGCCCCAGCTGGCGACCGCGATGCTGGAACGCGCCCTGGCGGACGGGGTGTTGTTCTCCTGGGTCGTGGCCGACTCCGGCTACGGCCGCGACCCGCACCTGCGCGCGTATCTCCACCAGACACGGCTGCCCTACGTGCTGGCGGTCGCGGTGGACCTGCCCCTGGACGGGCCGCCGGGCAAGCCGCGCCAGCCGGCGGTGAAGCGCGCAGACCATCTCCTGCACTACGCCAAGTCCCGCGACCAGTGGGAACGCCGCTCCTGCGGGGAAGGCTCGAAGGGACAGCGGTACTACGACTGGACCGCGTTCCAGGTGGCGGTCACCGGTCAGGACCCGGCCGAGGGCTTCAAACACTGGCTGCTGATCCGCCGCACCACAGCGAAGAAGAAACTGGGTGGCGGCCGGTTCGACTACGAGTACGCCTACTTCCTGGCCCATGCCCCCGTGGGCACCCCGACCGCCGAGATGATCCTCCAGGCCGGCGTGCGCTGGCAGATCGAGGAGGACAACGAGCAGGGCAAACAGCTCACCGGACTGGACCAGTACCAGGTCCGCAAGTGGACGTCCTGGCACCGCCACGTCACCTGCTCGATGCTCGCCCTGGCCTTCCTGACCGTCCAGCGTGCCCACCACCGCGCCCCGACGACGGAGCCGGATCCCGTCGGACCAGAACCGGCCCGGGACACCGGAGCCCCGATCCCCAGCCAGCGGGAAACGACGGGAAAAGCCCAGGTCACCAGGGACAGGAGTACACCCGCCTGACCCCACCCGCGCCAGCCGCCGACACTCCCGACGCGAACCTGCCGCTGATCCGCCTCACCGTCGCCGCCTTGGCCGCACTGCTCGCGGTCACCGTCCTGACGACCCACCACGCAGATGCCTACCACCTCCAGCAGCACCAGTGGCGTGCCGAACACCAGACCAGAGCCACTGTCAGCCACTACGACCGACGCGACGACCCACTCCCCGCAAGACTCCGCGCCTGGCGACGAAACGAACCGACTCGATCACAACTTCAAGATCTGAGGCTGTAGTAC
>NZ_JBWXUE010000040.1:0-71963 GCF_057158765.1 Kitasatospora sp. NEAU-69
TGTCAACGGCCATTGAGATGCCCAGGTGGGTGGCCGTTGGGTGTCCAGGCTGGTGGCCATCAGATGCCCAGGTGGGTGGCCAGTGGTGTTCCTGGGGTGGGGGTCAGTTCAAGGGGACCACTCCCTTCCCGGCGAGGGCCTCGGCGAGGCGGTGTGAGTCGCCAGTGGTGGTCACGAGGTGAGCGTGGTGCATGAGGCGGTCGGTGCTGGCGCCGGCGAGAGTCTTGGGCATGATCGTGTCGAAGCCTGAGGGGTGAATGTTGCTGGTCACCGCGATGGACCGGCGTTCGTAGGCAGCGTCGATGATCCGGTAGAACGCCTCGGCGGCGTCCTCGCCGACCGGCAGCAGGCCGATGTCGTCGATGACGATGAGGTCCGCGCGGCAGATCCGGGCGACGGTCCGGGCGGTGGACCCGTCGACCTTCGACTTCCCGATCGCGGCGCTCAGCGTCTCCAGGGTGAACCAGGACACCCGCAGGTCCTTCTCGATCGCGGCCTGGGCCAGGCCCTCGGTGAAGTGGCTCTTGCCCGTCCCCGACGGGCCGGCGATCACCAAATTCTCGGCGCGGCCGATCCACTCCAGGGTGATCAGGGAGTTCTGGGTGGGTTCGGGGATGGTGGAGTCCTCGGCCCGCCAGGAGCCCAGGGTTTTGCCGGTGGGGAAGTTCGCCGAGTGGCGGCGAAGGCGCCGGGTGGCCGCGTCGCGGCCGGTGACCTCCTCGGCTATCAGCAGCCGCAGGACCTCGGCGGGGTCCCAACGCTGGGCTCGGGCGGTGGCCAGGACGTCCGGGGCCGCTTTGCGCATGTAGGGCAGGCGCATGCGGCGCATGAGTTTGTCGAGTTCCTCGGGGATGGCGGGCGGGCTGGGAAAGCTCATGGGGGTGCCGTTCTCTTGGGTGACGTGCAGTCAGAATGCTGTGGTGGGCGGCGTGTTGGCTCAGCGGCCCAGGGCCTGCCAGCCGATGGTTCCGTTCTGGACGGAGTGGGCCTCGTCCGCGCGCACGACCTCGCCGGCGGGCTTGCTGTCCGCGATGTGTCCCAGGATCGAGAGCAGGTCGTCGTCGGCGAAGCGCCCGGCCGTGGCCGCCAGACCGAGGGCCTGGTCGACTTTGTCGTTGCCCAGGACAGTGGCCAGCTCGACCGCGCGGGCCATCTTGGCGCGGATGCGGATCGCGCCGGCGGGTCCGGCCTCCTTGAGCCAGCGCCCGGCCCCGGGCCCGATGCCCACGAACGCGATCTCCGCCTCCGAGCGCGGCCGCAGCCGCGGCTGGTGAACGCTGCGGCCGTCCGGGTGGTCGGGATAGTGCGCGTCGATGATCTGCGGAACACCCGGGGTGGACAGCTGGTGGCGCCAGATCTCCGACAGGTCCCCGGATTCGGTGCGGGCGGTGATGGAGAGTTCCTCGCCGACGACCCGGCACCACACCCTCGCGCCGGTATAGCCCGGCGGGGTCGAGTAGCGCACCGAGTTGAAGCTGATCGTGCGGTCCGAGCCGACCAGCCTCTCCTCGCCCAGCGCGAGCGCGAGCGGCTCGATGGGCAGGACGTGCAGGGTGGTGCGCTCCACGTCCAGGCGGCTCGCGGGTATCTGCCCGGTCGCCCGGTGACGACGGGAGTTCACCTGCTCGCACCAGGTGCGGCAGGCATCGGTGAGCTCGGCGAAGGAGTCGTAGGCGGGCAACAGGTTCGCATCCGTGGGCACCAGGTCGGCCTTCGCGATACGGACCGTGGCCTCCGCGCCGCCCTTCGACTCGGGGTCGTAGGGCACGCAACTGACCACCTGGCAGCCGTAATGCCGACCCGCGGCGACCATCTGTGGATGACGTACCGGGATCCCGGCGATGTGCTCGACGGTGACCGTCTTCGCGTTGTCCGTCAGTACATACGTCGGCGCCCCGCCAATCCGCCGCAACGCGGTGTCCAGGCAGGCCACCAGCGTGCCCAACGTGCAGTCCCAGACCGGGATCACGACCCGGAACCGCGACCAGGACAGCCACGCGCAGAACAGCCAGGTCCGCCGGCCGCCGATCCGCGGCCCCTCGCCCCAGTCGAACTGCAGCCACCGGCCCGGCTCGGGAATCCAGGGTCGGTACGTCCGGCGCTTGCCCGTCTTCCACGCGGTCTTCGCCGCGTTCACCGCCCGCCTCGTCGAGCGCGCACTTCCCCGGTAGCCCATCTTCACGAGCTTCTCGTGGACCACATCGGCGCGGATCGTCGCCTTCGACTGCTCGACCCACTCCTCGACCTTCTCCAGGAACGCGTCGATCATCTTCGGCCGCGGCTCTCGCTCATAAGGATTGCGCCCGCCGTCGCGGGCCTCGACATACCGCTTGACCGTCTTCGGGTCGTGCCCCGCCAAGCTCGCCGCCGACCAGACCGTCCCGGTCAGGTCGTACGCCTCAAGGATTTCCATGATCTCTCTGTCAGACTTCGTCACAGGACCTCTCCGACCGGTTCGCTGATGCTTCGCAAACACCAGCAAACCGGACGGAGGGGTCTCCTTCGATAAGGAAGCGATCAGGAACACCACAGGTCAGACGGCCATCCACCTGGAATTCCGGTGGCCATCAGCCTGGACCCGGCTGGCCACACACCTGGACTTTGCCACGGCCGCCGACAACAATAGACACATTGGGCGCTCCGGGGTGCGCATAGTCGAGGAGAGTAAGGCAGACAAGCACAAGTGTCGAGGCGGCTCCCGACGATCTCCTCGCCCGTCCTTGCTACCTTCCGCTGGAGGCGCAGGTGGATTCCGTAAGGCGGGGCAGTCGACGGCCGTTTCCCAGGGCGCCGATCGTCTCTCCGGCCAGGGGGAGGCGGACTGCCGGACGGTGTCGGTGGCCTCCTCAGGTTCGCCAGTCTCGTTCTCCTCCGGTACTGGTACTACGTGGTCGGCGACAGGCAGCGGTCTGGGCGAGATCCAAGCTGATGTTCATCCTGTCGGGTTAACTGTGCTGTGCTCTGGTTTGCCTGACGCGCTGGCGGCTACCCCAGACGACGGGGCGCACGTGTGGGAGGTGTCGGCCATGGCAGCGGAAGCTACGACGACACCGCTGTTCCCTTTGCCTCGTGGAGCGGGTCACGCTGGCTCGTTGGCGCGGTGGGCCGATGGGTTCGCTCAGCTTCGACCTGAGGCTGGCCATCCGCAGCGTTGTGGTCTGCGGTTCGCGTTCCATGGGCGGGTCTCCACCGAGGATCATCAGGATCCGGTCACCTCACGGGCGTGGCAGTTGCTGCGAGCGCAGTCCCTGATAGCCGGTCATGGCAGGATCGTGGTCGAGTTCTTCGACATCGGTCACAGTCGGACCCTGCCCTGGGCCCGCCGGCCGGAGGCCGCCGCGCTACTCGCCGCGATGGCTGACCCGGACCGGGAGTTCGACGCGATCGTGATCGGTTCCGGCGAACGGGCCTTCCACGGCAACCAGTTCACCGCGATGGCGCCGCTGTTCGAGCACGACGGCATCGCGGTGTGGATCCCGGAGCCGGGCGGCGCCGCCGACCCGGAGATCGCCGGACATGAGGAACTGATGGTCCTGCTTGGCATCCTGGCAAAACGCGAGATCACCCGCACTCGCATACGAGTGCGCACCGCCATGACCGTCCAGGCGCGTGACCAGGGCCGTTACCTGGGCGGCCGACCACCCTACGGGTACCGCCTCGTCGATGCCGGCCCGCACCCGAATCGGGCGTGGGCTCGCCGGGGCGTGCCCCTGCAGCGTCTCGACACGGATCCGCAGTGCGCTCCGGTCGTGCGGTGGATCTTCACCCAGCGCCTGGCTGGGCACAGCATCGCGCGGATCACCCGTGGCCTGAACGACGCGGCCATTCCGTGTCCGTCGGCCGCCGACCCCGATCGCAACGCGCACCGCAGCGCCGAGGGGTGGACGTTGACCACGGTGCGTGCCGTCCTGGCCAACCCCCGCTACACCGGACGCGAGGTGTGGAACCGCCAGCGCACCGACCACGAGCCGATCGACCCGGACAACACCACCCTCGGCCACCGCGACGTCATGCGCTGGAACACCCCCGACGACTGGGTCATCTCCACCACTCCCGCGCACCCGGCGCTGGTCAGCGAAGTCGACTTCATCGCCGTCCAGAACCTCCGCGTCCCACGCGAAACAACCCCGGGCCGCGTGTACCTGCTGGCCGGGCTGCTGCACTGCGGCCTGTGCGGCCGCCTGATGGACTCGTGCTGGTCCCACAACCGCCCGGCCTATCGATGCGGGCACGGCCGCTCCAGCGCCGCCGGGCCGAGGCCCGACGGTCCGCGCAACCTGTACCTGCGCGAGGACCACGTCACGCCTCACCTACCAGCACTATGGATCAGGCTCACCCACGCCGAACGCCCGCAGGGATACACGCGGGCAGGCCAGAGCCTTCCTACGGCCCAGGAGGTCGTCGTGCGGCTGCGCGCTGCCAGCGTCACCGTCACTTACGACCCGGCGGACAGAACCCTGACTGCCGACACCCGGTCGAGAGAAAGGATCGCCATCGGCTGACCGCCGCCGCGCCGACCACCCATCGCAGAGCGGGTGAGAAAGGGCGAACGGATGATGCTGCTCGCCCAGGCGTGGGGCTGGACGGAGGAGACATGACGGGCTCCGATGGCGGATCCGGGCTTGGGCTTGGAGAATCGGATCATGGGAGATTTCACCATGGCTGATGACCGTAGCTGGGGCAGGGGAACAGTGCACCTAGTCCATGGCACGGAGCGCATCAACCCTATTGTCACGTTCGGGGGAGAAGTCAAGGGCATCGTAAGCATCGATGCGTGCGGGTGGGTGCATGTTATGAAGCAGCATGGGCTGGTGTTGCTGACGTCGTTTCCGCCGCATGCTGTGGCTCGCATCGACTGGCGAGAGCTCCCCACCCCGGCGAGATGAGGTAGTCGCCAAATGGAGAACTTCCCCGATGTTGAGTCAGTTTCTGAGGCAGAAGCCCTTGACCTGATTGCCTCCTGCCGAAAGGAGGCTGAATCACTAATTCAATCAGAAGGCCTCGAAGAGGCAATCAAGGTCCTGGGGGAGGCAGCAAAATGGTCCGCTGAGGTGCTGCCACGAGTCCGTCCTAGTGCTCCGCTGACGCTACAGGTGATTGCACTGCGGGCAGATCTGGGAACTGCACATGCAATTTCCGGCGACAAGGACAGCACCATGCGCGAGCTCAATGGGCTGGCGGATATTGTACGGATGGGCGCCGAGTACTGCCTGTGCGGCCTCGCCAGCCCGGATTCGGAATGCCCGGTGCACCCCTGCCAGTGGCCAGGGTGATCGAATATGACCATTGCGCTGATCGTATTCCTCTCCATCGTCGCATTTGGGCGGCTTGTGTGGATCGAGGAGTACTTTCGGAGATACCGGGGCCACTATCGCACCCTTGAGAAATCTCTCCGAAAGACTAGAGTGCAGATATATAACGCCGACGACACTCAACTTACTGCAAGAGTCAAGCAGCAAGGCTACATCCAGGCAGCGCAACGCCAGTTCGAGACCTGCCTGCTGGGTGGCACGCTCGGCATAACAGCCTGGAGTGGCTTATATGCGGCGCACGGCGGTGACAAGTTTGCAATATCGGGATTTAGTCTTGGATTGCTGCTAATTGGCTCCTTTGTTCTGATTGCAGGGCCTGTGGCGGCGAAGGCCGACGCCCTATTCTTCAGCTATGCGGTACGCGAGTCCGCAGTTTACATTGGCTTCAGTGCAATAATATTTTCTCTATGTTCTGCGGCATGGGACCTTACGGGGCCAAGGTGGGGAGTCCCTGCGGGAATTATCAGCCTTCTCGTTGTCTATGGGGACTTGAAGCAGGATCTTACGCTTATTGGCTTTCTGAGGGACAAGCTCCCCAGGTCAAAGTAGTGAATTCTGCTACTCGGAATATTGTCTGCGGGCACGTTTGCGATGTTGCCCAGCTTGAGGGCCGCAGTGATTATGCGGCTGTGCCGCTGGTTGGGCTGCCTGCGATTTTCGGCAAGCGATCAACGCGTGGGGTCACGCGTAGGAGAACGGCCCCAGTGGTCGCCCGGCCAGTTCCCGCTTGGCCTCAGTACGGCCTTCAGGGCGGCGCCCGATCGCGGCCAGGAACCCGCACAGGACGTCCAGCCGCTCCTGCACTTGGAGCTCCCGCAGGTCGACATCGAAGTCGATCTGCTCGTCCCCGAGGAACCGGAAGATCGCGCAGACCTCGAAATCGGGCCACACGCGCAGGCTCGGGCACTCGGCGTCGGCCGGGCGGGACAGCACGGCCTCGGCTCGGGGCAGCGGCAACACCGCCTCGCCCTCGGCGTACTCGAAGGCCCAGCCCTGTTCCTCGATCAGGTCGAGCACGGCCTGCCAGGCCGCCGCCGTCGTGTCCTCAATGAACGCATCGGGCAGGCAGCCCCCATCGGTGGGATCGAGCAGCCACGCAACCTGGTCGTCCCACAGCAGATCAGCCATCCCGCCATCCTGCCTGCTGGGTCCTGCCCTGCCGACTGATTTCCTCAAGGCCCCGCAAGGCTGGCGGTGATCTCGGCTGCTGCGTGTCGGGCTTCCTCGCGGACCTCAGGGTCGGAGTGGTGAAGGAAGGGCTCGATCAGCGACTGGGCCTGCGGGGCGTGTGTGGCGCCGAGGATGAAGAGGGCGTGTTGGAGAAGCTCGCGCTCCATTGTCGGCATGGCGGCGGTCAGCGGTTCGACGAGGTCCAGGGGCAGGCTGCGGCGGTTGAACGCCTCGCTGATCGAGTTCAGCGCGGACTCGCGGACCTTGGTCACGGGTTCGTTGAGGGCCAGGTCGACCAGTCGCCCGACGATCAAGTGGGCGGCGTCCGCGTCGAGCGCGGTGCCGCGCAGGAGATCTCCGAGCTCCGCGGCGGCGACGTCCCGCTGGCTCGCATCGCGGCTGGTCAGCGCTTCCAGGGCAGAGAGCATGTCCTTCATGCTGCCATCTCCAAGGGCTCCACCAGGATGCCGATCTCGGAGCACACGAGCGCGGAGCAGGGAACCGGGCCGAGGCAGGTCGACCGGTCGGTGGGCACATCGGAAAATGCATGCCCGACTCAGGAATCCCCGGACAGTTCCACATCCGCCGAGCCCCGATCACGTTCCCGGCAAGGGCCCCAACAACGACAAGAACAAGACCGAGACCCACCTGCACACCGCTGTCTGCAAGGGCCAGGTGACCCTGACTGCCGCTCAGCAGGCGGTCGCCGCCGACTGAACGACGGCGGAGGCCAAGTTGGGGATCAGCGACCCCGCTGCCGCCGACCCAGCCGATGACGAGTGACCCGCGCACCGCTCCCGCGGACGGCCGGGCGCCTGGCCGACGGGTGGTCAGTTCCGAACTGACCGGGTGCTCCGGGCGAGGTCTGTCGGCTCGCCGGGGGCAGCCCGTCTTCGATCGATTGGGCGCTGTCGAAAAAGTTGGTCGAGGCGCGCCCGGCCGGGCCGGTGCACGGTCACCATCACGGCTGACGGGATGATCCTGGTGCACTGAGGCGCCTACGACGAGCCGGCGGCGTGACCGCTGACGGGAAGATCCGCACCGCCTGACCGAGCGCCGGGCCGGAGGCGGCAGTTCCCCTCGGGTCCGCCCCGGTCGGCGCGTGTCGCACGGTTGCACCCGTGCGTCCTTGACGGTTCGTCAGCTGAGCGGAACGGTGGTGGGCGCAAGGATCCGCAACCGGCTTGGCACAAGGAGCGGTCATGGCACTACGGTTCAGGGGCATCGATCCGGACACGCCGAACGGTGGGTCTCCGACCGTGTGGTTGGAGGACGAGAAGGCGGAGATCGTCATCCAGGGGTGGCTGCCCGAGATGGAGATGTACCGCGTGATCAGCGAGACCGAGTGGGTGGAGGGTCACCCGATCGGCGTCCCGGACCACGAGGGCGTTGTGCGGATCCCGGTCCGGATGATCCCGTTTTTGAGGAAGGTGTGCGATGAGGCCGAGCGTGCCGGACTTTGGCGCCCTGCTGAGGAGTGCTGAGCACTCCGCCTGCCACCTGGAGATGCGCGACTCCTACATGGACGACCCCGTCTTCGCCGACTGGCGGGCCGGGCTTCCGGTGGATCGGCCCGAGGCCTACGACCTGCCCGAGGAGTACGCCACCTGGGCCGCTCTGGTGCGGGAGACGGTCGGCCGCGGGGTGGTGATGCGCCGCGCCCGGATCGTCTCGGAGCCGGTGACTGCCTACATCCGGTGGGAGCACGCGATCACCGAGCGGCACAACGTCGCGCTCGGCGAGCAGGTCCGCTGGCTGCCCCGGTCGAAGGCATCGGACCTCGCGCTGCCGGGTAACGACCTGTGGCTGGTCGACGAGCGCCTGGTGCTCTTCCACTGGTTCACCGGTGACGGCGAGTGGGCCGGCCACGAGGTCACCGAGGATCCGGCGGTGGTGAAGATGGTGACCGGCGCCTTCGAGGCGGTGTGGGAGCGGGCTGTCCCGCACGCCCGGTACGCCGTCTGACCGCCCTGTCCACCACTACCCGCCCGGGCAGCCAGCACTATGTCGTCGTCCCCGTCGTCCAGCGTCATCGAGGCGCGCAAGGCGCTCGCAGGCCGCCTGGTCGGCCTGCGCAAGGACGCGGGCCTGACCGGCGACGAGCTGTCCGCCCGCTGCGGGTGGCACCCGGCGAAGACCTCCCGGATCCAGAGCGGCAAGTCCGCCCCCTCCGAGGACGACCTTCGCGCCTGGTGCACCGCCTGCGACGCCGGCGACCAGGTCCCCGACCTGATCGCCGCCGCCCGCACGGTCGACTCCATGTACACCGAGTGGCGCCGCATGGAGCGCGGCGGGCTACGCGCCGCCCAGGAATCCGTGGCCGCCCTCTACCGCCGCACCGGCTTGTTCCGGGTCTACGCCAGCCGGGTCATGCCGGGCATGGTGCAGAGCCCCGAGTACACCACCGCCGTCCTGCGCTCGATCCAGCGCGCCCGCGTCGAGGTCGACGACGTCGCCGACGCCGTGGAGGCCCGCCTGGAGCGCCAGCGGATGCTGTTCTCCGGCCGGCACCGCTTCGGCCTGCTCATCGAGGAGTGGGTGCTGCGCGCCGCGGTGTGCGACCCGGAGACGATGGCGGCTCAACTCGGCCACCTGCTCGCCGTCTCCTCCAGCCCGTTCGTCAGCGTCGGCGTCATCCCGACCGGGCCGGACCGGCCGCATCTGCCGGTCGAGGACTTCTACATGTTCGACGAGGCCGAGGTGGCCGTCGAGCTGACCTCCGGCTACCTGCGGATCACCCAGCCCCGCGAGATCGCCGACTACGTGCGCACCTTCACCGACCTGGCGTCCATGGCCGTCCACGGCGCCGGGGCCCGTCAGCTGATCACGGCGGCGATAGCCACTCTCGGGTGACGTCGCGCAAGATGGCGCAACCTCGTTGAGGGCCAGGCCGCGCACCCCCTACCGTCTAACCGTCGCCCGCCGTGACGGACCGGAAACCTGGCCCTGGCGGGCGAGCCGGGGCCGCCGCGCGGGCCTGCCCTCCTCGGGTCCGCGCAGCCGTCACCGCCGTCGAGAGAACGGAGTACCGCCGTGGCAGCGCACCCCATATCCCGCTCACCGGCTGCGGCTGCGGCTGCTTCCGGGCGGCGTCGGCGGGTGCGAGGTCCGCGGTGACCGCTGCCGTCGAGAACCCCGACACCGACCCCGGCCGCCGACACCGCCGGGGCGCTGCTGCCGTACGAGCCGCAGTCTGCCGCCGTGGCCCGGCGCCTGGTGCGCGCCACGCTGCGTGGGTGGGGGCTGGAGGACCTGGTCGAAGCGGGGGAGCTGATCGTGAGCGAGCCGGCCGGCAACGCCGCGAAGACCGGCTGCCGACGGAAGATGACGGGCGCTGGGGCGCGGCCCTGGAGACCTTCGGCAAGACCGTCCACGCGGATCTGCGCGCCCGTACCCCCGGCCCGGTGTAGCCCGCGGGCCGGGGCCGGCCCTCTACTCCTCCCGGGCCCGGGAGGGCACCATCACAAGGACGGAAGGAGCTCATCATGGACCACGATGCAGGCCACGGCGGCGCAGGCTCGGGCGGCGGTGGCGGCGAGGGGGACGGCCACCCGGGCACCCCGTGGACACCGCCCTCGGACCCGCCGAACCCCGACGGCAGCACGCCGCCCGGTGACGGAGGCCACCGCAAGTGACCAGCACCACGCAGAAGGAGGGCCGCCCCTGCCCGGGGCGGCCCGCCCGCCCCTGGGACGCAGCCTTCACCGCCGTTCCCCGCTCCCTGTTCCTGCCCGACCTGATGTGGGCGCACGACCTGGCCACCAACACCAGCCGACCCGTCAGCAGGACCGCGGACCCGGACGGCTGGGCGGCAGCCGCCGCAGCCGACATCCCGATCGTCACGCAGTGGGACGACGGCCGGCACCACGGCGAGCAGCCCGGCAGCGTGCCGACCAGCTCGGCCTCCCAGCCCTCGGTGGTCGCCACGATGCTGGAGCACCTGGACATCCAGGCCGGGCAGCGCGTCCTCGAGGTCGGCACCGGCACGGGATGGAACAGCGCACTCCTGTCCCACCGGCTCGGCGACGCCAACGTGGTCACCGTCGAGATCGACCCCGACCTCACCGCCCGGGCCCGCACCGCCCTGACCGCCGCCGGCTACCGCCCGACGGTGGTCTGCGGCGACGGCGCCGCCGGCTGGCCGCCCGGCGCCCCGTACGACCGGATCGTGGCCACCTGCGCGCTACGCGAGATCCCCCACGCCTGGATCCGCCAAGCCCGCCCCGACGCCCTCATCCTCACCCCCTGGGGCACCCACTACAGCAACCTCGACGCCCTGCTGCGCCTGACGGTCCACGACGACGGCACGACCGCCTCGGGCCGCTTCCTGGAGCCGGTGGAGTTCATGAAGCTGCGCTCCCAGCGCCTCATCTGGCCCAAGCCGCCCGCCAACGGCGCCACCCTCACCGAGAGCCGCACAGCGACCACGCCAGCTGAGCACGGCCGGCATGCCGCCTTCACCTTCCTGATGGGGCTGCTCCTGGACGGCGTCACGCACGCGGTCCAGCCGCACGACGACGGCGCCCGCACCCTGTGGCTGTACTCGCTGACCGAACCGGCCTGGTCGGCGACGACGTTCCGCGACGGCGAGCGCGGGCACCAGGTGCGCCAGTACGGAACCAGGCGGCTGTGGGAGGAGTTCGAGACCGCCTACGCCTGGTGGACCGCAGCGGGCCGGCCCGGCCTGGCCCGCTTCGGCCTCACCGTCACCCCGGCCGGACAGCACCTGTGGCTGGACGACCCCGCCCAGCCCCTGCCACGCTGACCGCACCGACCACCCAGCGAGAGGGGCAGTGGGCAGTGGACGATGAGCCGCTGAGCGAGTGGGCCGCGCGCCGCACCCGGCGCCTGCGTCCGGTCGGAACCCGACGGGTCGTCACCACGGCCGCCGCGCACATCGACCCCATCGCCCCGCGGCTGCTGCAGGAGTGGGACGGGCACGGCTGGGTGGCGGTGGCG
Source organism: Kitasatospora sp. NEAU-69 (assembly GCF_057158765.1). Taxonomy (NCBI): domain Bacteria; kingdom Bacillati; phylum Actinomycetota; class Actinomycetes; order Kitasatosporales; family Streptomycetaceae; genus Kitasatospora; species Kitasatospora sp. NEAU-69. Next base: position 11,442 of record NZ_JBWXUE010000040.1, read on the forward strand.
CTCACCGACGAACCACCGACGACCGCGGTGGCAACCGGCTCCGGCCGCCACCGCCGACCCCGACCCTGACCCCCGCACCCGCACCCGCTCGATCCACGAAGGCCGGGCGGGCCTGATCCGCAGCCGGCCCGCTCGAAGCCCGACCCGCCGTCCGGCGGGGATCAGAGGAGGGAACCGCATGGAACGGCAGCCGATGGACCTGGCCACCTACAGCGAGCAGGCTCAGACCGGGCCGTGCTTCATCTGCCGCCTGGTCGAGGGCGATCCGGCCTACGCGCACGAGATCGTCTACGAGACCGAGCAGCACCTGGCCTTCCTCGACAAGTGGCCCGTGCTGCCCGGCAAGCTCCTGGTCGTGCCGAAGCAGCACCTGGAGCACGTCGTCACCGACCTGACCGAGCAGGACTACCTCGCCATCATGCGCACCGTACGGCTGGTCGCCCTCGCTGCCGAAGACGTGCTCGGCGGAGAGCGCACCTACCTGTTCTCCCTCGGCTCCCAGGCCGGCAACAGCCACCTCCACTGGCACATCGCCCGCCTCCCGCACGGCGTGCCCTACGAGCGCCAGCAGTTCGACGCCCTCGCCTTCACCAACGGCGTCCTCGCCTACACCTCCACCGAGCGCGCCGACCTCGCCGACCAGCTGCGCCGGGCCATCGCCGAACGGTCGCAGGCCAGATGACGCTGCGCCAGGCGTGGTTGTCCGACCAGGGCGTGTCTCTTTGATGGCCCTGCGCTCGGGTAGCTACGGCAGGGACAAGTAGACCTCTGTGGGACTGCACAACGGGGAGCTTCGCACGGCCGCCGTCATAGGGCGGAGCCGAGTCCTGGTGCTGTGTCGCAGCACTCCGTTCTTCTCGCGTTGTACGCGGCGGGTCGTCCGGCCAGGGGCCCGGAGGGCTCGGTCGAGGTGACCCCGGAGGAGGAACCGGCCCTGTGGGACACCGTCTCCGAGCTCGCCGAGCGCCTGCGAGTGCGCCCGCCGACCCGGCTGTACCTGATTCCCCAGGCCAACGCCATGGTCCTCGAACACGCCACGCCGCTCGGGCTGCTCGGAGGCACCCGGATGCCCCTGCTGGTGGGGCTGACACGGGACGAGCTGGAGGCGGTGATCTGCCACGAGCTCGGCCACTACGCGGGACGCCACACCGCCCTGTCGTCCGTCACCCGCCGTGGGGCCACCGCGCTCGAAGCCATCCTCGAACGCCTTGGTCGGCACCGGATGGTCCAGGCCAAGAACGGCCACCATCCGGCGTACAACCGGTATTGCCTGTTCTCCGGCTACGCCTGGGTCTACACCCGGCTGACCACGGCCGTCGGGCGACGCCAGGAGTTCGAGGCGGACCGGATGTCGGCCCAGGTTGTCGGAGCGGCGGTGATGGCCGACGCCCTGCGCAACTCGCACTCCCTGGCGCACCGCGCGGACGGAACCGCGCCGTGCCGCGAACCGGTTCCCGCGATCGGCGTGCTGACCGACCTCGACCAGCGGACCGCCGAACTCAGCCTGACGGCCTTGCCGCGACACGCCGACACCCCGGACAGGACCTGGTTGGCGCCGGCAGCCTGGGCCTCCACCGCGGCGGCGACGCTTGCCAGCGAGAGTGCCCAGGCCCTGGCCCGAGCCGCCGGACGCAGCTGCCACACCACGCGGCCCAGCCTGGGGACCGTTCTGGAGGCCCTCGCCAAGGCCCCGGAGACCCTGGCTCCTGCCCGCTCGCTGCCCGGTGCCCTGCGCGCACTGCTCGACCAGGTGCTCGTTCGTGACGGGCCGGCCACCGGCTGGCGGCTGTCCTGGGTCGGGCAGAGTCGCCCGGCCGCCGACCAGACCCTGCTGTCCGAACTGCACGAGCTGACCGTGACCGACGACTCCCAGCGGTTGGAGGCATTCCTGCGGACGCTGCCCGTCGATCTCGCGGCGCCGGTGCTCGTTCGGCGCTCGGTGCGCCAGGAGGAGGTGCCGCTCGCCGAGCCCGACGAACAGATCGAGCTGCCGGCCGAACTCGTACCGCACGGTGGGCCGGAGGACGACGAGCCCCTTCGCCAGAAGCACCCGGTCATCAAAACGGCCGCAGCGCTGATCCTGCTGCTGATCGTGCTGGGGTTCGCCTTCGGCGGAGCATCGCTCGGCTGGGTCCTGTCGTCAAACTCCCGTCGTCGCCCGAAGGGCGGCCCAGCGGCGTCTGGTGCGTGCTCTCGGCGTGCCTGGCGGAAGTCCTCGTACTGGACGTACTTGGGCTTTCGCCCGGCGGCAGCGAGAGTGCGTGCCAGGCGTCGCGGGCTACCGGCCGCCGAGCCACCGAGGGAGCACGTCGCGCATCGATCGCCGCCGTCGCGGGATAGGCGGTGCCTCGTCCTCGCGGCCGCTCCAGGAAGCCGCGGCCATAGCCAACCCCGTCTCCGGAAGCAGCAGGATGCGGGGGCTCGGCCGCCAGCACAGCGCGGCACCCCGCGGCCTGGAAAGGGCCGTCCCGCCACGCCGCGATCACCCGCTCCCCGATCTCCCTTGACTCCGCGATCCACGGGTCGTCACACGAGGCGACCACGCGCGTGCACGCCTCCAGGATCTCGGTCTCCTCCTTGACCAGAACTGCCAAGCGCTCACCATGGCCTGAGACCTCGGTGAGGCGACGCTGGACCGGACCCGGAGGTACCCAGGCGATCGGGATCCCGTCCCCCTGCGCGCCGTCGAACAGCGCCTCGACGGCAATGTCGTCCAGGCCGGCCCAGTTCGTGAAGTGCGCCCAACGAGAGCGGGTCGAGCCGAATGCCCTGAGAGTCAGTTATGGGCTCATCCTTCCGTCTCCTGTACCCGCTGGCCGTCGTTTTTTCCGATCGGAAGATCGGTGCCCCGCCGGTGGGGCCTTGTAGGCGATCGCAAGCACGTTTTGCGCGGTTCACGGGCGGCCGGCGTCCCAGATCGACTTGGGGTCGGACATCCGGAAGACGTTGTCCTTGGCGTCGGGCTTGAGCGTGATGACGGTCAGCGCCACCGTTGGCGACTGCCAGGCGATCTTGGCGACGTGGGTGCCGTCGCACCGATTGTGCAGGTACACCGTGGCGCCGAAGAAGTTCTCGTCGTCCCAGGACCACGCGATGCAGCCGTCGACCCCGCGCTGGATGGTGCGGGCCGCGGCGTGCGCGGGGGTGGTGGTGGCGGCGAGCAGGCCGGCAGTGATGACGGCGGCGAGTCGGCGCGAGCAGGTAGTCAGCACGGCCTGATCAACGGCCGTGGGGACCGATTGGGTGCGGGTGTGCCGAAGCACGGTAGATGTCCCGGAGCGCCTGCCTGCCTGGGTGCCTGGGTGAATCCGTGGCTCGAAGCATGATGGTTGTCACCGATTACGCGCGCTAGATGCAGGGAAACACCCGCAACCCACCCGGACCTACGCCCTTTCTGTCGAGATCCTCGTCATGGAAGACGGACTCGCATCACGCCGCCGCCGGTAAACGCAGCGGCATTGAAGTCCTAGTTGTATTCGAACCAGGTCAGGATGGCCTTCACCCGGCGGTTGTCCTCGCCGGAGGGCATGCCGAGTTTCAGGAAGACGTTCCCCACGTGTTTGGCCACGGCGGCGCCCGAGAGGAACAGCTCTGCCGCGATCTCCGCGTTGGAGCGGCCTTCGGCCATGAGAGCGAGCACCTCCTGTTCGCGGGCCGTGAGCCGGGCGAGCGGGCCCCGCGGCGGGTCGGCGCGGGTGACGTGGCGAACCACCTCGGGGTCGATCACCACCCCGCCGCCGGAGACCGTCTCGACGGCCCGCAGGAAGTCCGCCACTCTGCCCACCTTCTCCTTGAGCAGGTAGCCGACTGCCCCGTCGGCGCCCGGGCCATTCAGGAGTTCGCGCACGTACGGGCCCGTGACGTAGGCGGAGAGGACCAGTACCGGCAGGTCCTGGTGCCGCGACCGAATGTCGATCGCGGCCCGGAGTCCGTCGTCGGTGTTCCCGGGCGGCATGCGAACATCCGTGATCACCAGGTCGGGGGCGGCTCCGGCGGCGGCGAGGTCGTCGACCGCGGCGACCAGTTCGTCGGCGTCCGCGCATTCGCGGATCACGTCGTGGGCACTGGAAACCAGGATCTCCCGGATTCCGGCGCGTATCAGCAGGCTGTCGTCCGCCAGGATGATTCTCACAATCGATTTCCCATCGCTTTTCCCTGTCGAATTCCGTCACCACGGGGGTTGGGCCGGGGCGGATGCCAGGACCTCCGTTCCGCCGCCCGGCGGGCTGATGATTTCGAGGTTCCCACCGACGCTTCGCATCCGCTCACGCAGCCCGGAGAGCCCGGATCCGCTGCTGATCCGCGCGCCGCCGGCGCCGCCGTCGACCACCCGGACGCGGACGCCGCTCTCGGTGCACCGCATCTCGATCCGGGCGCTCCCGACGCCCGCGTGCTTGGCGATGTTCGTCAGGGCCTCGGAGACCGTGAAGTACACGGCCGTGGCAATCGGCGAGGTGAGCCAAGCGTCCGTACCGGTGCTGGTCAGATCGACCTGCAACGGTGATCTGGCCACCAGTTCCCGGACGGCGGCGATGAGACCGAGATCGCTCAGTTCGCTGGGGTGGATGTCGCGCACCGTCTCCCTCAGCCGTTCGAGCGCGCGCTCCGCCTGCGCCTGGGCCTGGCGTGCCAGCTGGACGATCCGTTCCTGGTCGGTGGCCGTCGCTGCGGCTTCCAGGATTCCCAGGCGCATGACGAGGGCGACGAGTTCCTGCTGGGCGCCGTCGTGCAGGTCACGCTCGATGCGCCGGCGCTCGTTCTCGAAGGCCGCCGTCAGCGAGGCCCGGCTGGCGCGGAGTTCCTCCAGCTTCGCGAGCAAGTCGGGGTTCCGGCTCCCCGAGAAGGCCCGCAGGAGCAGGTCGCGGAGCAGGGAGATGCCGGCCAGCGCGCCCACGGTGACCGCACCGAGGGCGATTCCCGCGGGCACCGCCACGAGGGTTTCCCACAGGGCGGCCGGGGTGAACGGGCCGACTTGCGCGGCGATTCCGAAACCCCAGAAGACGGGGGAGAAAACAAGCGCCAGAGCGCCGACGAATCCGAAGAAGCCCACCAACAGCGAGAGCGCGGACAGGAGTGCGGCGGTGACGAACACGGGGAGGTCGGTCCGCCACACCGACCGTGTCCGCAGCCGACCGGCCACCCACTGCGGCCAGCTGCGGCTGGCGGGTCGCAGCGGCATTGTCAGGACTCCGCACCACTGCGCCCTGGAGCGGTCCAGTTCGGCCACCACCGGAACCGAGACCGGCGCAGCGAGAACGGAGATCAGGAGGATCGGAAAGGCGGCCGCTGCGACGGATTCGGTCAGCAGTCTCCGGGCAACACGAATCTGCGCCATGATCAACATTTTCGCACAGTTCGGATCGGTCGGGCGGTAGATCCAGGTCTACCGCCAATAGCAGTGCAGGCACCCGTGCACTCCACTGCCCGGCCCTGCTTTCCTTGAGTCATGCCATTTTCCACTACTGCTTCCGTGTCGTGCATTCGTTTGCGCGGCCTTCGGATGGAATTCCCCATTCCCGGCCGCCGGGGCGAGTCGACGCGCGTACTGCACGACATCGACCTGGAGATTCCCGAAGGCCGGCTGACCGCCGTCGTCGGCCCCTCCGGTTCGGGCAAGTCGACGCTCCTGCTCTGCACAGCCGGGCTGGAGCGGGCGAGCGCGGGGTCCGTCGAGATCCTCGGGACGGACGTCCGCTCCCTCAGCCCCCGCAAGCAGGCCGCGTTCCGCAGCGAGAACATCGGCTTCGTCTTCCAGGAGTACAACCTCGTCAGCTCGCTGACGGTCGAGGACAACATCGCCCTGCCGGCGCGGCTCGCCGGCCGACGGGTGCCCAGGGCGCGGGTCGAGGACGCCATGGCGCGGCTCGGCATCGCCAAGCACGCGCGGCGACGCCCCGACCGCCTCTCCGGTGGCGAACGCCAGCGCGTCGCGGTGGCCCGGGTGGTGGCGAACCAGCCGCGGATCGTCTTCGCCGACGAGCCGACGGGTGCGCTCGACCTCAAGTCGGGTCATGTGGTGCTCGACTGGCTGCAGGCGCTTCCCGCGCAGGGGAGCACGGTGCTCATGGTCACCCACGACCCTCATGCGGCCGCGCGGGCCGATCAGGTCGTGGTGATGGGGTCCGGGCGGGTACACGCCGTCATCCCCGGTGGCGACTCCCGCGCGGTGGGCGAGGCCGTCCTCGCGGCGCAGTCGGCGGACGAAGCGGGCGGGGAGGAGTCGTGATCCGGCTCGTGCTGTCGGACATCCGCCTGCAGGCGTCGATGTGGTGGTGGACGCTCCTGTGCGCCACGGTCGGCGCGGCGTGCTCGGCGGGCTCGGCCATCGCGATGTTCACCGCCGTCTCGGCGGCGCGGGCGGCAGGTGACGCACGGATGGTCTCCGCGTCGATCGCCCTCGGCGGCAACATCGTCTTCTTCACCGTGCTCGCCGCCGTGGGCATCGTCGCCTCCGCGGTCGGTCTGACGCTGACGACGCAGCGGCGCGAGCACGCCCTGTGGGTGATCCTCGGGATTCCGCGCCACCGGGTCAGGTTCATCCTGCGGATGGAGATGGTGGTGCTGGGCGCGGTGGCCGGCGCGCTGGCCGCACCGCTCGCCCTGCTGGTCGCGGGTGTCACCCTCGCGCAGTGGAAGGGGACGGGTCTCGAACTGCACGGGGCCTCGGTCGGGTTCCGGTTCTGGTACGTCGGCGTGAGCGTGCTGTTCGGACTGGTTCCGTGCCTGCTCGGGGGCTGGGGCGTCACCCGGCGGGCCGCCAGGACGCCGGAGATGCGCGCCTTCCGGGACTTCTCCGATCCCCCGGCGCGGCCGGGCGTAGCCCGCGGTGGCCTCGCCCTGTGCCTGCTCGCCGGTGTGGTCGGGATGTGGGTCCCCGGCCTGGGCCTCGAACTCAAGGGTGGGCTCGCCCAGCGGACGGCCTTCGCGTTCACCGGGAACCTCTTCCTCCTCTGCCTGCTGCTGCTGATGGGGCCGTGGGTGTTCACCCCGCTGATGAAGCTCTGGACGGCGCTGGTGCCCTCGCGCGGCGTCGCCTGGCACCTTGCCGTGCAGTCGTGCCGGGCCCGCGCGACGAGGAGCGTCACCACGGTGCTGCCCTTCGCGCTCTCCCTGTCGTTCGTCGGCTTCTTCATGGTGATCGGGAAGGTCATGCCCGGAGGCAGCGCCGGGCCGGACAACATCCTGGTCGTGCTGGGCTGGGTCTTCGTCGTGTCCTGGGTCGGGGGCCTCACCGTGATCGCCCTCGTCGGGCGGGAGCGCGCCCGTGACTCCGCCGTCGTGACGGTGGCCGGTGCGCGGCCGGGCGTGGTCACCCGGTCGATGGTCTACGAGGGGGTGATCTACGCGGGGACGGCCATCGTCTTCGGCGCGCTGTTCCTCGCCGTGTCGAGTCTCACCATCTCCCTGGGCGCCCGGATCGACGTCGTCCGGGTCCTGGCGGGCCTGCCCTGGGCCACGCTCGGGGCGCTCGCCGCCGGGACGCTGGTCACCATCTGCCTCGCGCTGGTCCTGCAGGCGGCCCGGGTGTCGCGCACGGTCGCGGTCCGGGCGCTGCGCTCGTGAACCGGGGTGCGGGAATCCACACCACCATGCTCGTTGACGAAGGAAGAATTCGATGGAACCGACCACGCGCACGCTTCTCGCCTTCGGCGGAGCCGCGCTCCTCGGCCTCGCCGCCACGGCCTGCGCCACGGACGGCGCATCGGCCGACGCGACCGTGGAATCGAAGTCCTTCGACTTCGCCGGCGGCAGCCTGACCGTCAACTCCGGTTCCACCGACCTGGCGCTGGTGGCCGCCGACGTCGAGGGCGTTCGGGTGGAACGACGGGTCAGCGGCAGGGAGGCCGGCGGGGAGGTGGGGGCCGGCTGGCAGCTCGAAGGGGGCACGCTCACACTCTCGCTGGACTGCACGGGGATCTCGGTGGACTGCAGCGCGAAGTACACCGTGAAGGTGCCGCGCGCCGTCGCCGTCACCGCCGAGAGCGGCAAGGGGCGCATCGAGGCCACCGGCTTCACTGCGGACTTCTCGGCCAGGACCGCCGGCGGCGACGTCCGATTGTCGGACCTCCACGGAGCCAAGCTGGCCCTGGCAGGCGGCGACGGAAGCATCGAGAGCGACGGGATCTCGGCCCGGTCCGTCAGCGTCACCTCGCGGAACGGCAACGTCGACCTGGGCCTGGCCGCCGTGCCCGACCTGGTCGACGTGCAGAGCAGGGACGGCAACGTCGAGCTGGGCCTGCCGGAATCGAAGTACGCGGTCCGCACGGCCGCGAAGAAGGGCGACGTCACCGTGAACGTCGCGAAAGACGACATGAGCGGCCATTCCGTGGCCGTCCGGACCCGCAACGGCAGCATCGCCATCGGCAAGGGCGGGAAGTCCTGACACGCCCCCTCTTGGCACCGCAAAGACGAGCCATGATCCTGGTGACAACTTCCGCGCCTCAATGACACCTATCGTGCTGCAGCAGAGGCTTGTGCCGAATCGCGCTGCTTGTCACCAGCATGCTGAGGGGGTGCCGTCCGATTCCTCCTCTGCTCGTCCCATTCGGCCCTCCGTCGTGCCGGGCGATGCGCAGCGTGCCCCGCGCGTGCCGACCGGACGACGCCCCGCCCATCCCGCAGCCGCCGGTCGGGCCGTGACCACCACGGCCGCGGCGCAGCGGCTGGCCGCGCTGCTGGACGCCACCGCCCCCGACGACACCGGAGCGCCGACGGGCGAGCGGTTGCTGCCAGCGCCGGCAGCTATCGCGCACCTGCTGCCCGAGCGCGGGCTTCGACGCGGCACCGTGGTGGAGGTCGAACGCGACGTTCCGCTGCTCCTGGCGCTGGCGGGCGCCGCGCTGGCCGACCCGGTGCGCGGGCCGGGCTGGTGTGCGGCGGTGGCGCTGCCGGGCCTGGGGTTGCTCGCCGCGACCGGGGCGGGCCTGGACCCGGCCCGGTTGCTGATCGTCGATACCCCGGGGCCGAAGTGGAGCGATGTTGTGGCCGCGCCGGCCCCGGCGGTGGATGTCATCCTGCTGGGTGCGGTGGAGGGGCGATCACCCCGCACACCGCCCGCCGGCTCGACGGCGTCCTGCGTCGGGGCCGTGCGCTGGTGCCCTGCGCTGGTGCTGACCACCGGGCCGTGGCCCGGCTCCCGCCTGCGCCTGTCGGTGGGGCAGAAACGGTGGACGGGGCTGGGGCCCGGGCACGGGCTGCTGTCCGGGCGCCGGGCCACCGTCGAGGTGACGGGCCGCGGCGCGCTTGCGGGCCGTCGAGCGGAGGCCGACGTGCCACTGCCCGACGAGTCCGGCTCTCTGCGGTCCGCGCCCGTCGAAGCGGCGGCGCCCGCACCGCGCCCGCTCCCGGTGGTGGCCTCGCTGTGAGACCTCGCACGGTGTTAGTGCGTCAAGCTGAGGGGGCAAGCCCGCTGTTGACGATGCGGGCCCAGAGGGTGTGGTGCCACTCATTGGCGTCGGGAGCGGGCTCGGTGGTCAGGACCGGGTTCGGGCCGGTCTCGATAAGGTGCAGCAGGGTCCAGGCGACGCCGTAACAGTCGTCCGGGCCGAAGCAGGCGACCAGTGCTTTGGCTTCCTCGCCAGTGACGGGCTTGGCGATGGCTTCGAGCTGCTCGACTCGCCGGTCGATCTCCTCGCCCTCGGCATCCCAGTCGGGGAGGGGGCCGTCGGCTACGAACGCCTGCACTTCTGGTCTCATCCGCGAATGATCAGTCGCTGGCGCGGGCTGAGGCATGGTGCTCTGACGGGTCGCGCGGCGGGTGGGTTGCCAGGTGAGATCGAGTGCGTCGTTGACTGCGGCTGTGCTGGGTTCCCGGGAGCCACCGCCGGCTGCGTGGTCCAGTAGCGCAGGCGTGCCAGCCTCCAGGGCTTGGGCGATGTCGTGGAGCATTGAGGTGACCGAGACCCACTGGGGGACGTCCAGGGTCCAGGTCTCGTGGTCCCAGAGAAGGACGGTGCCGTGGCTGTCGCCGGGGCGCATGTCGACGATCAGTCCGTCGCTGCCGGGGCTCAGCGCGATCGGCATGAACGCCCGCTGGTAGCGGCTCTCGGGACGGCCGTTCCCGTCGAGTGAGTCGCCTTCCTGCTCTGCGACCAGGAGCCAGATCTCGTGGGTCTCCAGGGCCTCGTCCAGCGAGACCGGGGCGAACGCGTCCGGAATCCAATAACTCGCGGCGAGGTCGGGCAGCAGCCACCAGGCCCGCAGGTCGGCGGGCAGTGGCAGGCCGAGGTCCGCCTCGAACGCGTCCAGGCGGGCGGCATCGGACGCAGGTCTCGCCGGGCTGCGCCGCGTGTGAGCGGTGAGCCAGGTGTCGATGCGATTCCAGGAGGTCGGGACGTTGTGATCAGCCGATGTCATGGCGGGCAGTTTGCCTCACTGGGGTGTCAGCGGCCGAGGTTGGGCATCGCTGGTGTTGTCCTCAGCTCTTCGAAGATCGCTCCTGGGTCTCGTTGCGCCAGGTAACGGAAGTGCCAGTGGATGGCCTCGTCCTCGATGGCGAGCGAAGCCAGCGAGGCGTCCCCCGGGGTGATGAGCCGCGGTTCCTTCCACTGTTGGGCAACTACGGCGATCGAGGCGCCGGCATTGGTCAGGATCCAGGTGGCCTCGCCCCCGGCGATCGAAGCGAGGTAACCGCCCTTGACGACAGAGGTGATCGCGTCAAGGGCTGGCATCTTGGCAGGTAGGTCTCTGGTCGCACTGTGCGGGGCGTCGGCATCGTCCCCCATTGCGACGCTGTCCCTGGTCAGATGCACCTTCATGACTGGGATTCTAGGCGGCTGAGCCGTTCCTCATGCGGACCGGTCTGTCACGAAATCGCGAGCAGAGCCTTCGTGGTCCATGCCGGCGGACAGTTCATCTCCCGTCGCAGTATGACTTTTCGTCACCTGCCGCGGTTCGAAGACATCACCCGGGGAGGCGGCGCAACGCGACCAGCGTGAGCCCGGTTTGCGGGTCGGGTTCGACGTAGGCCACACGAACGGCGTAGGACCCGGCCTCCAGGTCGACCAGTACGTGATCTTGCTGGCGAGACTCTTCGCCCGTCCAGGCCGAGTCGAATAGAACGACCGGTCCCGGCACCTGCCAGGTCAGCTCCGGCTCCCATCGAGCGGCACACATCGCCGCGTCCACGCTGGCGAGCATGGCCTCCTCGGACTCCGCCGCTGACCAGCGCACGAACACGCCCTGCGCCGGCAGGTAAGCGGTCGAGGCGGGTTCGTCTCCGAGGACCAGGCCCTCGGCTGAGCCGACCTGGAGCAAGCCGATGTAGCCCTCGACGGCACAGGCCCTGTCGTAGTCGTCTACGGCGTCGTCGTTCCCAGCCGATCCCAACCATGCCTCCAACACGACTTCAGGAACCACGATGAGCGGCCCTCCCAGGGACTCCACCCACGTGACCGCTCCTGGCTCTCCGTACATGACCATGAGCGCAACCTACACACCAGGCCTGACGACCAGCGGCTGAGCTTGGCGCCTCAGCACGGTGAGATTGGGTCCGGTCAGCCTTGGGCTAGTGGCCGGTCAGGCGAGCGGGATGACGCCCTGACCGTTGGTGGCCTGCTGGGGGCGGAGGCCGGTGCCTTCGGTCAGCACGATGTGCGCGTGGTGCAGGAGCCGGCCGACCGCCGCAGTGGCGATCGTCTTGGGCATGATCATGTCGAAGCCGGCAGGGTGGATGTTGCTGGTCACGACTACCGAACGGCGTTCGTAGGCGGCGTCGATCACGCGGTAGAACGCCTCCGCTGCGGCCTGGCCGCAGGGCAGCAGGCCGATTTCGTCCACCACGATCACATCGCACCGGGTGATCTTCGCGACCGCCTTGGAGACCGAACTGTCGACCGCGGCCCGGCCCGGCGTCGCGGTCAGCGACTCCAGGGTGACCCAGGCGACCTGCAGGTTCTCCCCGACCACCACCGCATCGACACCGTCGGCCTCTACCTACCCGCACCGCCACCCCGGCCACTTGGCCCGTCGTGGACTACCTCGCCCTGCTCGGCGCCCGCTGCCGCGACCTCACCCAGCTGCTCATCAACTGCCCCGCCGACCAGGAACCCCTCGAACTCGACGCGCAGCACCGCGTCCAGCGCCTCCTGGAACGCCTTGTCACCACCGTCCCGGCGGGCCACTGTCCGGTCTGCGCCCAGGTGGTGCCGCCGGCCTCCACCGGCCGGGCCCGCCGCTACCGCACTGACTGGTGTGGTCGCCGGGCCCCGGGGCTTCGGCGGCGAGGGTGGCTTCCCGGCCGACTGCCGCACCTGGCCGTCGCCGCGTGACTCCCCGCGCCCCACGCCGACGTCCCAGGCGGCGTGGGGCGCGCACACGCACCTTCCGCCGTTCAGCCCCGCTCGAACGTTCGGCTCGCGCCCCGCCGGGAAACCAACCCTGCAGCGGCCGAAGCAGTGGGGCGGGTGGGGGTGACCGCCACGGCTTCCCTGAGTCCTGACTTGCCGTCACTCCTTCGAGTGGACTCCCCGGCCCCGGGGCCGGGAAGGCTGCCACGGTGACCGACACCACCCTGTTCCAGCCCGGCACCACCGTTATCCGCCGCGACGTCCACGCCGGCCGGGTGTGGACCGCGATGCCGCAGCGGGTGATCGACGACACCGGCCACGTGCTGACCCTGGCCTACTGGCCGGGGATCGAGAGCCTGGCCCCGACGACCTGGATCACCTCCACGCGCACCGGCGACGACGCCGCCCGCCGGCAGGGCCTGGCCGACCTGGCGGCCGGCACCTGGACCCTCAGCCCGTACCGGTGGGAGGGGGACGGAGCTGCTCTCGCACTTCCTGGCCGGCGGATGGTTCTCCGTGCACTGCTTTCAGGACGCCGCCACGAAGCAACCACTGTGCTGGTATGTGAACTTCGAGACGCCCTACCAGCACCGCCCCGGGCGCGGCATCGACACCATGGACCTCGCCCTCGACCTGGTCATCGCCCCCGACCTGTCGGGACACCACTGGAAGGACAGCGCGGAGTACGCCCAGCTGCGCCGCCTCGGCGTGGTCGATGACCACGTGGGCCGCCAGGTCGAGCGGGCCCGAGGCCGGGCGATCGGCATGCTGGGCGACCGCACCGGGCCGTTCGCCGGCGGCTGGCCGACCTGGGAGGCGGATCCGTCCTGGCCGCTGCCGACGCTGCCGCCCGGCGCCGACGAAGCGATCACGCCGGCGACCCCGTACCGGCCATGACGAGCTGCGGCACGGCAAGCGGGCCGGTCCGGGAGCGGGTGCGCGCGCTGCTGGTCCACAACGGCCCCGATCCGCACAATCCGGAAGGTCCTGCCCCGTCAGGAGCACGATGACACCGCAGCTGACCGTCACCGCCGCCGCGGACCCCGCACTCCTGACCCTGGAGTTCCGCCACCGGGCCGGTCTCCTCGACCGCGCCGGCGATGGCCTGCAGATCTGGACGGCCCGCATCGACGCGGCCGGCCAGACCGACGGCACGATGCGAGCCGTCCGCTGCGCGTTCTGGAAGTGCGGCAACATCCACGACCGCATGATCGACGAGGGAGGCTTCCTCGCCGTCGCGGCCACGCGGTTCTTCACCCCGGACGGAGAGGCCACCCCCGACTTCGCGGAAGCCGTCGACATCCCGGGCAACTTGCTCGTGATCGACCATCTCGATCTTCCGTCGCCGTGGCAGCGCCCCGTCATCGCCGCCGCACTCGTTGCCGCCGCCCTCGACCGCTTCACCGACAACGCCTACACGGTTGCCCTTCCCGGGGCATCGAGCACCTCGGTCTCCGGCTCCGCGCTCCTCGCCCAGGCCGCCGCCCTGCTGACCTCCGAGGAAATCGGCGACGACCTGCTCCTCATCGACACCAGCCTGGCCAGCCCGGAGAAGGCAGCGCACCGAGTTCGCCAGCGCCTTCACGATCTCGCAGACGAGGGTCCGAAGGACCCGGGTGACTGGGACGGGGAAGCCGACGAGGACAACGACTGGGCCCTCACGCCAAGCACCGCCGCCGTGCTGCGCCCGGCTCTGGAATCCCGTCGTGCGTGGGAGGAACTGGCGGTGCTCGGTGGCGCGGTGATCGCCCTCGGTGCGGCAGGCATGTTCGCGAGCTTGCCCCGGGTGACCTTCCACCAGGACCGGGACTGGCGACACGTCGTCGCCTGAAGCCGCACCCGACCAGCCGACGCTTCGACGGTGCGCAGCTCGACCAGCTCGGCAGCTACCTGGGCGTGATCCGCGCCGACGGACGCGCCGCCTGGGAGAGAGGCCGCTACGACCCGATCCCCACCGTCGACGCGGACGGGACCGAGGTGCTGCTTACCCGAGCTCGCAGGGATCCACGCACCAGGCCACGACGGCCGCTCGGAGGCCTGCCACCAGGGCTGCGTTCGGCGGCGGCCCGACCTCCCGACCCGCTCCGGAGACCGTCAGCGACGACGCCGAGGCGAAGTTCGCCCAGCGCCTGGCCTACGTCGCCCAACGCACGCTCCGCCTCGCCTGACACGTCGGCCGTCCACCGGGCCACCGCCCCGGTCGTTACGGCCGTTTCCCGGAGAAACACCTGCAGCCGACGGAGGCTGACGAGCCCTGGGTGGACCCAGAATCAGGGCAGGCTGTCCCAATCACCTGGCCCGGCGGGAGTGTCAGCCTGGTTGGTCCGCGAGGTCGGCCATGGCTTGGCGGGCTCGAATGGTGCCGTGGTGCTCATAGCCGAAGTGGGTATGCCAGGCGTCGTGCGTCTCGCGCAGGAGTTCGGCTGCCTCGTTGTTCCGGTGCAGGACAGCGAGGGCGGCTGCGAGCACGGTGGCGGCCTCCAGCGCGCGATGGTGGGTGGGCCCGAGGTGGCGCTCGCACCGGCCCAGACAACGTCGAGCCTCGTGCTCGGCATCGGCGTGCTTCTGGAGTGCGAGCAGTGCCGCGGCCCTGGCCAGGTGGATCGCAGCCAGATCGTGTACGAGCCCGCCGGGATGCGGGGCCCGGTCGAAGGTGGCCTGTGCCACCTCGACGGCGGCAAGCGCTTCCTGGCCGCGCCCCTGGCCGGTCAGTGCCCGGGCCACACCGAGGTGCAGCACCGTCAGGAACCTGTCCTGGCGCTGCCGGCGTGCCTCATCGATCGCCGGCATCAGCAGGTGCTCGGCCTGCTCGTAGTGCCCGTGGAGCGAGAGGCTGAAGGCCTCGCCGTTGCTGACGGCCAGTGGTAGCAGGACCCGGTGGATTCCTTCGGTACCCCTGGCAGCGCGCTTCAGGGCACCTGCTTCGGCGACGACTTCGTCGTGCAGGCCGAGGTAGGCCAGGTGCTGGAGGCGGTCGCTGCGGCCCTTGAGGACCGGCGCACTGTGGGAGCCGGTGATGTGGGCTCGCGCCGCGGCGGTGGCGGCCAGCAGGTCGGCTGCCTCACGGTGGCGGCCCAGATCGCCGAGGACCAGGGCCAGAACATCCTGCGCGTCCCTCGAGTCCGTCCGGCCGGCCACCGGCTGTGCGCCGATCGCGGCCCTGGCCTCCACCTCCGCGTCCTGCAGGAGGCCCTGCACACGAAGCGCCTGTGCGAGCAGGGTGTGTGCCGACGCCACCAGCGGGCTCGTCCCGGCCGGGGCGGCCTCCAAGAGCCCGCGCAGTTCCCGCTCCGCGTCCGCCCAGCGCCGCTGCTTGTACAGGTACTCAGCCGACTCCAGCCGGCGGTTCAGCCACCGACGCTCAAACCAACCCACCGCTAGTTCCTCTCCCAGGGCAAACGACGACGAGCATAGAGCTGGCCACGGCGTCGGCTGTGGGTGGGCCCCGACGCTTGGGTAAGAGCCGGACGGCGTCACAGCGACCGGCAGTGCGCAGGTCCGCGCTGAGCAAGTGAGCGGGCGTCGGGCGCGGTGGTACTCACCGCCCACCGGCGTCAGAACGGCGCTGCCGCCGGCACGCCCGCCCGGCCCACCCGTCTGGCCCCCATCCCCATCGCGCCCACGCCTTCTACGACGCCGACTGGGCAGCGGGGCTTCAGGCGGACTTGAGCTTCTGCTGGATGTCGGAGTAGGTGATCACCTGGTCGGCGGGCGGGGCCTGGACGATCAGCGGCTTGTTGAAGTCGCTGAAGTCGATCTGGTCGGCACCAGTGTCCAGACGGATGATGTAGGGCGCGCCCTGGGCGGCGACGTAGGCGGTGGTGGTGGAGCCAACCTCGTCAGTCCCCTTGATGCTTTGCGTCTCCACGCCGTTGATCGTGGCGGGCCCGGCCTTGGTGGCGCTGGGGTTGTCCTTGAAGGTGGTGTCGGTGATGCTCGGGAGCATGTCGCACATCGCGGTCATCTTCTTCATGTTCGGGTCATCCTGGCCACCGGTCAGGTACTTGCCCTTGAACATCTCGGCGGCCTGCGGGCCGGCCTGCGGATCGCCCTGCTGGGCCGCGAGGTTCTGCCAGAAGGTGGCGTCCGGCCGCATCCAGGTGCCAGCGGCGTTGTGAAGCAGCTCCAGGGTGCCGTGTCCGCTATCGGTGATCTTGCCCTGACAGTTCCTGTCCTTGTCGATGGTGAGATCGAAGGTGATCTTCTGGCCGGTGGAAACTATGTTGCCGGACACCCGTACCGAGCTGAGCGAGCCCATCGCGACCTTCGACTGCTGCTCGACCTGGTCCGCGCTCAACGCGTCGATACCCATAGGCGAGGAACTCGCGCTCGCAGGAGCGGGAGCCGAGGGGCTGGGGGCTGCGGACTGACCGGAGGCGCCCTTCGAGTTACCGCATGCGACAGCACCGGTGGCGAGCAGCGCGCAGAGCACCGCGGCATGGACGAGACGATTCGAGAACAAGGCGGCGATCCTTCAAGTGAGTGGCGGTGTGATCTGACTGATCAGTGGATCAGTATGCCCACTGACTTCCCGCGAACAAGGGCCGCCCGGCGGCCGGGAGACGCGCTGACGGACCATACAGAATGCCTCGCCGCCGGATCCCGCCGTATGCCATCAGGCCGGGGACGGTCTCGCCCGGGACCCGGCGCTCATGGTGCAGCCCGAAGACCGTCGGATTGGAGCTCGGACGGCGCCGACGAGTGGCGCGGATCTGCGAGGCCATCTCAAGCCGCTGCCCAATTCCCCTGGCGGGTCACATCCGAGCTGCGCCGCGTCGTAGGCTGCGGGAATGGTAGGCGTGGGGAAGGTCCGTGGCGTGATCTTCGACTTCTTCGGTGTGCTGACCTTCAACATGGTTGAGGTCATCACCTCGTTCGAGGCCAGGGAGAAGATCCCCCGGGGGACGTTTCTGCGAGCGTGGGCCGATCCCAGCGGGCAGGAGCTGTTCCGTCAGCTTGAGCTGGACAGGATCACGCAGACGGAGTGGAACTCGGGGTTCGCGGCTCTGATGGGGGTGGAGTCCGAAGGCCTGATGGCGCGTTACCTTCACGACGCCTTCCCCGCCTACCCGGTGTTGACGGTTGCGCGGCAGGCCCGGGCCGCGGGAATCAGGACGGCCGTACTGTCGAATTCCCTCGGTCGGCAGCCGTACGACCCGTACGCCGGGTTCGACCTGGACGGGGCCTTCGACGCCGTGGTGCTCTCCGGCGACCACGGCGTCCGCAAGCCGGATGCCGCGCTGTTCCAGGTGGTGCTGGATCGCCTCGGACTGGCGGCCGGGGAGTGCATGTTCGTGGACGACTCCGAGGCGAACGTCGAGGCCGCCGCCAATATGGGGGTTCACCGCGCTGCTGGGGCTGGACGAGCAGGTGGTGGCACGGCAACTGCGGGAGCTGCTCCACCTACCCGGGTTGTAGGAACTCGGCGACGGGTCGGTAGTTGGCGTGCGGGGCAAGCTTGTCCCGCAGCCCCTTGAGCTGGGAGGCCGAGCGGGCGGAATCCACCGAGCTTAGGCAAGCCGCCGCGTGGTGAGCGGCGGCCACCGCGCCGTCGAGGTCGTCGAGCGCGAGGTGTGCCTCGGCGGCCCGAGCCAGGTAGATCGCGTGAGTGCGGGGGTATTCCTCGTCGCCCGGGTATGCCTCCATGCCGGCGGCGAATCGCCGCAGGGCCTCGGCGGGGTCTCCGAGGTCGAGGGCCGCGGAGCCGGCGATCATCTCGACCTCACCGTAGTCCACCCAGTAGAGGGTCTTCGGGTCGTCGTCGTGCCGGCCCTTGTCCAGGGCGGTCCGGGCGAGGTGGAGCTGGTGGGCGGTGTCCGCTTTCGCGCCGGTCTTGGACAGCGCCCGGGCGGTGCGGGCGGCCAGCATGGCGTCCATCCTCGGGGTGGCCCGCCCCTTGACCTGGGCCCGGGCGGTGTCGAGGAGGGAGACGGCCTGGCCGGCCTGCCCGGTGGAGTAGCACTGGATGGCGGCGAAGGAGAGTGCGTAGGCGCCGGCGAGCACGTCTTCCGCTTCGACGGAGGCACGCAGGGCCGCGTCGAAGTAGCGCTGGGCGATCCCGAAACGGCTCTGATCGAAGGCGGTCCAGGCGACCTGGCGGGAGGCCTCGGCCGTGATCGCGTACAGGCGGCGAAGGTCGGCGTCGGTGTGCCGGCCCGCCTTGATCAGCCGTACGGCCAAAGACAGTTCACCGCCGGCCTGCTTGTGGACTTCGCCGCTGCCGAGCTCGTCGTCGACGCGGCGAAGATAGTCCAGCCGATCCTCAAGATGCACCAGCAGGCGCGGACCGTCGTAGGCCGCAGGCCGATCGCGCGCCGTCGCAGCTATCGCCTTGGACCAGTTGCTCGCGGAGGCCGACAGGGCGATCCCCGCTGTGATGAAGCTTCTGCGATCCACTCTTCTCCCGTCCACCAGCTCGGTGAGAACCGCCAGGGCCGCCCCGGTCCACGGCGTGTGAGTGCCGGTGACCGCCGGGGCGTCCGCGAACGCGCTCGCTAACGCCCCACCAGTCCTGAGTACCAGGTCGTAGGCGGCTGTGACAGAGGCCGTCACCGGCCGGTTCCCGTTCTCGACGCCGGGTCTTCACGCCGCCGATGCGGTTTCGGGATTGCCGTTCGGGTCGTGGGAGTGGGCGGAGGGCAGTCCGTCTGTGGGCTGGGCGTGGTGGGCCGCATGTTCAGGGCTGGGTGCGGATGCGGTGGGGGTTGTGCTGGTGGCGGCCTTCCACAGCATGCGGAAGTAGGTTCTGTCCCCGCCGAGGACGTCGAGGACGTGGGCCATGTCCTCCCAGTTGGTGATGTCATCGCAGATGATCACGGCGGTGATCCGGTCAGGGGTCAGGCGCCACCCAGTGGCGACGGCGATCTCGCGCGCGGTTGGGCTGCCGGCGCGTACGTGAAGGGTCGCGAGGTCGGTCTTCAACGCTTCCGGGGCTTGCTCGGCGGGAAGTGCCGGGGCCTCCGGCTGGGGTTGGCAGGCGTCGGCGAACTCCCGCAACCGTTCGCGCTCCCATGGCGTGCGCACGACGACCGGGTCGCCTTTGCACACCTTGACGAGCGCCTCGGTGCGGTGCCAGGTGGGGATGCGCTCGCCGCTGAGGATGCGCGAGAGGTAGGAAGCGGAGAAGCCGCAACGGCGGCTGATCTCACGCTGGGAGAGCCCGGATCCGCAGGCGAGCATCGAGAGCTTCGAAGCAAGGAGGTTCATGGCGGGACGGGCGCTCAGTTCCGGCAACGGCGGGCTGGGCGGCAGCGGACCGGGCTGCGGGTCTCGATGTCGACCAGGACCGTGGCGTAGACGTGGCCCTTGCGCAAGGCGAACTCGTCGACGCCCAGCACCCGCGGGGTGGTCGGCGCAGTCTCGGGCAAGGTGCGTATGAGTCTCAGCAAGGTCGAGCGGCTCACCGGCGCGGCCAGCGCGTCCGCGAGCCGGGCCCCGGCTCGGCCGGCCAGCATCAACGCGACCCGCCGCAAAACCGTCTGCAGTCCCTGGCTCCGCCGGCCGTGGCGGAATGTCAACCCGGTACCTGCTCGGCGAACGTGGTCCGAGGACAGGCCGCCTCACGGCAGCGGAAACGTCGGACCCGTAACTCGATCACCACCGGCCGGCCGCCCACGGACGCGTCGTCGAGTCGACGTTCGTAGCAGCTGTGGACCCGGGCCGAAGTGGTGCCGCAGGACGGGCAGGCAGCCGAACCGCTGGTCGTGGCGGCGTGGACGGTGATGTGGTGCGGGTGGACGGTGAGAGTGTTGACCGTGACGCCAGTGGTCTGGTGGAGCCAGAGGTCTTGGAGGAGATCGTCAGCCACGACCGTTCATGATCGCGGTTCCGGTGACGCTCCGTGGCTCCGGCACTGAAAGTGGGTCAGAACCAAGGTTCAGGGAGCGTTGACATGCGGCTTGCCCAGGCGGGAAGGGGTGTGTCCCGCCTGGGCAAGCGTTTGCCAGTTGGGCTTCCTTCAACCGGTATCGCGCCCGGACAACTTCTACTGCGACCTGCCCTGACACGGTGATGCCCGCGCTGATCGCTGTGGCTAACACCATCCATCCCTGCCCGTCCATCAACTCTCCTTCGAGGAATCCCTGCTGAGCTGCTTCGAGGACCATGATGGAGAGCGAAAGGGCCTCTAACTAACACAGATTGTGGTAGTCAGACCCCCTCACGAACACGCAGGCCAGGTGCATGAGCCGCAGGGCACTCCTACGTCTATGAGCTCGGCCGCCAGTCGGTCGAGGCCGAGACGGCGAGGAAGAAGTTGGAGGCCGCCCGCACGGCGAACGCCGCGCTGCGCCCGTGCTGGAAGTGTCGGTGTTCGATTGGCGGGAAGGCGGGTTCGGAGCTGGAGCTGACCGAGGAGGCCGGCCCGGACCGGTTGGGGTGTCCGCGGTGCGTCAGCGATCGGGAGACGGAGAAGCCGGGCCCGCTGATGCTGCCCGCCCCGACCAAGCGTGAGCAGATGGCCGCCTGGTCTCCGCTCCGGGTGATCTGTGGTGGGAGGACCGTGTGCTGCACGCCAGGCTCTACCCGGTGAGGGACCGAGGGTGTGACCTGTTGGCCAATGGTGACGTGGGATGGCCCCTCGCGCCTAGTTGTCTGGACCTTTGGTTTGGGCTGTTGAGTATCCGGCGGCTGGCTGGGGTGGTGACTTTGTGTGGTGGTGGGTGGGGTTGGGGGTCCGGTCGGGTTCACTGGGTGGGGTCGGCGGGTTTTGGGCCTGTATTCGGGCGTGAATTCCGCCGGATATTCCGTGCTGCTGCTTTTATGGATTCGCTTCCTGTGGTGGTCTGAATTCGGGTTGGAATTTCGGGAGTGGGGTGGTGGCGGGGGTTGGTGTTCGGTTTGGTGGCGCTGGGCTGGGCCGCCGTGCCCGTCGGCGGGTGGCTGCGGTCCGGGCCGCCTCCGTCCCGGCGGCGCCTCGTTGCCGTGCTTGCCGTTCGGGTGCGGGCTGCTGCGCCCCGCTCCGGGCGGTGCTGTCGGGTGCCCGTCGTCGCCGTCCTGCCGTGCTTCGGGCGGCTTGGCCGCGCCGCCTGCCCGGCTGCGCGGTCGGGCCCGGGGGGACTGATAGCTGGGTGGCCGTCAGGCTGCCGCGTCTGGACCGCTGGCAGCTGTGTGGCCGGCCGGGGCCCGGCGGGCCCGTCCGGCTGCCGTTTGGTTTAGAGGTGGGGGAGGGCTTCGCTGTCGCGTGGTTCGCGTCGTTGGTCGAGCCAGAAGAGGTAGCCGCGCAGGTGGTTCTCCAGGCCGTCGTCGATGTAGGTGATGAAGTCCCGGTGTCCTTGTGCTGCATCGTGGTAGTGGCCGAGGTAGCGGGGGTCGGCGTTGAAGCTCCAGTGGGGGTGGGTGTCGGCGCCCCAGTCGGTGGCTGTCGCGACGGCCCATTCCCGAACGCGGGCTCGGCTGCGCCACCAGTCGCGGACGGTCTCCACCGTCCAATGGTCGTCGCCGTCCCAGTTGTAGCCGCGGTACAACTCCATCCGACAGCCATGGATCACGGCCGTGGCCTCGGGTTCGTTCACCGGCTGGCGGTAGATGAACTCCGAGCCGAAACCGCCACCGAGATCGTCGTCGTAGGCGATGTGGTCCGGAGCTTCCAGACGTCCGGTGGCCATGCTGTCGGTCTCGGCGGCGTAGAAGGGGCCGGGAACGTTGCGCCAGTTCCGCTGTTCCCACACGCCCGTGAAGAGCTGCTCCGCGTGCTCCCCAAGGTTCTCGACCACCCGCCGCGCCGTGGGTAGGGGATTCCAGTAGCCGGTCATGGCCCTATCCTGCCCGGCCCCTGGCTCTCGGTTTTGGGCCGGGTGGGACCCGGCCCGGCCGTCTCGCGATCCTGATCGGCCGTCAGGCTGCCCTGGAGGCTGTTCTGGTGGTGGTCCGGGCAGGCCGTTGTCCGTTCTCACGCAGCCCGGTCGCCGGCTCGTCAAACGCGGTCGAGTGGCTACTGGTACGGCACTACGAGGTGGGTGGGATCCTCCTCAGGCCTGATCCGGGTCGTTCCCCTGGCGAATTCATGGCAGAACTCGACCGGTTCCTCGAAGCTGATCGACATCAACGCTTCCGCACCGGGCATCGGTACAGCGGGGCCGATGGCGTAGTGATGACGCGTGACCTCGTTCCACCGCTCAGCAGGCTTGGCCGAAGAGAAGGCCGGGGAACCGACTCCCTCGCCGGGCGTCCCCTCCACCAGCCACTGAGATCGCAGTTCCAAGACCCCCGGCTCCGGGCACCGCCAGTTGAAGCGCGTGACACACAGGGCGCCGACGTTGAACCATGAGCTCCATCCACGTCCGTCACCCAGGAACCCGAGCTCGGAGGCTTCCATGATGCCGTAGGAGAACGGGATGCTGCTCCAGTGGCCGATCAACAGGTCGTCGAAGTCCATCCGTAGATCTTCCGGCATCGGGAGTCCCCCTCGCGACCGGGTTCGCCCGTTGTCCAGGCCGCGCTCGTGCCTGACCCGGCCACCTGGTCGGCCGTCAGGCCGTTCCGCAGTGTCTGGTCCGTCCGCGGGCCGCGTTCGCGGCCCGCCGCCGTGCTCCGGCCGCTGTCTGGTCTGCCCGCCCCTCGGCGGCTCCCCGCCGCCCGCCCGTACCCCGCTGCTGCGCCCCGGCCGCCGTCCGGGTCGGCCGCCAGGCCGTGCCCGCTGCGCCGGGCCCGCCTTCTTGGCCGCCGTCCGGGGCCGCGGTCCGGGGCCCGCTGTCCGGGGTGGGCCGGGCATGGCCAGGACGGCGGCCGCTGTCGAGGCCGGCCTTCGCCTGGTGGTGCTCGGTTTCCGGGTGGCCGGTGGTCTGGTGGTGTTCGGCGGCCTGGTGGTGGCGCTCGGTGGTGGGGGAGTGTGGGTTGCAACACGGGGCCCGTTGCGGTTCTGACCTGGTGTCGTGTGGTCGGGAGTGGGGGCGTGTTGCATCCCGTGTTGCACCAGCCGCTCGGTCGGTCGGCCTCGGGCGCCCCCCGGTCCGCGCCGGATGGCCGCCGGCCCCGGTCCGGTCGGGCGGCGGTGGGTCGTCGGCGAGGGTGTGGGCGGCTGCGGCGGTGCCGGTGACCCGGGCCAGTTGGTGCCCGTGCCAGGCCGGCGCGGTGGGCACGCTGGTGTGCGCGGTGGGGCTGTGCCGGTGCCGGTGGCTGGCCGCCGCCACGGCCTCGCGGCCGACCCGGACCGCGAAGGCTGGCGCGGTGATTTCGTGAAGCCCGGCCTCCCG
Organism: Kitasatospora sp. NEAU-69; assembly: GCF_057158765.1. Lineage (NCBI taxonomy): Bacteria > Bacillati > Actinomycetota > Actinomycetes > Kitasatosporales > Streptomycetaceae > Kitasatospora > Kitasatospora sp. NEAU-69. The sequence goes on from NZ_JBWXUE010000040.1 coordinate 34,921, forward strand.
GCGGTCCTCGTCCCCGGCCAGCTCCTCCGGGCGGCGCAGCCCGGGATGGTCGGCGGGCGGCTCCACCGGCTCCCAGGCATCCGGCCCGACCGGGCGGAAGTTCTCCGTCGCCGAGTAGGTCAGGGCGACCGGGCCGAGGATCCGGGCGTCGGGGAGGGCCGCCCCGGCCGCCCCGGGGTCGGCCGGCCGGCCCGGGGCCACTGCGGCCGGCCGCTCGCGCAGCAGGGCGGCCGCGCGCTCGTCGGGCGCGGTGGCGATCCGGGCGCCGCTGACCTTGATCACGCCAGCCCAGCCCGCCGGCCAGGGGCCCGCGTCCGGCGCGACGGCGGGCACCGGCCGCCCCGCGGCGGCGAACTCGATGCCCGGCAGCGACGCCGTCTCGCACCACAAACCACGCGCACGAACGATCAGCTGATCATCAGTCATGTCCTCGGTCGGGCCCCCGCTCGGCTCCCCAGTGGTCTCCCCTGTCATGGCCGCGGTCTGTCTGCCGGACTACTTCCCCCGGAGCGACCGGAATCCGGGGTGCACGCCCGGGGTGAGGCCCTGCTCCTGGGCCACCCGGCGCAGCAGGCCGAGCAGTTGCTCGCGCTCCTGGTCCGAGAGCGCCCCGCAGACCTGCTGCTCGTGCGCCACCGCCACCCCGGCCAGCTCGCCGAGCAGGGCGAAACCCTGGTCGGTCAGGTGCAGCGCGTAGAGGCGGCGGTCCTCGGCGTTGCGGCGGCGCTCGATCAGGCCGCGCTGCTCCAGCCCGTCGGCGAACGGCACGAACCGGCTCGGCGGCATGCCCAGGTCGTCGGCCAGCTCGCGCTGGCTGCGTCCGGGTGTCGTCGCCAGCATCCGGAGCAGGCCGGCCTGCGGCGGGGTCAGGTCGAGGGCGGCGATCCGCTGGGCGAAGAGCTCGGTCGCGTGGGCGCCGAGCTGGGCGAGCAGGAAGGCCACACCGCCGTGCGTCGGGGGGCGGGGGGCACCCTGTGGGCCGGCCGCGCCGGCTGCACTCCCAGGATTCGTAGTCATGCAGACATGGTATCCGCTTGACAACCGTTCCATTTTGTAATCATTATTTTCTGTATAGCGATGCCGTCGACGAGCCGGAGCCCCTCATGAGTGCCACCCCCGCCGCCCCCGCCACCTCACCCCCCACCCGCACCGGACGCCGACCTCAGCCCGGGCCGCCGCTGCTGCTGCCCGCCACCTCGCTCGCCGTGCTGACCGTCGCCTACACCGTGGTCAACCGGGCCACCCCGCACCCCGACGCCCCGGCCTCCGCCGTGCTCCGGTACGCCGAGCAGCACGGGAGCACCATGCGGCTGGGTGCGTTCCTGCTGCTCGCCGCCGCGATGCCGGTGCTGCTGCTCTCCGCCGTGCTCAACCAGCGGCTGCGCACGCTCGGGGTCACCGGGCCGGGCGCGGCGATCGCCCTGGTCGGCGGAGTGCTGGCGGGCGGCGCGCTGAGCCTGAGCGCCGCGACGGCCTGGGCGGGCAGCCGACTGGCCGCCGACTCACCCCCGGCGCTGGCCCGCACGCTGGCCGACCTGTCGTTCGTCTGCGGCGGCCCCGTGTTCGCCGCCGGGTTCGCCCTGCTCGCCGCCGGGGTCTCGGTCTCGGCGCTGAAGACCGGCCTGCTGCCGCGCGCCCTCGCCTGGAGCGGCGTACTGATCACCGCCCTGGGCCTGCTCGGTCTGGTCGCGCTGCTGGTCGGCGGGTTCGGCTACCTGCTGCCCGCCGTGCGGTTCGGCGGGCTGGTCTGGCTGCTGCTCGCCGCCTGGAAGCTGCCGCGCACCCGGCGCCGCACCAACGCCTGACGCACCGCCACTCCCATCCGGCCAACCCTCCTTGGAGCACTCCATGTCAGTCACCACCGCTCACCCCAGCCTGCGGGGCAGGACCGTCGTCATCACCGGTGGCTCGCGCGGCATCGGCGCGCGGACCGCGCGGGCCTTCGCCGACCAGGGCGCCCAGGTCTGCGTGGTCGGCCGGGACGCCGCCGCGCTGGCCGCCGTCGCCGACGGCATCACCGGCGCCGGCGGCACCGCGCTCGCCGCCACCGCGGACGTCACCGACGCCGCCGCGCTCGCCACCCTGCACCGCACCGTCGCGGACCGGTTCGGGCCGGTCGACGTGCTGGCCGCCTTCGCCGGCGGGGTCGGGTTCCCGGTGAAGTCCACCGAACTCACCGAGCAGCTCTGGCGCGAGTCGCTGGACGCGAACCTGACCTCCGCCTTCCTCACCATCCAGGCCTTCCTGCCGGACATGTTGGAGCGCGGCGCCGGCTCGATCATCACCATGTCCTCCGCGGCCGGCCGCCAGCCCAGCCTGGCCAACCTGGCCTACGGGGCGGCCAACGCGGGCCTGGTGATGCTCACCCGCCACCTCGCCACCGAGCTCGGCCCGCAGGGCATCCGGGTCAACTGCATCGCCCCCTCCTCGATCCTCACCGAGAAGGCCCGCGCCACCATGCCGCCCGCGGTCCAGGACCAGGTCGCCGCCGCCCACCCGCTGCGCCGCCTGGGCACCATGGAGGACGTGGCCCAGACGGCACTCTTCCTCGCCTCCGACGCGGCCGCCTACCTGACCGGCCTGACCATCGACGTCGCGGGCGGACGCATCACCAACTGACATCAACTGACACCGCCTCAGGCGGTAGGGCTCACAAGTGACCTTCCCCGACGAGAAGTTCTCCTCCGGCGTGGTTGTCTCCGACTACCGACTACGACCCTATGTGGCCACCTGAGTTCGAGCGCCTCCCACGCCGGCTCGCCGGTCTGCTCGGACCGCTCGCGCTGACGGTCGACCACGTGGGGTCGACCTCCGTACCCGGGCTGTCGGCCAAGGACCGCATCAGCATGCAGGTGCACGTCGCAGCCGTTCAGCACGACCGCATCGTGCCGCTGATGTCCGCCCAGGGCTACCGCCACCATCCCGGCGCCCGCGCCGACCGAGGCCGAGCCTGCCCTGGACGCCGTGTCGTTGAAGGCCTTGCGGGCCCCCGCGGTGCGCCGTCTGCTCGCCCTGCGTGCGGGGGCCGGCTCACCCGTGCGCACGTCCACACCACAGCGCAGTGCCTGGCGCTCTCGGACCGGACGGTGTGGCGGTGGCCGGCCGACGCCACCGTCACGCCCGCCAGTGCGGACGACCCCGGGGCGCGCCGTGCCGACCGGTTCGAGATCACCCCTGAGGTCCGGGTGCTGCCGGCCTACTGGCGCGGCAACGCCCCCGCGGTCCACCGCGAACTCCTCGCCCGCACCCACTCGGTCACCAGGACCGACACCGCGACCGGCGAAGCCACCCCACCTCCGTCCCCGCCACGGCCGGATCGCTCGCCGATCCCCGGCGGCCGCGGCCCGGCCGGGCGTGGTGCGCCGCATCGGGTGTCCGGCCGGGAGCCGGTACGCCTCGACGAGGTCGTCCAGGTGCTGCGCGGTGCCGACCGGGTGGATCCGGGCGTGGTGCAGCGGTTCCACCTCGGTGAGGCGGGTGTAGTCGCCCTGATGGCGTGAGGGCGTCCCGGTGTACGGGGCCGGGGTGGCCGGCCACTCGGTCCAGGCCGTCGTGGCCGCAGAGCCGTCGGCGGCGCGGGAGGTGACGGGGCGCACCACGGGCCTCCGGCAGGCCGGTTGGAGCCGTCCTGGCCGGTGGCCCTCTTGAACTCGTCCGGCCCCGGTGGCGGGGAGTCGTCGGAGCCGGCGTGGGCGATCGGCGGGAGCCGCTGCAGCGGCGGCGGGGTCAGGTCCACGCCGGTCATCGTGCCGCAGGCCGGGTCGGGCGTCGGCGTCGGCGGGCTGGGGGGCATGGGTTGGTTGAGAAGAACCGGGCTGTGGTGCGGCCGTGTTCTGGGTGGGGCTGGTCACGGAGAGGGGCTCGGTGTCGGGCCATTGCCGTACGTTCGTGTCGACCGTGTGCGCCACCCCCGTCCGAGGAGATCCATGGCCGACACCATCAACTCGCTCGCCTCCCGCGTCCAGGAACTGCTGGTGGCGAACCTGACCGGTCCGGCGGCCTCGGCCGTCCCCGGGCAGGGGGCTCTCTCCACCCTCGCCCGCGCGCTCATGGGCGCCCCGCAGGGCGTCGACGTCGCCACTGGCTTCCACGACGTCATCGCGCGCGCCACCGCGCTTGGCCCGGACGCGGCCTGGCTGGTGGGCGCCGGGCACAGCGGGCTCGCCGCCCTGGCCTTCAGACACAGTCAGATCGATCGGGCGCTCTTCCACCTCGACGCCGCCGTCACGGCCGGCTTCAACGACTGCGTCGCCCTCCACGCCGCCCCGCTCCGGCCGCTGCACGACGACCCCCGCTTCCGCGCGATCTACCAGCGGATCCGTATCTCCGTGGCCGACCTCGACGAACTCCTCTGGATACACCGGGAGATACACCTCATGTCCCGGGACGCCGCGAGGGCCTCCACCGAGAACATCGGCCGCCACGACACCGGGATCTCCCTGCTCCCCAAGGCCCCCGTTCCGACCCGGGTACCGAACACCCCAGGGGTCCTGATCACCCGGATCGACCTCGCCGCCACGCAGACCGTGCTCCAACGCGCCATCATGAAAGCGGACATCAGCCGCGCCGCCGGCAACGCCTCGGTCAGCGCCGTCTCCTACAACTGGGACGACGCCCGCGCCCGGCGGGATGCCTGGCGCGCCGACGACCTGGACTCCCAACGCCGCCAGGCCGCCGCCGCCCGCGCCTTCGTCGAGCGCCCTGGCGTCAGCACGCTGGTCAGTCCCTGTCCGCCGCTCGGGTCGCTCATCTATCCTTCCTGACACGGTCATTGACGGTTCATCGGTTCGCTGACCCGGCGACATCGCCTTCGCCGGCCACCACGCGGCCCACGGCAACTTCCGCAACTGGGCCCGTCTGACCGCCCACGCCCACACGGCCCTCCGGCGCACCAGCCGCACCCGTGGTCGACCAGGAGGTACTCCGATGGGCCTTCAGCCGCCTCGGCCCGACCGGCACCGCCCACTGCGCCCTCGTTCGATTTGTTGCCCAGGTAGCGGGCCAGTTCCGGGTGCCTGTCCCGGGTGGTGGCGCTGCCCGGCCGGCACTCCCTCACCGAGTCGCTGGACAGCCCCTCCACCCGCGTCGCCTACGCGCCGGCGCCAGGCTGTCCGCGAGTGCGAGCCGCGCAAGGCCTACCAGGAGCTGATGGACTCCCTGGCCCGCATCGACTGCGGCGATGCCCCGAGTAGGGGGCGCCCGGGGGTACGCCGGCCGCTGCTGGAGCTGCGGAAGAAGCCCGGCCTGCCGCCGGCTGGAGTGCCAGGGTTGTGAACAGGCTTGCACGGCAGGGGACTTGGACCTGTTGATGCTGCCCGCCCCGACCAGCCGGGGGGTTTATGGCTGCGCTGGTCTCGGCTCCGGGCCATGCGTGGTGGGTGGACCGGGTACTCCACGCGAAGCTCTACCCGGCGAGGCCGGGTGTGACCTGTTGGCATGTGCGGGTGTGGTTTAGCCATATTTTGACCGTTATTGCCAGACTGTCTGGACCTTTGATTGGACCTGTTGGGGCGGTGGATGGGTGGCTGGTTCGGTGACTGTGTGTGCTGGTGGGTGGATCCGGGGGCCGTCGGCCTCGCCGAGTGGGGTCAGCGGGTGTTGGGGCCCTGTAATACGGGCGGAATTCCGCCAGGTATTCCGTGCTGCTTTTGGTGGGGCGGGGCTGAGCCGTCGTCCGGGTGCCTGGCGCCGGGAAGTTGGCGTCCGGGTTCGGGTGGTCGGGCCGTGCTGGTGCCGTGCCCGTCGCTCGGGGAGGGCGGTGCTGCGCCCCTCGTGCCGCTGTGTTCGTCGGCGGTGCTGCGCCCCTCGTGCCGCTGTGTTCGTCGGCGGTGCCGGGCTGTGCCTCCGCCTTGGCGCCGGGCGACGGCGGCGCGGGCAGCGCCGGCCACCAGACCACCCCGTCCGGGTCCGGGTTGGCCTCTGCCCGCGCCGCTGTCCAGGTCCGTGTCGGGCTGCCGGCTGCTGCGTCGTCGTCCGGGCTTGCTGACACCTCGCTGGGCCGGTCCCGCACTGCGCCGCACCCGGTTGGCGGCACGGGTCGACGTTTCCTCAAGTCCCTCGGTGCTGACAGAATCCGCAGGTGAAACACACGACGCACCGTCTCACCCCCGCGCAGAAGCGGCGCCAGTGGATCAGCGGACCGCTCTTCCTGGCGGGCTCGGCCTACCTCCTGCACCTCGCCCTCAGCCGGCCCCTGGGCGCACGCACGGCCATGGTCGAGACCACCGCCGTTCCCGCGCTGGCCGTCATCGGCATCGTTCAGCTGCTCGCCCTCCTCACCAGCGTGAGCTTCGACGAGCACGAGCTGCGGTGGACCACCCTGTCGGGCCGCCGCAAGCGGTTCGTCTGGGCGGACATCACGCACGTCGAGGTGGTGAAGAAGAACGAGCGCGCCAGTGCCCCGGAGATCGTACGGATCACGCACCGGGTCCGCGGCATGTACGACCTGCCGGTGCTCGTGGGTCTCCAGGGCAGCTGGCGGGACCCCGATTTCGAGGCCAAGACCGCCGGCCTCGTCACCACCTGGCGCGTCGCCACGGCAGCAGCCACGAAGTAGGTTCGCAGCCCCACGGCGGGCGCCGAGGCCATCGCGTGGCTGGTGGCCGCCGGCTGCAGCTGCGGGTTGAGGGCTCGGCCGGGTGCCGCGTTCTGGTCCTGTTCGGGGGGCGGCTGTCTGTCTGTCGGAGGCCCCCTCTCCAGTGATGCGCACAGGAGACCGTCGGCCGGGCGGTGCCTGACCCCCGCCTCCGACCTGCCCGAACACGATTCCTGGGAACTTCCTGCGAATCCGTGCAACCGAACGTGCCGTCGTGGGCGTGCCCTCATCAGCAACACGTAAGCGTTTTCGACACATTGGGGGGACCAATGAACATCGCTCTTCGCCGTACCGTCGCCGCCACCGTGGTGGCGGCCGGCCTGGTCGGCATCGCCGCCGGGACCGCCTCCGCCAAGTCCGACGTGACCCTCTCCGTGGGTACCCATGCCCTGCGCGTCGGCCAGTCCGTCAAGCTGACCGCCTGGGGCGACGACGACGCGGCCCGTACCACCTACGCCTGCATCGACCAGCGGATCGGCTCGGGCGCCTGGCACCAGCTCGCCTGCAGCCCCTACGCAGACCGCCGGCTGACCGTCAACTCCCGTGCCGACCACCGCGGCACGGAGCAGTTCCGCGTCCGTCTCCTTGTCCCACGGGGCGGCCACCTGGTAACGGACCGCATCTCTTCGGCAACCACCTTGACCGTCCGATAGCCACTGCCAACAGCCCCGAACGGCGGTGGCCCGTCTCTCGCAGACACCGAGGGAAGGGCCACCGCCATCCGGGCGAGACCCTGCGCCGCCGTGATGCACCCGCTGGTCGGCCGGCCGGCCGCGCTCCTGGTCGGCCGCCAGGCCGTCTCGCTGCGCTTGGTGTGATAGGCGACGGTTGGTTTTCGGTGCGGGTACGTCAGTTGTTTTCAGTGCTCGGCTTGTAGGGGTGGCAGGCCACGGCCGGGGGGGCGGCATGCGTGGTGTGGGCGGCTGTCGGTGGTGGGGTGCTGCCTGATCTTCAGCGTGGCGTGCCGCGGCTGTGCAGACCGGCACTCCGTCCGGCTCGGGGAACGCGCCTTCACGCGGCTCTTCGGCAGCCTGCGGACCACCGGTGGCCTGACCTGCGCGCGGGAACAGTCGCCCTGACACCGGATCCGGCCCGGCACCGTGAACCCGGCGCCGGGCCGGCGCCGGACGGCTCCTAGACTCCGTCCGTGATCGCACCCTCGAACCCGCACCTCGCCCAGCTCCTCGACCAGTCCGCTGAGGGGGATTCCGGCGCCATGGACGTGTTCATCGCGTTGTTCGACGGCGGGATGTACGTCCCGATCGCCGCCCCCGGCCAGGTGATCACGGGCTGTAACCCGGCGGGTGAGCGCATCCTGCTCGGGTTCGCCGACGCCGGGCTGGGCCGGGACGTGCCGGCGGCCGTCGGCACCTCGTACTGCGACGCGGCCGAGCTGATGGCGATGCTGGCGGGGACCGGCGCCGTCGAGCTGGTGCTGCGCTCCCGGCACGGTCAGGCCCGCCTGCCCCGGCTGGCACTGGAGCGCTGGGCGGACAGCTTCCCCGGCGACCGGCTGCGGCTCGACCCGGTCACCGGCCCGGACGCCCGGGCCCTGCACGAAGCGCTGACCCGCCGGGTATCCGGGTTCCCGGCGGTCTGCGCCGCCTGGCTGTCCCGGGCCCACTGGCCGGACTCCGACTCGCTCGAACCCCAGCTCCTGCTGCACGTCGCCGTGGACGAGGACTCGCCCGGCCCGGTCGCGAACCACCTGCTGCGGGCCCTGCTGCAGGAGGAGGCCCTGCGCCATCTGTCCTACCCCGAGGTCGCCGTCGTCCCACTGCACCCCGTCGCGCACGCGCACACCATCGCCGAGCTGGACGGCCTCGGCCTGGCGAGCGTCCGCAACGACGCCAGGCCGACCCGTTCGAGGTAACCGCCCTCGTCGCTCCGCCCCATCTGGGCCGAAGCCGACCCTGCCGACATCGCCTTCGCCGGTGCGGTCGGGTTCAGCTCGCCTCGAACTTCTGCAAGCCGGCTTGGACATCGTCGAAGTTCATCACCGGTACGAAGGTGATCTTGGCGCCGAGGTGCTGGAAGAACGGTTCAGCGATGCTCGGGATGTCGGACGGCTCCTTGAGGTCGAAGACGATGTATCCGGTGCGCTGCCCGTCCTTCGCGCCGAAGTACGCGGCCTCCGGCTTGATCCGCTCGAATACGGACTTCATGGTGTGGGCCAGCGTCTTGCCGGTGATCGCCTCGTTCGCCTTGTCGGTATCCATCTGGACCGTCAGCAGCACCCTCATGGTTGTTCCACCTCTGGTTGGCGTTTGGCACACCCGTGCCTCCTGCACATCGTGACCGCGCCGCGGGGCCTCGGCACCCGGGGTATGGCATCGGGGGGACGAGTGTCCAGATACTTCATGGGGCCATCCTCTTGATGCCGATCAGTCGTCACGGGTCGGCAGCGATCGTCACGTGCACGCCGCGGTAGTTCTCGACCCGGGCGCGGGGCCGTGTCCGCCCGTCAGATCCCCTTCAGAGGGAAGCGGGTCCGACAATCATGCCGATGACGTGCAGCCCCTCGCGGGTCTGGTCGAGCCGGTCGGACACCGCGATACGGGCACTCTGCCTCACCAATGCGGCGGCACCCAACCCGGGCCGCGGCGAGATCTGCACCTCGATCGCGCCACGGCCGTCGTCTGGGTCGATCACGGCTCAGTCATGCCCGGCGTTTGCCCGGTGCGCGGCCAACCGGGCGACCGTGACGTCACCGTCAACGCGGCCCGACGCGAGCAGCTCGGCGGTGCCGAGCGAGGTGGTGGTTCGTGGTGTCCTCCAAGGCCGCGGCGGAGTGCGACGGCCGGTGGTCAGGTGGGTGGGTGCGGTGTCGCGGCGCCGTAGGACCGGACACGAGGGTCGTCCCGGGGCCGTCCGGGTGATAGCCGGTCGCTTTGGGTTCCGGGCGCCGAGCATCGGGAGCACGCTGGCCGCATGGGGGCCGGGCCGGAGGTGCGCGGTGGATGGCGATGATGAGGGGCCGGCGGCGCTGGTGGTGGTCGGCTTGGTGTGCGTGGTCGGCTTGGTGCTGTTCGTGCGGTGGCTGCTGGGCCACTGACTCCCTGGATCAGGTGGCGTGCGCGCCGTCGGAGCGACGGAGAAACGCGCCGCCGCAGTCCCGGACGAGGTCGGACAGCTGGAACAGATCGACCTCGCCCGTGTTGGCGAGGCTGACGAGTTCATCGGCGGTGCGCGTCCAGTCGGCGAGCTGCGCCGCGATGAACCCGGCACGACGTGCCTGTTCCTCGGCAGGGAAGTAGGCAATCAGCCGGCCGGAGTGGTGTGTGAGTCGCCACTGGACCGACGGGCGGTCACCTTCAGCGGCGGGGGTGGGGTGGATGTACAGGCCGGGCGCGACGAGCTGCGCCTGGACGCTGACTGGCGTCGAGCCGCTTTGAGGCACGGTCAGCGGGCCGGTGGCAGGTCGGAGCATGGCGATCTCCTCGCGGAAGGTGTCGTTGGTGTGGTCAGCGGGCGCGGGCGGCAGCGCGCTGCAGCAGACTCCGGCGAGTGGAACCGGCCGGACGAACGAGACCGCCGGGGACGGCGAGGAGGAGATGGAGGAGGCCGTAGCCGTCTGAGGAGCCGGCCATTGCCATTCCGAGGTTGATTCCCATGGTTCTGATTCTTCGGGGATGAGGGCGCGCAGGCGGCTTGGCGAGTTCACCGCGGGCGACGTCGACCGGCGGGGGCTCGGGCAGCGCTCCGCCGGCCGTACTTGTCGCAGTGGACGAAGCCTGGGCCGGGACGGCGGCCGCGGCCAGGACGGCGGCGCGAGGAGCCCACGCCGGCTCCGTTGGCCCTCCGTTGCCACCTGCGGTGCGTGGTCGCTCTTGTGGTCACCACCCGGCTCCGTTCGCCTGCTTCGCCGAACGGGGGTTCGGTCGTGGCTGGCGTGGGGAGGTTCGTATGACGTGCGTCGGGGTCTTCGGCCGCGCCGGGTTCTTCCTGTTCGACGACCAGATCGACGTTCCCGTGGGGGTGAGTCCGCCGGCGCTGTCGGTCCGCGAGGACCTGATCGAGCTGCTGCACTTTCCGCCGGGCATCGAGTACCTGGCCGCGAACCTGACCGAGGCCGCGGACCGCCAAGCCGGCATCCGCCCGGGCAGCTGGGAGTGGATGCGCCTGCGCCGCAAGGTGATCGGTGTCAGGCCCTCGATCGACCTGTGTGAGCGGGTCGGGCATTTCGAGGTCCCCGCACCCGCCGGCAGCACCACGCCCTCCTCGACGCCGTCACCCGCCGGGCTTCCGACCTCGCGCACTCCTGGGCGACGGTCCACGTGGCAGGCGTCCAGCAGTGGCTTCGCGACACCCCCGGCACGGCTGGTTCCCCGCTCGGCTGAAGGGAGAGCCGAGCCTGTCGGGCTCGGAAGGTCATCGCTGCACCTCACGTTCGGGCTTCGGGACGGCCGACCGCCGGATGGCTCAAATGCTCCGTCCCCGCACTGGTGCCCGCTTAGCCTGGCGACATGGGTGCAGACGACAAGCAACAAGAAGTGGCCATGAGTGACTCGGAGTTCATCAGCGGAACCGCCCTGATCCTGCGGTCCCTCTGCTCCGATCCTGGCCGACGGGCCATCACCACCGCCGACGGCGTCGAGATCAGCGCCGGTGACTTCGCCGCCGCCACCTACCGCCTCGCCCACGAGCTCCTGGCTCGGGGTGCGGTGCGCGGCACGACCGTCACCTTACTTACCGGCAACACCGCCGAGGCCCTGAGTGCCCGCTACGCCGCCACCCTTGTGGGCGCGCGGGTGGTGAACCTGTACGACGGCATGAGCGCCCCGGTGCTGGCCGAGATCACGGCCAGCGTCGACACCGCCGTCCTGCTCGTGGATGCCGAACGGTACGCGGACGCCGCCGGGTTGCTGCCACTGCTCGACGTGCCGACCGTCCTCACCCTGGGCCCCGGCCCCGAGACCGTCGGCGAGGACGTGATCGCCGCCTCCGCAGGCCGGCCCGCCGAGCCGCCGGCCGTCCGGATCACTCCGGAGGACGACCTCGGCATTCGCCACACCGGCGGCACCACGGGCATCCCCAAGGGCATCCTCAGCCTGCACGGCCCCTACCGCAGCCTGTTCGACACGCCGTTCGACGGCCGTCCGTACGGCGAGGCGCCCCGCCTCCTCGCGGCCTCCTCGCTCGCCCATCTCGCGGGCTTGTTCGCCGATGTGACGCTGTACCACGGCGGCTCGGTCGTCATCCAGCGCACCTTCGAGCCCGGGGACGTGCTGGCGGCGATCGAGCGCGAGCGCATCACCGACCTCTGGGTCCTGCCGCCGCTGCTCTACCGGCTGCTCGACCACCCCGCGATCGGCCGTACCGACCTGTCCAGCCTGCGGCGGATCTCCTACGGCGGCAGCACCTCGTCGCCGACCCGGACACGCGAGGCGATCAAGGTGTTCGGGCCGGTCCTGGTGAGCATCTACGGGATGTCGGAGGCCCAGAAGATCGCCGTGCTCCTCCCGAGCGAGTTCGCCCAGTTCGACGGTCGCGGCCAGATCCCGGTCGGCCGGCCCTTCCCGTACGTCGAGGTGGTGATCCGCTCGATCGAGGGTGAGTGGCTGCCGGTCGGCGAGCAGGGCGAGGTCTGCGTCCGCTCGGCCCACCTGATGGCCGGGTACTGGAAGCACCCCGAGGCCACCGCCGAGGTGCTGCGCGACGGCTGGCTGAAGACGGGTGACATCGGCTACTTCGACGAGGACGGCTACCTCTACCTGGCCGACCGGCTCAAAGAGAAGATCATCGTCGTCGGCGGGCACGTCTACCCGTCCGAGGTGGAGGAGCTGCTCCTCAGTCACCCCGCGATCGCCCAGTGCTCGGTCTTCGGCCTGCGTGACGCCCAGGAGACGGAGCACGTGCACGTCGCGGTCGTTCCGAAGCCGGGGCAGCGGCCGGAGCTGGACGACATCCGCGCGTTCGTCACGGCGAACAAGGGGCGGATCTACGCACCGGAGGCCCTGCACGTGGTGGCCGAGATCCCGCTGACGTCCGTCGGCAAGCCGGACAAGAAGCAGCTGCGCGAAGCCTTCGCGGACTGATCCCGCCCGGAGCGTATCCTCCGGCTCCCGGGGAAACGCCCCGGGCCCCGCGCGGGTCCCGGATGCCTAGAGGCGCCGACCCGCCGGGCTGGACCTGCAGACCAACGTCCTCCACGCCGGCGGGGGCAAGCAGGGCGCCCACCAGCGTGTCACGATCTTCCACTTCTTCAAGGGGGCCGTGTTCCACCTTGCCGCACTGGCAGAACACCTGACGTATCAGACCTACCGGATCGACCGTGACCTGGGGCAGGAAGAGGCGCCGTTCAGGAAGGGGTAGACGGGCGGACCCCAGGGGCAGTGATAAGAACTCGTAACACGATCTTGCTGATCGTTGCTGGTGGGGCGTGACCGATGTGACGATTCGTCCGTTCGTGATGGCGTGAGCAACAAACCGTGGATCGTGGACGACGAGCTGTAGGCCCGGATCGAGCCGCTGCTGCCAGTCTGGCCGGAGCGGTCGCCGGGCCCTCGCCCGGTGGACGACCAGCGGTTCTTGCAGGGCATCCTGTTCGTGCCGTACACCGGCATCACCTGGCAGCAGTTGCCGCTGGAACCGGGCTTCGGCTCCGGGCAGACCTGCTGGCGCCGGCTCGGCCGCTGGAAGGAGGCCGGGGTGTTCGACTGGACGCGCGTGTGTGTGGACGCCTCCCATGTGCGCGCGAAAAAAGGGGTGAGGCAACCGGCCCGTCGCCGGTCGACCGCCGCAAGACCGGCAGCAAACACCACCTGATCAGCGACGGCGGCGGCATCCCGTTCCGCGTGATCACCACCGCTGCCAACGTCAACGACGTCACCCAGACCCCTGCCGGCCGGGTCGGTCACCCCCGCAAGCGCCCGGACGCCCTGCTCGGCGACAAGGGCTACGACAGCGACCCCAACCGCCAGGAGCTGCGAAAGCGCCGGATCCTGCCGATCATCTCCCGCAAGGGACCTTGGGACATCATCGGTCTCGGCAAGCTCCGCCACGTCGTCGAGCAGACCTTCGCCCAGCTCCACCAGTTCAAGCGCCTCGCCGTCCGCTGGGAACGACGCCTCGACCTCCACAACGCCTCGAGGGGCGAGGATGAGGGGGTAGCCCGGATGCTCGGGCGGGATGGTGCGGGTCGGGAGGCGGTCGGCGAGGGCGGTGACGGTCTTGCGGGTGATCGCGAGGTGCTCGAGCTGGGTCTCGGCCTCCCGTAGCCGGCCCTGCAGCTCCTCGATCTGCGTGCGGAGGTCGTCGGCCAGGCCCTGAGCGGCCTGTTCTTGGAGGTCGAGTACGTCGAGGAGGGGCTGGATGCTCATGTGCTCGCCGCCTGCGGGTCGCGCCTGGTGGGCGTGCTCGAGCCGGTCAGGCGGCGGGCCATGTCAGCCCCCCAATCCCCGTCGGCGCCTGTCGGCGGGGGCACCCCGTATAGCCTCCGCACCACCGCCACGGTAGCCCGGGTCACCGGGCGGGCAGCCATGTCCATGCCCCGGCACGGCCGGCCTTCCACCAGCCCGACCCCAGGCGCGTCCCCGTCGCTTCCGGGCTCGGCCGTCTGCGGTGGCTCCCGACCACAAAACCATCTTGCTCCTGTTACGAGCTCATAGCGCCGGCAGAGCCGCGTCGTTCTCGCGTTCTGTCCGAGTTGATGGTTGATCAGGTAGATTGCGATGTTTCGCGGCTGGCTGCCCGAAGCTGAGATGGAGGCGGGCACGGGATGATGAGCGGGCAGGCACGGTCTTCCGTCGTGGTGATCAGGGACTCGACACCTCATGATCACCGGAAGGCCGGTTCGCCGGCTCCGCGCGCTGGCCGCCTGGGAGCCTGCGGTCAGCCCTTCACCGGCCGGCGCTCCCCCGCGCGTTTGACGATGCGGTCGCCTTCCCCGAGGGCGGCCCATGTGGCGCTGTCCACCAGGTAGCTCTGTTCAGTGCCATCGTCGCAGCGAACCAGGAGCCGGTGTTCGGTGTGGGTGTTACCGCTGGTCAGCAGGACGCGAGTGCTGTGGCGCCCGACGACCACACCCTCGTAGACCCGGGCCGATTCGTGCCGGGCGCGCGCCCGCGCGCTCCGGACCCACAGGAGGATGATCCACAGGACGAGTACCACGCTCGTTGTGACCACCACAGCCCCCTGCCACGCATTCTCCGCGCCCGCCCACGCCCCGACTGCGGTACGGGCGCTACTCCTGGCAGTCTAAATCCTCGGCGGGCGAGTCGATCCGGGCCAGCAGGCCGCGCCCGTACGGCAGTCGGGGCGTGGGCGGTGACGTGGCGCGCCGGGGAGGGCGGCACGGGGGCCGGTGCCCGGTGGTGCGAAGCGACATGGAAACGACGAGGACCGTGGAGGATGTCAGCGGTGCCGACTGCCGGACGGTGAATGCGCCGCTTGGTTTCACCGATCGGCATCACCTCGGTGACCATGGCGGCGTCGTTCTCGCGGTGTGTCCGGTTCGATCACATGATGCCAAGGTGATGAGCGGACGGGTGGCATCGCGTGCATGGTGGCGTAGACCGGCGGCGATGTTGCTGCGGCCGGTCAGTCGGAGTGCGCCGATGGCCAGGTTGCGAAGGGCGGCCATGGCGCGGGGTGCGTTTCCGCGGCGAACGCGAGAGGCGTCCTCGCCGTAGGTCACGTCCCTGACGTGGATCTTGTTCTCGATGCCCCAGTGTTCCCGCGCCCGGCGGGCGATCTCGCCCGCACTCGCCTGATCGGCGGTCAGGCTGGTGACGGCGTAGACGTGTTCGAGGCTGACCCTGCCGGTGGCCACGATGCGTCGGCGGCGCACGGCCTGCAGGGCCTGGGCGGCGTGCGGGAAGGGCAGCTTGGCCACGGTTGCGGTCTTCATCCTCCGGATCTCGTCGTGCCCGTGGGCGGTCGCGGGGGTCTCTTTGGCCGTGCGGGCGGTGCCGGGCCTTGTCGTGCGTTTGGGGTGGTAGGTCTGCGTCGGGAGCGCCGTGTCCCATCTCGCGGGCTCGGTCGATTTCAGTAGTGGCGCGTCGCGGGTGTGGGTCGACAGGCCGCACCGGCGGCGGGTGTGGTCTTCGGCCGATGGCCGCACCGGCTGGTTCACGGAGGAGGGCCGGACCCCGGAGGGCGGCGAGGTGCTCGGTTCGGGTGCCGGTGCTTCGCTGAACGTTCCCTCCTACGACTGCCTGCGCACCTTGCCGACCGGCCCGCGGGAACTGCTGCGGAAGATCTATGCCGAGACGGAGGGGCCGGCAGCAGTGCGGATCAGGAGGCTTTCGTGACCATCGGTGACCTGATCCGCGAACAGGCGGTGCCCGGCAGGCTCGCCGCCGCGCTCTGCCAGGCTGCGGCCGGTATCCCGGGCGTCGTCCTGGTCGACGCCGCCACCGATGCCGCCGGCCGTACCGGTATCGCCATCGCCCGGACCGACACCGCCAGTGGCTCCCGCGATGAGATCGTCTTCGACCGCACCTCGTACGCCTTCCTGGGCGAGCGCAGCGTCCGGGTCACCGAGGCCAATGGGGTCAAGCCCGGCACCGTCACCGCTGATACCGCCGTCCTCAAGCGCGCCGCCGCTGACGCCCCGGGCCACCGGCCGGGCACCGCACAGGCCTGACCACCCGGCCCGCCGCCCCCCGGCCTCTTGCCCGGGGCGGCGGGCGCAGGGATCCGACTCCTCGTCAGGAACCGCCACTACGGTCCACCGCGGGTCGGGTCCGGCGCCGTCTGCGCGGGGCGGTCTCCTGGCGGCTTTCGGCCATCGGAGGCTGACGCGGGGACACCAGTCGACCTGCCCTGCGGTCTTGCGGCGTGTCCCATTCCCTGCGAAATCCGCCCGAACCGGCTCCCCGCGCGGGGGCCGCCACCCGGTGGTGGCCGCAATTCGGTCATCCCCGCCACTCTCCGCCGCTTGGGAGTTGGCTGGGATGGTGCTTTCCGGGGGTGGCGCCTCGTCGAACCATGGACTGTGTTCGCACGGCCACGGGGGGCAAAAGTGCGTATGGATACGAGCTGGGCGGATGTGCCCGAGCCGCCGTGCCCGGTCGCTGTCGAGGGTGTCAGCGCGCGGGAGGGATTGGTGTGGTGGCAGCGGATGGTGGGGCGGGTGGTCGCGCCGTTGACGATTTCCACCGCCTACGCCGACTGTTTCCGGGGGACGGCGGTCGCGTTGCGGGCCGCCCGCACCGAGGTGGCCGCGTTCTCGTTCTCACCGATGTCGTGGCGGCGGACGCCCGCGCATATCCGGCAGGCGGATTCGGAGAGTTACTTCCTGCTGCTCGTCCATGGCAGCCCGGTGAGGTTGGAGCAGGGCGGCGCCAATACCAGGTTGCGGGGTGGTGAGCTGACTCTCTTCGATACCTCGCATCCGCTGGCCTGCGAGTTCGAGGATCATGGCCGGCAGTCGCGGGTCACCTTGATCCGACTGTCGAGGGCGGACCTGCCGCTGCCCCAGGGCCGGGTGGATGGTTTGCTCGCCACCCGCCTCCCGGTCCGGGCGGGCTCGGGGGCCCTGCTCGTGGGCTACCTGGCGGGGCTGCGTGCCGATGCCGCCCAGTGCGAGGCGACCGAGTTGCAGCGCCTGGGGGCCGTCGGGTTCGACCTGGCCGTCGCTTTCCTGGCTGCCCGGCTGGACGGTTCGGCCACCTTGCCGGCCGAGCCCCGGGCCCGGGTGCTGCTTGCGCGGATCGACGCCTTCATCGACCACAACCTCGCCGATGTGAACCTGAGCCCGGCTGTTGTCGCGGCGCACCATCACATCTCGGTCCGCAGCCTGCACGGTTTGTTCCGGCAGCAGGCGGAGACGGTCGGTGCCAGGATCCGCCGTCTGCGGCTGGAACACAGTCGGGCGGATCTGGCCGACCGGCGCCTGCGTCACCGGACGGTCGGCGAGACCGCCGCTCGCTGGGGGTTCCGGCATCCGGCCGACTTCAGTCGGGCTTTCCGGGCCGCGTACGGGGTGGCGCCCAGCGAGTTCCGCAGGCAGGCCCCGGTGGACCCGAGGCGGTGAACGGCGGGGCCCCGGCTCACCGCCTGAGCGGTGAGCCGGGGCCCGGTCGGGTCACATCCGTCAGCAGGGGCTGAGCCAGTAGACCCAGCTCCAGGGGGCGTTGGGGTCGGAGCTGTAGCCGCCGGGCGAGGTCCAGCCGACGGTCCCGTCACTGCGGTAGAACCTCGCGTACAGGGTGGAGCGCTGGTTGTTGATCCAGGACCCGTTGGCATACCAGGGGATCGGGGTCAGGGTGTTGCAGGTGAAGAGCTGGATGGAGTCGCCCTGGAAGTTCGGGGCGCTGTAGGCGCACACGTAGGTGTAGGGGCAGGTCGAGGCGAACGGTGCGGCGCTGTTCGCGGTGAGCTCGCGGGCGCGCTGCTCGCCGGGCAGGGCGAGCAGCAGCACTCCACCGCCCGCCAGGGCGATCTTGTTGACAGCCACCTGGGTGCCACCGGTCTTGGCGATGTATCCGGCGGCCCGGCTCTGCAGGCTCCTGGCCTGGGCACTCGTCAGCCCCAGGCTCCTGGCCTGGGCGGAGAAGTCCGGGTGGGAGCCGCCGGTGGCCGCGCCGGCCGTACCGGCGGTGGTGGCGAAGGCGAGGAGCGCCATCATCAGGGCGACGAGGGCCTTGCCCCACGTGGTGGTCTTGGGGGAGCTGTGGTCTGTCACGGAGTCACCTTTCTGCGTCAGGTTGCGCATGGTGGTGGCCACCACTGTGCCCCGCCCGACTGCCCCGGCCCTTAGCAGGGAGCGCAGACTTCCTTCGCACAGAGCGCTGCCCCGGCCCGCCCGCCGCCGAACCACGCGAACCACACCGTCCAGACCCGCGCGTTGTACGCCTACCTGCGCCGGCGCAACGCCGACGCCCGCCACTTCGACGTCACCGGAATCGACTCGGGGTGTTCCCCGGCCGGTCTTCGCGGCCCCCGGTGGGCTGCGCCGCGCTGCGCTCTCCAGACCTGGTGGCGACGAGTGGCGCGGAGTCGGCCCGGTGTGGTGTCCCACCGAATGCCCCGGGCGGGACGCCGGCGGGCGTGGCGGGAGCGGGCGCCGGCCTTGTCCGGGACGGGTCCGACCCCCCCGGGCCATCAGGGGCGGGGGAGGGGTGGGCGAAGCGAGTGAGCGCGGTCGGCCGTGCATCGGCGCCGACCGCGCTCACTCGCCACCTTCACACGCTCGCTCGCTACTTCAGCAGTTCACCGGCACATCGATGGTGACCGGGGTGTTGAACTTCCCGAAGGAGGCGACCGAGAACGAGCCGTGCACGGTCGAGCCGCATGGCACGGTCCCGCCCACGCCGGCGACCTGCAGCGTCTGGCCCTGGAAGTGAAGCGACTGCTGAACCGTCCCGAGGGTGTCCCCGCCGGCGACGTTGCCGGTCAGGGTGACCACGACGTCCTCCTGCAGCGGGGCGGGGCCGGCCAGGCCGAGCCGGCCCGTGAGCTGGACGGTGCCGTCGGTCACCGTGGCACACAGCTTGGTCCCCAGGCCCGCCTGGAGGCCGTAGCTGCCACAGGTCGTGGTCGTGGTGGTGGCGGAGGACACCGTCGCGGCACCGGCCGGAACCGCGCCGGCCAGAGCGATGCCCATGGCGCCCAGCATGCCGGCCGCCGTCAGGATTGTGCGAGTCATGGGGTTCTCCTGGTTCGTGGGGGCTGCTGGACCCATCCAGAGCCGTTGCAATGTGATATTTCACATGCCATCTGAATGTGAGGCACCGTCAACTTGAACATCCTGCGGCTAGTTGAAGTGGATCTCGGCATGCGATCGCCACCGCCGGATGGCTGCGGCCCACGCTGTAGTGCGCCGAGCACTGCCGCCCCGCCCCGCCCCGGCGTCCGGGCGGACCGGCGGGTGGCCGCCGGCGAGGGCCTGGGGGGCGCGGATGCGCTGCCGGGCGGCCTGCTCGCCGGTGTCGGTCGGGGCGAACGGTAGCCGCGGGAGAGCGTGTGGTGCCGGTGTCGGGCCGGGAGCGCGCCCGGTCGGGGTGTGACAGTGACGCGCGGCCCACGGACCCTTCCGGTCACCTGCCGCTTCCGTGGCTCTCGCGGTCCCGGATCCGCTGAAACCGGGCCTCGCGAAGAATCCCGGCGGCATTCATGTTCCGTGAACAAAGCCAGCGCGGGGGTGTTCGTGGCGCGGGACGTGTGGTGGCTGGCGACGTTGCTGTGCGGGCCGAGCCTGGTGGCGCTGGCCCGGATTTTCGTGCTGCACCGTAGCGACCAGCAGGACCTGCAGACAGGTGGCGGCGGCGCTACCGCGGGCGCTGGGTCATGCTGGGTGCACGCTTCCTGATGAACGCCACCATGCCCCTCGTCGAGTCGCCCCAGCCCCCGCTCGGTATGCCGATTTCGCCACCGGCGGGGGTCGGCCCATCCGGTCGGCCCGGTAACCGGGTGCGGGGGCGGATGGGTGGCCGGTTCATGGTGGTGGGGTCGGGGCTGTCGCCCCGGGTCCGGTCCGGTCTGGGTGGGGGGAGTGGCGATGGGGCGGGTCCGCGTGCATGGTCGGCGGCTACCGGATCCTCGCCGAGGCGTCGGCTGTGGGTCTCCGGCGGCGTGGGTGTGCGGGTGGTCTTGGGCCCGGTGGCCGGTCCCTGGGTGGAGACGGCCCTGGCCCGGGCCACCGCTGCGGGTGGCATCGTCGTGGTGTACGGCGGTCTCAGTGGCGAGCCCGCTGCGTTCCGCCGGCCGGCGGTCGGCAAGGGTCTGGCGTTGCGCGGGTGCCTGGTCTTCGGGACCACCTCGGATGCCGAACGCCGTTGCTGGGCCGGGGAGTTCGTCCGGGCGGGGTTGCGGGAGGGTCGGCTGTGGCCGGCTGTGGGCCGGACCTTCCTGCTGGACTGGGTGGTCGATGCGCACGGCTGTCTGGAGTCCGGCCGGCGGGTCGGCAAGATCGTGCTCACGGTGGCCGGTTGGGCCGCAGAACGCGCTCGGTGGGGCTGTCCTGATCGATCGGCCCCGCCGGCCACGTGGACCCGGAGAGCTCCGACTCGTCCAGGGGGGTCGGCAGCGTCTTGTCGATGGTGGTGCGGAAGGCCTCGTTCGTCGTTCGTCGTTCGTCGGCTGGTGGCTGGTGGCTGGTGGCTGTCATCGGTGATCGGCGGCTTGTGCCGCAGGTGCGCGAGGGCGTCATGGGTGGGCTTGACGTGCTGTTTGAAGGCTTGGCCGAACTGTTCCATCGCCTCGGCGGTGGCCGGAACGAGCGCTTGCGGTTCGGGGTGGGCGGTCGTGTTCGGGTTCATGCTGTTCCGGATGCGGGCCACGCCGTAGATGTGTTGTTCGGGCAGGTTGGTGACGCGGCTGGCTGGTGTTTGTCCTGCGATGCCGGTGTGGGGTCGGTGGTAGTTGTACCAGTGCAGCCAGTCGGGAAACGCCTTCATGCGGTTGTGGTCGGAGGTGTAGGGCTGTTGGTAGGCCCACTCCTCGAGCAGGGTGCGGTGGAAGCGTTCGACCTTGCCGTTGGTCTGGGGGCGCCAGGGTCGGGTCCGGCGTGGGCTGATTCCCAGTTGGTGGCAGGTGTCGCGCCAGGTGTTCTTGCTGTAGGCCCAGGCGTTGTCGGTCAGGACGCGTTCGACGGTGATGCCCAGGGACGCGAACCAGGCGGTTGCCCGGGTGAGGAAGGCGGCGCATGTCGGTGCGGTCTCGTCGGGCAGGTCCTCGGTGTAGGCCAGGCGGGAGTGGTCGTCCAGTGCGGTGTGCAGGTAGGCGTAGCCGGTGCCGCTGCGGTTGCGTCGACCCTGGGCCCGGCCGAGTTTCTTGACGTCGATGTGCACGAGTTCGCCGGGCCGGCTGCGTTCGTAGCGGCGCACGGGCTCGCCGGTGGCCCGGTCGAGGGTGCGATGCCGCAGCGCATGGCCAGTCTCAGCGGGCCGATGCGGTGCTCGCGCCGCAGCCGCAGGACGTGTTCCTCCACCCGGGCCGGGGTCCTGTTCGGCTGGTGGTGGGGGCGGCTGGTGCGGTCACTTATTCCGGCGATGCCGTCCTGCCGGTAGCGGGTGGCCCAGCGTGCGGCGGTGGTGTGGCTGACCTGGAACCGTTCCGCGGCCCTGCGCAGGGGCCACCCGTCATCGACGACACAGCGGGCCAGCCGCAAGCGGCCGGTCTCGGTCAGCGGGGCGTTACGGTGGGGCACGAGGGCCTCCTGAACTCGGTCGAGACGTCGCAATCCCCACCGAGCCAGAAGGCCCTCACCCGTTCAAGCACCAACCACGCGTGTCACCAACGTCCCCGAACAACACACGTAGAGCCGCCACTGCCGCAGTGGGGAGCCGTCGGCGAGGAAGTCCTCGCCGGGCGGGCCCTTGTGGAGGGCGCGGCCGATGTGAGGGCGCATCATCAGCCGGCGGAAATCCAACTGTCACCGGCTCCCGGAAGGCCTGGGGCGCCGCTGCGGGTGCTGCTCCGGCGGGTCCGGGCTGCCATCTGGCATGGCGGCCCGGACTGCACCGGGATCCTCAACGGATCCTCGACGGGATTTCAGCCCTCTTCCCACGAGACGCTGTAGAGGGGGTAGCTCGTGTTCTGCAGCTTGTCGCCGTTGTTGCACCACGCGTCGGAGATGCTGCCGGCGGTGACCCAGTCGCCGTAGTTCGTGTAGGTGGTGCCGGCGTGGATGCAGTAGACGGCGGCCCGGAACACCTCGAAGTTCGGGCACATCACCTGCCCGCCGTCGTTCGGTCCCATCACCCATCGGCTACAGGGGGCTTGCGCGGCCGCCGGCCCGGCGGCCGCCAGCTGGGCCACCCCGCCACCGAGGACCATCAACCCGGCCGTTGCCAGACCGACGAGACTCCTGCGAAAAGCCATCTGCCACTCCCTTGGGCATTAGCTGATATGAGTATTGTCATCACCACTGTGCATCCTGGCTTACGTATCGTCAATGTCCCATCAGATAAGCCCACCTGACTCAGCGTCATGCGGCCCAGTCCCAGGGGTCACGTCCGTCGGAGTGGTGGCTCAAGCGAGCCAACGGTCAGGCCATCACTGCGCGTAGCTGCGGAGCCTGGCCTGTTGACTCTCCGGCTCCCGGATCCCGGCAGCCGCGACGCACCAGGAACTGCTGACCGGGCGTCGGAAACAAGACCGGATCGGCGTTTCCCTGGTCGTCAACGTCCTACGGCGACCGTCGGGCCGACGCCCGTGAGTGGGCCCAGCACCGCCACCAGCACCGACCATCGCCCAAGCCCAGCGGCCACCGAACGCCCTCACGCGCAACGCGGACTGCTCCGCTGCGCCCTGTGCGTGCGCAAGGGGCAGGGCGACTTCGACAACGGCCACCCCCACCCCCCACTACCGCTGCCGCTACTTTGGCGAATGCGCCCAGAGCCACGCCGTCGACCACCCGCCGACCGTCTGCCTGCGCGAGGACGCGCTGCTCCCCGCCCTCGACGGCTGGATCGGTACCGTCCTCGCTTCCGGCAGGCTCAAGTGCACCATCCACGAAATGCAAGAAGCCCAAGCCGTCAGCGGCCCTGATTCATCGACCGGACCCGTGGCCGGCCCGGGCTGCTCGGAACGGCGGGCGGCCTGCGAAGTGGCGGGTTGCCGTGCAGGGTCACGCCGTGGCCGGTCCGGCGCGGGGTGCTTGCGCGCGCGGGGCTTCTGGAGCCTGCCCGCCGCGTCCCTCGGCCGGGTTTTCGCGGTGGCAGTGCGCCACGTCTTGGGGAGGGGGAGTCGGTACCGCCGGATTTCGGCGGGATCAAACGCCACCTGATGTGACGGTGTGTGAGATGCCGTTGTCGGAGCAGTCGGAGCAGTCGGAGTAACCGGGTGGTGTGGGCCGTTCGTGGCCGTCACGCTGTGCGTGTCGATCACGGTCCGGGGCAGTGAGGCTGCTGGTGAACAGGTCCGTGCGGTGCTGCCCGCGGCAGGCTCCGCCGGGCCCGTCGCGGGCAGGCGCTGTCGGGACGGGAACCATCGGGGCGGGGACTGGCGGGATTCGAGCGGGAACGAGGAGAGGGGCGGTCGTGGGTGGGAGCGGCGAGGAGCGGGGGCGGTTGGGTGGGCGGATCTGCGTGATCGCCGGGGCGGGCGGGGCGATCGCCGGTGCTGTCGCGGCACGGCTGGTTGCCGAGGGTGGGCGGGTGGTCGGGATCGACCGGCAGCCGCCGGACGGCGTCGGCTTTCCGCTGTTCGTGGCGGACCTGCGGATCGAGGCTGAGACGCGACGGGCGTTCGAGCGTATCCATGCGGAGTTCGGCGGGATCGACGTGCTCCACGTCAACGCCGGCCCCATGGATCGCGAGGACCACGGCCTGTTGGAGACGCCCCACGAGGTCTGGGAGCGGGTCTTTCGGGCCGTCCTCACCCCTGCGGTGCTCAGCTGCCGCTACGGGGTGCCGGTGATGAACCCTGGTGGCTCGGTGGTGCTGACCGGTTCCTTCCTTGCGGGTATGGGTGCGGCGACCGCCCAGATGGCCTTCTCCGCGGCCAAGGCGGCGGTGACCCAGCTCGGGCGCGACCTGGGCACGCATCTGGCACGGCGTGGCATCCGGGTGAACACCCTGGCCCTGGGGCCGGTCGAGGCCCCGCAGACCCGTGCCATGTTCGATCGGATGGGGGAGGAGGAGACCCGGCGGCGTTTCGCCCACATCCCGATGGACCGCTTCGCCACTCTCGAGGAGGTCGCGGGCGCGGTCGCCTTTCTCGCCGGCCCGGACTCGGGCTACCTGACCGCCTGCGAACTCCCCGTCCATGGCGGTATCCGCGCCGCGTACACGCTCCCGGACCACTGAGCCCCCGCTGCCCCTGCTGCCCGCCGTCCCGCCCGCTGCCCGCTGTCGGGCCCCGCGGCCCCCGCTGCCCGCTGCCCGCCGCTCGCTGTCGGGGGTTCGTGCGTGTCGGGCTCGCGGTGCCGGCGTAGGGCGGCGGGGGGCCTCGATGTTCTTCGTCAAGTGCGTGGGGCGGCTTCGGTCCGGGTTCGATCTTCGTCGTGGGGCATGAGAGCGTCTGGTTGTGTCGGAGATGATGAGTGGGTTGGAGGCGGCCTTGGCTGAGGCTTCGTCTCCTTCGTGGTCGCAACGTGTTCGTGCCGGGCGTGATCTTGCTTCCTTCGCTGATGTTCCTGAGGCTGCGGAAGCGTTGGTGGGCCTGCTGCTGGACGTCGAGGACACGGCGGTGACTCGACAGACGGCAGAGACCCTGGCCCGGGTGGGGACGCTGCCGCCGTGAGGCTCATCGCTCTGGCGGTCGCCAGGGCGGTCGCCAGGGCGGTCGCCGGGGCCGACGTCGGGGCCGACGATAGTGATGGCGAGTGGATGCAGACCGGAGTGCATGACGCGCTGGCGGGTCCGGATGGTGTGCCGGACGTCGCAGTGGTCTGCGGGTGGCTCGCCCAGGGCCCGGAAGAAGCTGTCTGTCTGGCTGTCGCGGAGATCTCGACGTGGACAGGCACAAGATGTTGATGTGAGTCGAGCTGTCTGTGGGCTGGTTCATGCAGTCATCACCTGGGGGACGCGGGCTTCGTGGAAGGTTCCGTCGCGGAGCATGGCGAACCGGACGTCAATCCGGTGTCTGGTCAGGCGGAGGGGGGCTTGGGTATGACGTTTGCCCTGGCCGGTCTTCTTGTCGTAGTAGGTGCGGGAGGCCGGGTCGCCGAGTGAGGCGAACGCGGCCAGGAGCAACGCCCGTTTCAGCTGCTTGTTGCTGCGGCGGGAGGGTTGCTCGCCGCGTATGGAGGAGCCGGAACTGCGGGTGGCGGGGGCGAGGCCGGCGTGGGGGGCGAGGTGGGCGGCGGTCGGGAACGTGCTGGCGTCGCCGGCATCGGCACCAGGACGCGGGCACCGGTCCTGGTGGCGATGCCGGGAATGGGGGTCGGGATCTGCGACAACGGGTGCTCGTGCGGCAGCTCCTGGATCCGCTTCTCCAGGAGCTTGCGCCGGTCGAGGACGGCCCGCGGTGAGCCGGCCAGGCTCGGCACGATCAGCGCGGCTGCCTCGGTGCCCGGGGCGATCACGGTCTGCTCGTCGAGCGCGCTGGGGATGTCCTCGACGAGGCGCTCGAACGTGCGCGGGGCCAAGGGCCGGGCGATGCCGAGCGGGCGGCGGCGTCCGGCCTTGCGCAGGGCGGCCGGTGAGCCGAACCGCTCCAGCAGGGCCGGCACCGCCGGGGGGTCGATCCTGGGCCCCAGCACGTGTTCCAGGTGCGGGTGGATCTGGGTGAGCAGGCCGCGCGGGTGGTTGGCGATGCGGGTCGCCTCGCCGGCGAGGTCGTCGTCGAAGCCGACGATCATCTCCAGCTCGGCGGTGGGCTCGTCGGTGGGCTCGGCGGTGGGCTCGTCGGTGGGCTCGATGCCGCGCAGGGTGTGCGGCATGGTGCGGGCGGGGTCCGCGATGACGAAGGCGTCGCGGGCGTCGGTCTTGGCCTCGCCGGGGTAGAGGTCGGCGATGTAACCCTCCGGTTCCGCGATGCCGCCGGACACTGAACGCCGCCGGCAGACGCAACCGCGCGCATCCCCGACTCGCGGAGGTGGCCGTTGGCGCAGTCGCGGGCCGCGACGACCGGGCTCGGGACCCTCGTGACAGCGTCGGCAGCCCTCGATGTAGCGTCCCGGTGATCATCACCGTCAGGAGGACATGCGTGGAACCCCGACAGCCGGTCGATCCCAGGGAGCCCGCTCTCGGATACCAGTGGTCCGCCATCCTGGCCAGCCTGTGCTTTGCGGCGGGCCAACTGACCGTCCTCTACGCGGGTAGCAGGAAGCTGATCGGCCTCATGGCCCTGCTCTACCTGTTGTTCCTCATCGTCAGCTACATCGTCGGCGCTGTGTGGCTGCGCCGCTGCTGGACGAACGCCGCGTTGCTGGACCCCGGTGGCCAGCCGTTCGGCCGCGGTTGGGCGAGTGCGGGGTGGGTCGTGCCAGGGCTGAACATCTGGACGCGCTGGCGCATCACCCTGGGACTCTGGCGCTCCAGCGGGGTTTCAGGAGCGCCCCTGCTCGTGCATCTGTGGTGGGGCGTGTATCTCACCTCCATGGTCGCGGGCCTCGCGGCCGGGTTCCGGGACCTGCACACAACCTGTGTGCTGCTCAGTGTGGCGCTCGGGCTGGTTCACACCGTCGTGTTCGTCGTGGTCATCCGGCGCGTCACGGCCCGTCAGGTCGAAGCCCTGGACATCCGCCCAGCCGCTCTGTCGGCGACTGGCCCGGTCCCGGGTCACGAGCGGCCCGCCACGGCCTCCGTGCCCGCGGTCACGCCCCGCCTTGCGGATACCGGTCGTGAGAGCGCCGGTGTTCCCGATGCAGGGGAACTCGCGCGGGATGCGGGCGAACCGAGCGGGGGCGGTGGGCAGAGCGGTGTTGATGCGCGCCGTCCTCGCCCGCCGCTCACCGGACGGCGCCGGTTTTTCGGGACCGCTGCCGGTGCTGTCGTCACCGTCGGCGGGGTGGGCGCTGTGGTGGCCCTGCACCGCAGGACGTCGCGGCCGGGTCTTGCCCCTGACCGGCCGGCCGTGATGAGCTCCTCCCGGACGTGGATCTTCCTGACCTCGGGAGCTGTGACCACCACGCCGGCGGTGTCCGGGAGCATGGTGTATGTCGCGAGCGCGGATCGTCATGTCTATGCCGTCGACGCCGCCACCGGCGCCCGGAGGTGGGCTTTTTCCACCGGCGACGGCACCGTGTCGTCGCCGGTGGCGGCCGGCGGGGCGGTGTTCGTCTGCGGCGGCAGCAGGTTGTACGCCCTCGATGCCGCCAGTGGCACTGTGAAGTGGGCCTACAGCGTGGTCGACGGCTTCGGGTCGTCGCCTGTGGTCGCGGGCGGGACGGTCTACGTGAACGGCGGCGCCGACCTGCATGCCGTCGACCCCCTCAGCGGCACCGCGAAGTGGACCTACAGCACCGGCTCCACCCTGGGGGCGTCGCTGACCGCCGCGGACGCGACGGTCTACACCGGTGGCGGTGCGGACGGCACTCTCCACGCCGTCGAGGCCGCGACCGGCACCAAGCGGTGGATCTGCACCGCCGGCGCGGGCGTCAACTCGCCCACCGTCGCCAACGGGGTCGTGTACTTCGGTAGCGACGACGATCTGCTGTACGCCGTCGACGCCGCCGGCGGTACTACGAAGTGGACGTGCGCCACCGGCACCGAACAGTGGCGCTTCAGCGGAGGCGCGTTCGCCGTCACGACCGTGGCAGTGGCTGACGGCGTGGTGTACTACGGCCGGGCCGGAAACATCTACGCCGTCGATGCCGCCAGCAGCGCAAGGAAGTGGACCTCCAGCTTCGGCCCGAGCGCTGCGTCCCACCTGACGGTGGCCGGCGGCGTGGTGTACGCCGGCGGTGATGGCCTCCACGCTGTTGACGCCGCCACCGGTACCAAGAAGTGGTCCTACGCCGTCAACGCCAGCACTGGTTCGCCCACCGTTGCGAACGGGGTCGTGTACTTCGGCGGTGTCGACGGCAACCTCTATGCCATAGACGCCACCACCGGCGCCCCCTCCGCCTGAACGGCCAGAGCCTCGGAACTCCCCGCTCTCGTACTCCACACGACGCTGCGTAGCCATTCACCGAGCCGAAGACGACGCCGTCCCGGTCGTCACTACGACCTGGGGCTGCCGGCCGCCGGGGACGTGAGTGGCCGCAACGAGCTGATCGCCGCGCATCTCGCCCGCCTGGAGGACCGGCTCGCGCAGGCGCGCGGCGCCGTCGAGTCGCT
The DNA here is from genome assembly GCF_057158765.1 of Kitasatospora sp. NEAU-69. Classification (NCBI taxonomy): domain Bacteria; kingdom Bacillati; phylum Actinomycetota; class Actinomycetes; order Kitasatosporales; family Streptomycetaceae; genus Kitasatospora; species Kitasatospora sp. NEAU-69. Next base: position 63,133 of record NZ_JBWXUE010000040.1, read on the forward strand.
GCGCGACCTGCTGGCGCGCCCCGGGCACGGGCCGGCCATCGAGTACCGCACGGTCCGTGAGCAGGCGGCGATCGGGATCCGTGAGGTGGTGGACCGCCGGGACCCGGCGGGCTGGTGGCAGGGGGCGCTGGGTGAGCTGCGCGCTTCACCGGCGCCCGCGCGGTGCGCACCACCGGCCCGATGGGTGCTCTCTTCGCGACCGGGTTGCTGGAGGACGAGCGTGGCCAGGCGCTGGTGTTCGTCCCCGTCGAGGGCCCGGTTCGCCCGGTCGCCCGGTCGGCTGGATCGAGGCCGTGCTCGTGCCCGGTGCGGAACTCGCGGTCGCCGTCCACCGCGGCACCCTGCAGAGCATCGACCTCACCTACGGCGACCTGGGCACCCACGCCACGCGCCACGCGATCAGTGTGGACGGCCCGCTGCGCGAGTTCTACCTGCGCAGCCCCCTGGACGTGGCCGACGAGCACGAGTTGGTCACCGAGGTCGGCTGGCCGACCTTCCGCGCGAGCAGTTGACGGGGCCGTTCGGAGGCTGCCGGTTCCGCCTGGGTGAGTGGATCTCGCGGCAGCGCCGCGACGCGGCCCACCTCACCCGCGGGCAACCGGAAGCTCTGCAAGCACCGCACATGCACCGGATCCCCCGGCAGCGAACCCCCGGCAGTGAACCTCCTTCCCCCGGTGGGGAAGCCGGCGTCGAGGAACCTCGTCCCGGGCGTCATCGGGCGACACGCTCGCGCACTGCGGAGGCATTGTCCTGTGACGGTGTACTTCGGCCGTGTGCTGTTTGAGGATTGGTCACTGCTACCGGACGACGATCCCACCGCTGGCGGCGATGTTGTCGAAGCCCTTGGTGACATGGCCGGCCTCGTGACCGCCCTGTCCGGCAAGGTGGTCGGGGTGGGGACGGATCGCCTCACACTCGGCGAGGAAGTCATCGATCTCGTCCCGCTCTACGCGGAGATCGTCGCCCTCGAGTCGGGGAAAGAACCGGGAGCCCAAGGCCCGGATCGCCTCGGATCCCCTCGGATCCCCACAGCCGGGTCGGGGTGCTCTCGAAACCGGCCAGGGTGTCGCCGTACTCAGGGTCTTCCCGGAAGTCGTGACCGCCGTCGGCGTCGTGGCCAAAGGGTGTGCACGAGCAGACTCGTGGGCCGATTCTCCTGAGCGGACCACACCACGTCGAACGTGTTGGTGATCTGTCGGGGCGGCAGGGTGCACGCTGCGTGCCCCTGCCGGAGATCCTCGGCCACTCGATCTTCGGTGGCACGCGGCCGGGCCCGTCAGGGTTCGATGTTCGATGGCAACGCTCAAGATTCCACTGACTGTCCCATGGCACATGATCTTGACCGTTTGCCGGATGATCTTGACTCGTCGCCCGAGTGGTTCGTCCGCGGTTGCAAGGCGGCCGGCCGGGCCCTGTGACCGCCCTACGTGGAGGACGGGAGGGAAGCGGAGTTGCGGCGGGTCCCTTCCAGGTGGGTACCGATGTACCGGGCGAGGGTAGGGCCGTCCTGGGGATTGTCGGCCTGGAAGGAGATGCGGCGGAGCAGGAGGACGTCATCGAGTGTGATGCCCTCGCGGGCGAGGACGAAGACGAGGGTGAGGAACGCGGCGCGGGCGTTGCCGTCGTCGAAGGGGTGGAAGAAGCAGACGTCGAGGTGGGCGCGTGCGGCGCGGGCGGTGAGGGGCAGCGGGTTGTCGGCGCCGATGGCGCTTTCGGCCAGGCAGGAGTCCAGCTGCGCGCGCGTGTCCGGGGCGATGCCGTAGCGTTCCCGGCCTTCCTTGGCGAAGGCGGGCATGGTGCGCAATGGCGGCGCCTGCCGTGTGCCCAGGACGTGCTGTTGCCATCCGCGCAGGAGTTCGAAGTCCAGGGACGCGCCGCGCGCCGCGTCGGCCCGTGCCAGTTCCAGTGCGGCGAGCATGCCTTCGGCGCGGGCGGGATCAATGGCGCCGTCGAACGCGCGGATGTCGTCGGCGGCGCCGTCCTGCGACGGGGTCACCGGTTGGTCCGCGCCGGCGTCGGGGCACTCCCGCCAGGGAACGGCCGCGCGCACCGCGAGCCAGGTCTGCAGGTGGTCCGGCACAGGCCGCCCGGATCGTTCGCCGTGGCTGGGGCGCAGCGACAATGAGAGCCGCTCCGCGATGTCCTCGACCAGCACCGCGTCGGGGCCTGTCCAGCTCCGGAACCGTCCCCCGATCGCCTGGTCCACCATGCCCTCGGCGGCCCCGGGTTCGACGCCCCAGCGGGTGAGGAACCAGGTGAGTACCTGGCGGCAGTGTCCGTACCAGCCGCTGCCGCCGCCAGTGCGGTCGGACACCTGCAGGATCAGGTTGCGGGCGGCGCGCTCCCATAGGATCCGCTGTTCCTCGACCGAGGCCAGGTCCAGCGGGTGGGCCTCGAACCACGCGGCGAGGCTCTCCAGCCACGCGCGCCACTCGCACAGCGCCGCAGCGACCCGGGCGAGCGTCTCCTGCGATGTGGTGATCGAGTGCGGTGGGCAGCACCAGCTCCCGACCGGGCCCCCGTCGAAGTCGCCTTCGTCGTGTGCCCAACGCCAGCCCACGGCCCAGACGCCGTATCGGTCGATGAGGGCATGTGACATCGCGTCGGCCCACGGCCTGCCCTTGTCCCGGGTCCAGGCCCTCGGGGCTGGACCGTCGGGGCGTGAGGGCACCCGTGCGGCAGGCCCGAGGAACCGCACCACCCGCGGGGTTGCGTCGGCGTCGAAAGGGTGTCGGGCAGGGTCGACGTCGTCCCAGCTCAGATAGGCAGGGGACAGTTCATGAATCACCGCCCAAGCCTCCCGATCGTCCGGCTTTCGATCAAGGGGATTCCCGATGCACATGTCCCGTGACAGACGATCTTGACCGATCGGCGTGAGCGGGATCGTGTTCAGCGGCGGGTGGTGGGCCGGCCCGCTCGGGAGAGCAAGGTGTTGACGCTGCTGTAGGTGAGCGTGAGGTTCGGCCGAGATGTCGCTGCAGCGCCCCGGTTTCGGGTGTCAGCGGTGGTGGGTGCGTCAGCCCCGTCGAGGGGAACGAGTGGGGCGATCTTGGTGACATCTTGCCGCGCGCCGCGGTGACGTGAGCCCGTGTCCGCCAGGGCCGTGCCGGCCGGATCCCCTTCGTCTCCGTGGCCAGCCTGCCCGCCGGCCGGCCCGTGGTGCGCTCGAGCAGTGCCACGAGCAGTCGCGTCACGCGTCCGGCGGATGGCGACCGGCAGGTGGCAAGCCGTATGCGCCCGGAAGGACGACTCATGAACGGCTCCTCGCGGTCGGCCGAGGCGGCGCATCCGCGAGGAGCGCGCGCAGGAACGGGGGCTGGAGAATCATCGTCAGGTTGCCGGGCCGGGCCGGGCCGGGCCTGTGCCGGTCCCGCGGTCCCGCCGGTCCCGTGGTGGGGTGCGGCTCAGCGGATGAGCCGGTTGGCGGGCAGCAGGCTGGTCCCCGCCGCCGCGAGTGCGGTGCCGACCGCCCCGGGAGCGGGCATCCCGCTCATGGCCGCGAGTGCTCCCATCGCTGCGCCGGCCAGGATCGAGATCAGCCCGATCAACGCGGCGCGCTGGGTCAGCAGCGCCTCATCGCGGTCGTCGGTCTCTGCCATGTTCGTCCCCCTCATTGTTCTCACGGATCTGCTGGCTTTCCTGTCCGGTCAACGGACCGACTGCAGGAAGTCGCCGGTGTCGTTCACGACGAAGAACGACCAGCCGTTGCGGTTGGGCGCGACCTTGGGGTTGTACGCCTGGAGTACGGCTGCTGCCGCACCGCTCGGCGACTTGTACCGGCCCGCGGCGGGCCCGGCGGTGATTTCCAGGGAGCGCGTGGCGGGGTCGTACCGACCGTCCACGCGGTTCCCCTCGTAGACGACGTGCACGGCCAGAGCGGCGTCCTCCTCCACTCCGGGCGCGGGCGTCCTGGGGGAGCGGGGCCCGTGCTCGAAGTGCTCGACCAGGCGGCGCACCGCCTCTCCTTCGTCCACCGCCCAGGCCCGCGCCAGCAGCCTCACCCGCGCGTAGGTGGCGCCGTCCAGCTCGATGTTCTTGCCCGTCATTTCGCTCACGGGAAGAACACTACAGCAAATAGCGGAAATATGAGAACAATGAGAGCCTGCCGTGCGTCACTTCTCCCCAGGAGCTCTTGTGGCTTACCCCACGACAACCACCGCCCGCCCGGCGGCGGGCAGGGAGAGGCCCCCGCCAGAGCACTCGGAAGCGGTCGGGGGAGCTGGGCCTTCAGGGCTGGGCGGGTCGGATTTGCCTCGGAGGTGCGATGGTGGTGTGCGTAGTCCAGCCACAGTCCGCCGGTGACCCGGTTGCGGACACCGAGTCGATGGCCGCATGTTCGGCCACCCTGGCACCGGGCTTAGCCAACGACACCGACGCCTGCGCACAGACGCCGCCGCACCGCGCGACAGCCTTCCCAACGCCATGGTCCTCGGCAGGAGGCCGTAGCACCCCGCGGCCGAGGAGACCTGCTTCGACGCCGGCCCGGACCGCACCTACAGGACCCGCTACCGCCGCCCACACGACCGCGCGGGCAGCCGCCCGCCCGCCACCACACCACAGCGCCCCGAGACCTCCAACCCGTCCGCCCATGACGGCCACACCGACTCTGCCCGGCACCCGGCACCGCGCCCACCAGACCGTCTCGTGCGACCGCGGCACTGCGCCTCGCGGCCCAAGCTGTCCGAGGAGCAGCCCTGAGCTGGCTACGGCGTACTCCACCGCCTGACCATTACATAACTGACTGACAGGCAGAACACCAACACCACAGCCTACTTGCTTGAAGCCTGCAGCTCACCACACACCCACTTTATGTATCGCACATGCTAGGGTCTGCGTTACATCCCGGCCGTTCTTCCTGCTGCGCTGCCGCGCTCCCTTTCCCCGGAGGCCCTGGTGCCCGCCGCATTCGCCCCACCACCCGACCCCACCACCCACAGCCCGGCCGCACCCGCCATGTCGCTGGGCGTGCACAAGGCCCGACCGCTACTGCCCCAACTCATCCGGGACGCCGAGCAGGGCACCATCACCGAACTCACCCGCGGCGAGGAAGAACGGGCCCTGCTCATCTCCGCCCACCTGGCCACCGCAGCAGGCCTACCCACGGCCGGTGCGCCCGCCTTCGGCATCGCCGAAGCCCGCCCCGTCCTCGGCGACCTGGTCGCCCACGCCGCCGCCGGCACCCCGCAGGTACTGCTGCGCCACAAGCGCCCAGTGGCCGTCCTGACCTGTGCCACCGCCCTCCTGCCGACCGCCGGCACACCACCACCGCCGACCAGTGCGACCACAATGCCAGCCCTGCCGAGCACCTCAACCGACCCCCGCACCGCCCCACCGGTGGCCCCCGCCAAGGCCCCGGCCACCGCGCCCGCCCCGGCCCCTGGACCCGCCGCGACCGCCGAGCCCGATTCGCCCGCCGCCCAGGCCACCGCCGCCGCTGCGCCCGCCCCCGTACCCGCCGCCGCTGCGCCGTCGTCCCCACGCCGCCGGCCCGCCCCGCTCGGGGAAGTCCTCGACACCCTGCTGCCCGCCGCCGCCACAGCCGGAGACGGCGAGCAAGCCCCGCTGGTGGGCCTGCCGACCGGCATCACCACCCTCGACATCGCCCTGGGCGGCCTGCAGCCCGGCCGGTTCTACCTGGTCGCCGGCGCTCCCGGCACAGGAGCGAGCCTGCTGACCCTCAGCGCCGCCCGCAACACCGCACTCACCCAGCACCGCACCGTCCTGTACGCCGCCTCCGGGCCGACCCGGGCCGACATCGCCGCCCGCCTGATCGCCGCCCACACCCCGACCGACTACCGCCGCCTGCGCGCCGGAACCCTCGACGACGCCGACCGACAAGCCGCCGCCCGCACCGCCGAGCTCCTTGCCGCAGCGCCATTGCTGATCGACGACGGGACCGGCCTGGACGCCGAAGCGATCACCACCACCGCCGCAGACATCCCCGACCTTGCCCTCGTAGCGGTCGACCGCCTCCAGACCGCCCCAGACCCCCGCCTGCCCCTGTCCGGCCCCCACGCCCTCGCCGACGCCGGCCAGGCCCTCGCCCACCTCGCCCGCACCCACCACATCCCGGTGCTGGCCGCCCTCGACACCGACAACCCCGACCTGATCACCGCCCTGGCCGCCGACGTCACCCTCACCCTCACCCCCGACACCACCACCACCGCCGCTCCCGGCACCGGCGCCGGCCGTGTCCGTCTCGCCATCGCCGAACGCGACCTCGGCCACCTCGCCACCATCACCCTGACCACTGACCCGGCCCACGCCCGCCTCACCGATGACCACGCAGCCACTGCACCCGCCACCAGCCTTGCCCCGACGCCGAAGGCACCCCAGACACCCGGCACAGCCACAGAACGCCCCCAAGAGCCCGCCACCCCCCACCCCAGCACCGCCGACTCACCCACCCCTGCCACTCCGGTCGCGACAGACACCCACAACCCCCGCCACAGCAGCCCCGCCGCGCCCCACCCCGACCCCAACCGTGCGGCCCCGGACAGCCAGCCCGAGCAGGCCCCCGCCCGTCCGCCGCACCCGGCCCTGACACCCACAGCCCGGACTCCCCATAGCCGCCCCACACCGACGGCCGACCGCCCCAGCTACGCCGGCCGGGACTACGGCTACTACCTCGACATGATCAGCACAGTCGTCGATGACGCCCTCCGCGAGCACGATGGTGACACCGAGGCCGCCACCACTGCCCTGGAACTGAAGGCCATCCCCAACGGAATGGCCCTGTTCGAGGCGACCCGCGTCGGCGCCACCTATGAACACACGGTCTATCCGGAGCGCCTGGAATTCCTCTCCAAGAAGACCAGGAACGGCGCTGACGACGTGTGGGAGGGCCGCCACCGATGGGAGAACATCCCGCTCATGGAGGCCCTCAGGACAGGCACTGCAGACAGCATCACGGTGAACGTCATGGACACCAACGCGGCCTACCTGAGCGCGATGAAGACCCATCTGCCGATCGGCGCCCTGCAGCACCGGCCCGATGGCGGCTTCGACCCCAAACGCTCAGGCGTGTACCGCCTGGCCAAGCGCCCCCCCTGGGAACACCCGCACCTGCCGGACCCGATCGGCAACCGCCACGAGAGCGGCCCGCTCCTCCTGGACGACGCGACGATCCGCCTGCTGATCCGCTGTCACAAGCTGGGCCTGGCCGAGACCCCGCACATCACCGAGTGCTGGACCTCCGGCGCCACGGAAAGCCTGCTGGAAAAGTTCCGCCGCGTCCTGACCCTGGCCCGCGAAACCGCCATCACCACCGGCGACGAAGTCACCGAACGATACGTCAAAGCCATGTACGCGAAATTCGTCTCCACCATCGGCGAATCCACCCACAACCGCGACCTCCGCCGACCCGACTGGATGCACATCATCCGATCCCAGGCATTCGCGAACCTCTGGTTCAAGGCGAAGCGCGCCCACGAAAGCGGCCTGACGGTCGTTCGACTGCGCGGCACGGACGAACTCCACATCACCGGCGAGACCGACTGGCGTACCGTCTTCACACAAGGCCGGCTGACGACGCAGACGAAACTGAAGGACCAGTACACCCTCCCCCTCAGCTCGAAGCGGAGCTCCTGAGCCATGTCCACCGACGGATGGAAGAACTTCGGACGCTACGGCGCCGACCGCGACCGGGGAAACGTCCACGGCAGAATCGCCCTCGGCCGCGCACTCGAAGACGCCCTGGAACGCATGATCGTCAAAGGCGGCGTCAAATCCCCGGCGACCACCCGCCGCGGCCTGATGGCACGAATGAAGTACCTCACCACCTCCAAGGGCGGAGCGCGGGCCCTGGCCGAAGCAGGCATCACCGCCACACCGAAGACCATCCGTGCCTGGACCCGAGGCACCCAGCGGCCCCGCCCGGCCAACCTGGAGGCCATCGACACCGCCTACTGGAATCTGCGCGCAGCGAACGTACGCGCCAACCCCTCCGCCTTCAAACGACACCTCAACCGCCAGGGCCGGGGCACCAAGATCGAGATCCATCCCGTCAACCAGGCCGTCGTGGAACCCAAACGCCGACGCGACAACCTGCGGGTACGCAGCTTCCAGGTCCGCTACGTCTGGGACGAGGCGGCCGACGCGATGGTCACTGGGGACCTGGACGCCCTCGAAGGCATCTGGGACGACGTCATCAGCGAGCTCGACTCCGACTGGGGCGCCTACACCTACGTCTCCCATATCGGGCTGGGAGCCTGACAGGGAGTCGGGAAGCTCGACGGAGAGTCAGAAGCATTACAGCTTTCGAGGGCCGAAGGTTATGTAATGGCAGTACATACCTTTCCGGAGACAGGTACTCGCGGGAGAACGCGCAAAGCGATACAGAATCCGGGGCCGGCGAGCGTCCCTGGCCCGGACGAAGCACGATACGCAGCCGGAGGCAGCAGCGACATGACACCAGGAAGCCTGAAATTGGCATAGACCACATGCCCACAGTGGAATCTGGCAGAAAATCACTGAGCGCAACCCCGCAGAAAGCTCGACCGCCCGCACAATCGACCGAACTCGGGAGAGCGAAGGCGCCCGGAGGGCGCAGCCGAAGCCGAGACGGGCCGGCCTCCTGCAGCGCAAGGCGTAACCGAATCCGCCGACGAGAGCATCAACTAGGTATATTTATAAGAGAGTTGATGGATCTGCATCTGCAGATCGGAAATGATGTCTACTGACGGCAAGTTATGTACCGATCCCAGCAGAGACCTGATTGCCGGAATCTGACTGGGCTACGCTGACCCTAGTCAGCCGGCGTCGCGGAGCGACGCAGCGTCATCCGTCGCGGGACGCGACGGCGCGTCATGTCTGCGGAGCAGACGGCGCGC